>CAYZTQ010000039.1:0-18173 GCA_964481445.1 uncultured Christensenella sp. | reverse complement strand
CTTTTCGGCAGGAGGGCTTTTACATGTTCAAAAAGCTGCCTGAAGGGCTTTTCCGCGGCCCGGAGGGCGGCGGCGGCCTGCTGCCGGAGGTCTTCCCGCAGCCGGGAGGCGGCAAGCAGTATGCGTTTTATCCGAGGCAGGGCGGTATAGACGCTCTGATAGGAAAGCCGCGCGACCGTCACGTCCTGCTCTGCGGCCTGTTTTCTGCCGTAGAGCACGGCGGAAACCGTGTCGGCCAGGCCGGCAAGCCCAGCGTCCTGCGGCGCGATTCGCCGGGCGTAGGCGCGCAGGGTCTCCTGCGGCTGCATCTGCAGGCCTTGTTGCGCGAGGGCGGCGCACAGCGCGTGCCAGTAGATCAAGAACTTCTGCGTGCTGTCCTTCTGCTTTGCGGCCCGCCTGTGCGGCTCGCTGGCGCGCACCCGCCAGACCGTCAGGGCGAAGGCTGCGAGCAATAGAAGCAGCCACAGCCAGGGGAAGCCGCCGCCGCGCTGCGTCTCATTTTGAGGCTCCTCCTGCGGCTGGTTCTCGGGCGGGGAGGTGGGCTTCGGCGTCGGGCTGGGGTTTGGGCTTTCGCTGCTGGAGGGCGCTTCGCCCGGGGTCCGGGTGGGCTCGGGCTGGGGCTCGTTTTCGGGCGGCGGTGTCGTCTCGCCGCTTCCGCCGCCATCCCCGTCCGGCTGCGGGGGCAGCTCGCCCGTGGTGGCTGTGGCGTCAAAGGTGACCCAGCCAAGGGCAGGGATGTAGATTTCCGTCCAGGCGTGGGCGTTCTGCCCGGTGATCAGGCTGGGCGCGCCGCCTTCCGCCGGCATGGCCACGAAGCCCTCGATGTAGCGGGCAGGCAGCCCGGCGGAGCGGGCCAGCACCGTCATGGCGCTGGCGAAGTAGGTGCAGTAGCCCTGCTTTGTCTGCAGAAAGTGCGCCACAAAATCAAGGTCTTCCGGCGCGTTCTTCACATCCAGCGTATACGTAAAGTGGCTTTTCAGATAGCCGCGGATCAGCAGCGCTTTTTGATAGGGGTCGCTCTCGCCGCCCACGATGCCGCGCGCCAGCGTGGCGACCTGCCCGTCCGGCTGCAGGTGGCTCGGCAGCTGCAGGTAGTCGCGCTTCATCTCTTCAAAACGCGGGTCCTGCGCTCCTGAAAGGCGGGCGGCCAGGCTGTCCGTCTGCTGCGTGCCCGCGATATAGGGCTCGTAGCTGAGGGTATAACCGTCGCCAGGCTCCAGATTTCTGGTGATAAACATCTCGCTGGCCGCGTTCAGGTAGGGCACCATGCCCTCCTGCGTATTGAGAGAGCGCAGCCTCTGGGGCACAAACAGCGTGGAGGGCATGGGGCTGAGCATCTTAACGCTCAGGCTGTCCTGGCGCGGGCGCAGCGCCTTTTCGGGCAGGTTCGCGTCCAGCAGCGCGTCGCGAAGCGCGGCAAAGCGCATCGTGGCGTAGCCGTAGCGCTCGTTCGACAACGTGTCGTACCAGGCGCGGCCGTTGTAGAGGTTCAGGATGCCGCCGCGCAGGTACACCCGCCTGTCCGTCTCCACCTCCATGACCGGGGTGTTGGAGATGGCGGGCTTTCCGCCCAGCCCCTTCTCGCCCATCGGCTGATAGCCCTCGGAGGCAAGGGCGAAGTTCTCTCTCGAATCGGTAAAGAAAAAGTAGTCGTTGATCAGCTGCCGCAGCTCGTCCGCCTTCTTTTCAAGGGCGGGCAGGGTGCTGCGGTAGGGGGGCGTCAGTGAAAATGCCAGCGCCGCGATCAGCAGGGCCACGGGGACGGCTTTGAGAAAGCTGCGCCTGGGGCTGCCCGGGCTTCCCGGCTCGCTTTGGGCCTGCGCCGCGTAGGCGTAAAGCAGCGGCAGGGCGGCGATGGCCGGCAGATAGGCGGTCAGGGTCTGGCGCGCGCCCGCGAACCAGATCATCATCACGTTGGTCAAAAGCAGGGGCGCAGAAAAACTCGGCTCGCCCTGCATAAGCAGCCGCACATAGGGCATCATCACCGCGACAAAAAGCGGGATCAACAGGTCGGCATACAGCAGCACGATGTGCTGCGCGGGGCGGTAGGCCGCCGAGGCCGCAATCAGGGCCTGCAGGGCGGAAACAAGGGGAGAAGACAGCGCCCACCACAGGCCACCCGCCAGCAGCAAAAACCGCGCCCCTGCCCGCAGCCAGCGCTGCCGCAGGGCCGAGATGACGGAGACGACCAGCGCCAGCAGGCAGGTGAACAGCAGCGCCCGGCCGCTTTCTCTTTCCAGCGTGAAAATGTGCAGCGCAGGCCACACAATGGCCCAGGTGCACAGCGTCAGCAGCCCGGCGTCCGCAAGGCCGCGCCGCAGCCGGTCAGGCAGGCGTAACATAGCACACCTCCACCAGATGGTTCTGCAGCTGGGCAACATACTGCTCATACTCCCTGTTTTCAGGGTCAAAGGTCACCAGATAGAAGCGCACGCTGGGGCCGGAGCGCCGGATATGATTGACGCCCTCCACAATGTCGGCGTCCAGCCTGGTGGTGATGACGATGGTGGCGCCGGTGCGCCGCATGCGCCGCAGCTCCACGTTCAATACCTTGGGAAAGGGCTCGCCGCCGCGGAAAATCTGGTAGGCCAGCTGCTCCTGCAAAAGGGTGAGCGAGCCTTCCCTGTCCGCCTTGAATTCGCCCACGCGTGCGCCGTAGAGCGGCAGCCGCACGGGGTTGCCGCCCTCCATCTGCATTTTGGTGACGGCGAGGGCGGTTTCGGTCAGCGTGTCCTTGAGGCGGCTCAGGCCGTCCGCCGCGCCCTCATAGCCCACCGGGTCGTAGCAGTCCATCAGCACCAGGGTGTCTGGCGGCGCGGGCAGCTCAAAGCGGCGCACCAGCAGCTCCCGCTTTCGGGAGGACAGCTTCCAGTGGATGCGCTTCATCGGGTCGCCCTCGCGGAAGGCGCGCACGTCGTCCGGGGCGGTGATATCCTCGCTCGTCTGGCCCGGCAGCGCGCGCCCGTCGTCGCGCTGGGCGCTCTGCAGCTTATCTACGTCAAAGGGCCGGGGAAGCACCACCACCTGCGGCGGCTTCTGCCCCGTGCGCTTCTTCACGCGGAACAGGTGAAAGATGTCCCGCAGGTACAGGGCCTTGATGCCCGCCTCGGCAAGGCCGACATGCGGCAGATAGACCGGCAGGCTGGCCGTGCGCGCGCGCAGAAAACCCGGCTCGAAGCTGAGAAAGCTCTCCCCCTCGGGCAGGGTCAGGGTCATTTCCGGCGCGGCGATCGGCAGAAAGCTGCGGCTGGCAAGGCTGATATGAAGCTTGGTGCGCTCCCCGCGCTCCAGCTTGCTGTTTTCTATGCTCTGCCTGACAGACAGAAGCCGGAAGGATAATAGAAGGCTCGCGAGGCTGTACAGCATCATCAGAGACAGCGCCCACGCGGCCAGATAAAAGATGCGCCCGCCCAGAGACAGCGCGCAAAGCGCCGACACCAGCAGGGCGCACAGGGCGATCAAAAACCGCGAGGTCATGCCTGCTTGCCGGGCACCGCCAGGGTATCGAGCAGCTGGCGCAGTATGCCCTCGGCGCTCATGCCGCGCATGCGGGCTTCGGGCGTCAGAATCAGCCTGTGGCTCAGCACCGGCAGCGCCATGCGGCGCACGTCGTCCGGCAGAATGTAATCGCGCCCCGAAAGCACAGCGCAGGCCTGCGCCGCGCGCACCAGCGCGATGGAGCCGCGGGGCGATACGCCCAGCTGCAGGGCGCTGCTTGAGCGGGTCGCCGCGGCGATGG
This sequence comes from uncultured Christensenella sp., assembly GCA_964481445.1. GTDB lineage: Bacteria > Bacillota > Clostridia > Christensenellales > Aristaeellaceae > UBA1038. The sequence continues at coordinate 14,434 of CAYZTQ010000039.1, read as the reverse complement.
TGGCCACGTACACGCGCACCTCGCGGCTGCAATAGACGGTGCCCACCATATCCTGCATGTGCAGCACCTCCTGCGCGCTGCACACGGGGGAAAGCGATTTCATCGGCGATTCCTGCCCCGAGTAGCGGTCGAGCACGTCCAGCTCTTCCTCCACCGTGGGGTAGCCGATGGAGATGCGCAGAAAAAAGCGGTCCATCTGCGCCTCGGGCAGGGGATAGGTGCCTACGAAGTCGATGGGGTTCTGCGTGGCCAACACCATGAAAGGCCGGGGCAACTGGCGGGTGACGCCGTCCACGGTGGACTGTCCCTCCTCCATCACTTCCAAAAGGCTTGACTGGGTTTTGGGCGAGGTGCGGTTGATTTCATCCGCGAGGAGAATCTGCGTATCCACGGCGCCGGGCTTGAACTCCATCTCGCCTGAGGACATATTGACCATGGTAAAGCCCGTCACGTCGGAGGGCATCACGTCCGGGGTAAACTGGATGCGCTTGAACGAGCAGTTGAGCGAGCGGGCCAGCGCGCTGGCCAGCGTGGTTTTGCCGACGCCCGGCACATCCTCGATCAGCACATGGCCCCTGCACAAAAGGGCGATCAGCGCCAGCTCGATGGCCTCATCCTTGCCGACGATAACCTGCCGTACATTCTGAAGCAGCGCGTAGATCAGGCTGCGTGGATCTGTGGTCATAGGCTTCCTTCCTGCCGGCCGTGCGACCGGGCCGTGCTGAAATATTATACCGATATCTCGAATATTTTGCAATCTTTCTGTAATGAGTTGGAAACAAATACGGGACGCCCGGCTTGTGACCCGCGGCGCGGGCGGGTATACTGATACAAGCTGCGCAAGGCGCGGAAAGGCGGCCTGAAAGATGGATGAGTTCAAACTGGTATCGGATTACAAGCCCCGGGGCGACCAGCCCCAGGCCATTGAGGCGCTGGCGAAGGGGTTTAACAGCGGCATGAAGGCGCAGACCCTGCTTGGCGTCACGGGTTCGGGCAAGACCTTTACCATGGCCTCCGTCATTGAAAAGGTGCAGCGGCCGACCCTCGTCATCGCGCACAACAAGACGCTGGCGGCGCAGCTGTGCAGCGAGTTCCGCGCCTTCTTTCCGGACAGCGCGGTGGAATACTTCGTCAGCTATTACGATTATTACCAGCCGGAGGCCTATATCGCCTCCAGCGATACCTATATCGAGAAGGACGCGTCCATCAACGACGAGATCGACCGCCTGCGCCACTCCGCCACCGCGGCGCTGCGCGAGCGGCGCGACGTCATCATCGTGGCCTCGGTCTCCTGCATCTACTCGATGGGCGACCCCAGCGAGTACACGGGGCAGATGATTTCCATGCGTCCCGGCATGCGCATGACGCGGGAAGAGCTGGCCGAGCAGCTGGTCAGCATCCAGTACGAGCGCAACGACATCGGCTTTGCCAGAGGCATGTTCCGCGTGCGGGGCGACGTGGTGGAGATCATCCCCGCCGGCAGCCGCGAGAACGGCGTGCGCGTCGAGTTTTTCGGGGATGAGATCGAGCGCGTCAGCGAGTTTGAGATCACCACCGGCCACGTTATCCGCGCGGTCAACCACTTCGCGGTCTTTCCCGCCACGCACTATGTGACGGGCGTGGAGGGCAGGGAGGAGCAGATCGCAAACATCGAGCGCGACCTCAAGGAGCGCATCGAGTACTTTGAGAAGGAAGGCCTGCTGCTGGAGGCCCAACGCATCGCCCAGCGCACGCGCTATGATATCGAGATGCTGCGCGAGATCGGCTTCTGCACCGGGATTGAGAACTACAGTCGCTATTTTGACGGCCGCAAGGCGGGCGACCCGCCCTATTCGCTGCTGGATTACTTTCCGGAGGATTTCATCTGCTTCATCGACGAGAGCCATGTGACGGTGCCGCAGATACGCGCCATGTACGCGGGCGACCGCGCGCGCAAGAACACGCTGGTCGACTACGGCTTCCGCCTGCCCTCCGCCTTTGACAACCGCCCCTTGATGTTTGACGAGTTTGAAGAGCGCATCCGGCAGGTCACCTTCGTGTCGGCCACACCCGGCCCCTATGAGGCCGAGCGCTCCGAGCAGACGGTGGAGCAGATCATCCGGCCGACGGGCCTGCTCGACCCCGAGATCGAGGTGCGGCCCGCCTCAGGGCAGGTGGACGACCTGCTGGGCGAACTGCGCAAGGTGGCGGAGAAGGGACAGCGGGTGCTGGTGACCACCCTCACCAAGCAGATGGCCGAGCGGCTGACCGACTACCTGCGCGAGAACGGCGTGCGCGTGCGCTACCTGCACTCCGAAATCAAGACCATGGAGCGTATGGTGTTGATACGCGACCTGCGTCTCGGCGTTTACGACGTACTGGTGGGGATCAACCTCCTGCGAGAGGGTCTTGACCTGCCGGAAGTGTCACTGGTTGCCATTTTGGACGCGGACAAGGAGGGCTTTCTGCGCAGCGAGACCAGCCTGGTGCAGACCATCGGCCGCGCCGCCCGAAACACGGACGGCCGGGTCATCATGTACGCCGATCAGCCGACCGACAGCATGATGCGCGCCATCGCCGAGACTACCCGCCGCCGCGACCTGCAGCGCGCCTATAACGAAAAGAACGGCATCACGCCCGAAAGCATCAACTCCGCCGTGCGCGCGCTGATCGAGATCGCCGCCGATACTGAGGAGCGCTACGGCGACAATGTGACGGCCGAGGATAAGGAAGCGCTGATCAGGGCTCTGGAGGATAAGATGCTCTCTGCTGCCGGCGACCTTGACTTTGAAAAGGCCGCCCGTTACCGCGACGAGCTCTTCCAGCTGCAGGGCAAGGCCCCGCTCGAAAAAGAGCAGCCCCAGCCCCTGCGTAGAAGAAGGAGCACGAGGCACCCGAAAGTCAAATAACCTGCTTTCAGCAAAGCAAAAGTCCCGGTGAGAGAGGTATCTCACCGGGGCTTCGTTTGTCAGAGGCTTATTCCAGCGTCGTCTTCATCCACATGATGTTGTAGATGGGGAAGAATTGGCTCATCGCGAAGTAGAAGCTCTGCCCCTTGTTTTCCACGTATTTGGGCAGCATGAAGGCGCCGTAGAGGGCGGGGTACTGCGCGCCGCGGGCCAGCACGTATTCCTGGCCGAACTCTCCCCAGGGGGTCAGGCCCTCGCGCATCACGATGGCGGCCTTCTTTTCGTTCAGGTAGGTGATGATGAAGTTGCCGAGGTACTCGTTGTAGATGACGCTGATCTCGCCGGCCGGGGCCTCGATGACGGGGGCGGCTTTTTCGATGCCCTCACTGCCCTGCTGCCAGAGCGGCGCGCCCGCTTCATCCCTGCCCACAAAGTAGCTGTAGGCCTCGAAATCTTCCAGCCGGTCCGCGGGCGCCTTCATCAGGTACACGCTGCCGAAGCGGCCGGAGGGGATGCCCCAGATGTACATCGTGTCTTCGATCTGCGCGTTCGCGGTCTGGATAAAGCCGCTCTCGCCCGGCCAATGCACATCCTTCAGCTTTTCCCAGGTCTGCCCCTCGTCTTTTGAGACGGCAAGGCCGCTGTAGCGGGCGTCCCACTTTCCGGGGTCGCCCCAGTGGCTGACGCTCATGTAGATGCAGTACAGCCTGCCGTTTGCGGCAAACAGATTGGTGGGGATGACCGTCATTTCCTTATGGTCGGTCTTGAGGCTGCGCAGCAGCTCCTTCGCCTTGCCGCGCTTATCGGTCACGGCATTCGTGATGGTGAGGCCGTCAGATGGGTCGTCATCCTCGATGACAAACAGCACGTTGCTGCGCCAGTTGGCATTGCTTTCGCTTTCAAAGGTATCGCCGCCGAACAGGTACACCCTGCCGTTCAGCTCGGCCATGCTGCCAAGATCGGTGCCCCAGACGCCGAAACGGGAAAGGGTCTTGTTCTCCGTGTTCTCGCCGGTGATCTGGGTAATTTTTTCCGTCTTGAGGCCGGAAAGATCGTGCAGTGCCCACTGCTTGCCGGGCAGCGTGCCCACGCCAGCGTCTTCGCCCAGCGGCAGGGGGGCGGCCAGCGCGCCGCCCGAAAGCAGCAGCGCCGCCGTGATCAGCGCCATCAGACGGGCCCTCATTTCACTTCCCCGGGCCGCTGCCAGCGCAGCGCTTCCTCGTCAAGGGGCAGCCTTTTCTCGACCGGCAGCATCTTATCAAAGGGCTTGTGCGGCTCCTGCTGGTACCAGTAGGCCGTGGTGCTCCAGTCGTCGCTGCGGTGGTTGTCATGGCCGTGCTCGATGGTGACGCGGATCTCCTTCTCAAAGCTGATCGGGTCGCGCACATGGTAGCGGTAGTAGGTGATTTTGCCCTTCCAGTTCTCCTTGCCGCCCAGAATGATGCCGTGGTAGGGGGCGCTGTATTCCTGCTGCGGGCACCAGGACATGTTGACGTAGTCCTCCGTGCCGGTGCCGTGCAGGGTCGGCGGCCACTTCGCGCCGTCGATAAAGATCATATCGTCGCCCTCGCCCGGCCAGTCCCAGAGGTTGCTTTCGCGCAGGTTGTGGATGTTGATGTTGCAGCCCACATAGTGCCCGCGGCCCTCGGCTTCCAAAATGACATAGTTGTTTTTGCCCGTGGTGTTCTCGCCGCCGAAGCACCAGGCGCGGTTGTCGCCGCTGTCGTCGGTGCCCTTGGTGGGGCATTCCCTGTGCCAGAGGGCGTGGAAGTACAGCGCGTCCTCCTCGATTTCAATGCCGGCTTCGTAGTCGATGTAGAAGTAGGTGAGCAGCGGCAGCGTGCCCTGGTTTTCTACTTCAATGCGCGCGCCCTTTCTGAAGGGCATGGGGAACCAGCAGTTGAAACCGCGGCCGTTTTCCGGGCTCATCTGCAGGGGCTCAGACACAAAGTTCTTGCTCTGCGCGTGGCCCATGCCGAAGAAGTCGCCGATCGGCGCCTCCACGCTCGGCTGCTGCTCGCCGTCCCAGTACATCCTGAGAACGGATTTGCGCAGGAAATGTTCCTCATCCCTGGGGTCGTTCATCAGGGTCATCCAGATATGGGTGACGCAGCCGGATCCCTCGATATCGGCCAGAACGGCGGTTTCGCCGGGCTGCACATGCCAGCGGTCATCGTTGCCGCCGGTGGTATCCCAGCTGGAGACGCGCAGCCTTTTGCCGGGGCGCGCCCGGTAGAGGTTGGAAAGCTCGGGGGAAAAGTACTTGCTCATAGTTCGCTCCTGTTTTTATATTTTCGGCCCTGCGCCCGCATCGGGCGGCAGAGCGGGTATGCCTGTCATTTGATGCCCGAAATCATCAGGCCTTTCACGATGTAGCGCTGAAACACCAGAAAGAGCAGTACCGGCGGCAGGGCTGCCAGCAGCGAGCCCGCCAGCACCACGCCGTAGTTGTTGGCGTAAACGTTGTTGTACGAGCGGATGACCTGCATCACCTGCACATACTTCTGGTTGGTCACCGTCATGGCCGGCCAGAGGAAGCTGTTCCAGTAGCCCAGGAAGGTCCCCGTGCCCATGATGACATAGGGCGATTTGGCGTTGGGGATGAAAATGCTGTAAAAAATGCGGAAGCGGCTGGCCCCGTCGATCAGCGCGGCCTCCTCCACCGCCATGGGCATATTGAGAAAGAACTGTCTGAAAAAGAAGATGGAATAGGCGCTGGCAAGGCCCGGCAGGATCAGCACCCAGTAGCTGTCCAGCAGCCCCAGGTTGTTGACCACCACAAAGCTGGTGACGAGGATGGTGAGGCCCGGGATATACATCGACAGCACCGTCAGCCGCCAGAGAAAGCTTTTGAAGGTAAACTCAATGCGGGCATAGGCGTAGGCCGCCATGGAGTTGATGGCGATCGACAGCAGCGCCGCGCTGACCGACACGAAGGCGGTGGAGCGCATCGACTGCCAGAAGGGATAGGTTCTGTCTTCCGCCAGCTTCTGAAAATTGGTCTGTATCCACTGGCTGGGGAAAAAGCGCAGCGGGTTGGCGCGCAGCACCTCCTTGCCCTCCTTGAAGGAGGAGACGAACATCCAAAGCAGCGGGAAGACGGAGAACAGGGTGACGATGACAGCGAGGATGGTGAAGACGGTTCTTGCCGTGTGCGGCCTGCCGCGGTGTTTCAATTCGTTTCGCATCGCTTCCTCCTCACTCGTCCTGCGACTTCTGAGAGCCGATCACGGTGAACACCAGGCTGTTGAGCGTGCCGATGACGATCATCAGCAGCAGCGCCGAGGCGATGGTGTAGCCGAGGGAGTATTCAGCGCTCTTGAAGTTGTTGTACACATAGACCATCGGGGTCAGCGTGCTGTTGACCGGCCCCGCGCCGCCGAACATCATGTAGGGCAGGTCGAACATCTGCAGCGTGCCCGTCATCAGGCTGATGAGAATCAGGATGAAGGTGTTTTTCATCGAAGGCAGCGTGATGTAAATCAGCTGCTTGAAGCGCGTGGCGCCGTCCACCTCGGCCGCCTCATAGTAGCTCTGCGGGATGTTCTGCAGACCCGCGAACATGATCAGCGAGTTGTAGCCGAAGCCCATCCAGATGGAGGTGACGGAGATGGACATCTGGGCGAGGCCCGGCTCGGCCAGAAAGCCGATGCGCTTGTAGCCCAGCTGGCGCACCAGCCAGTTGAGGATGCCACCCTGATAGTGGAAGATGAACAGGAAGATCACGCTGGCCACCACGCCCGAAATGACGGTGGGGATGTAGATGGCGGTCTTGATCAGGGCGCTCGCCTTCTGGTGCATGCCGCGCAGCACATGCGCGAACAGAAAGGAAAACACAAACTGCGCGGGCACGATCATCAGCACAAAGCGCACGATATTCTCAAGCGATTTGCGAAACAGCGTGTTGCCCAGCACAATGCGGAAGTTTTCAAAGCCTATGTATTCCGATCCGTGGTACAGCTGCCAGTTGGTCAGGCTCTTTTCAAGCGCCATGAAAAGCGGGGTAAATACGAAGATGCCCAGCATCACCAGGGAGGGGAGAATCATCAGATACGCGGTCGCGTGGTCTTTGCGCCGCAGCGAAGTGAGACCGACCGCGGGACTTTTGGCCATGTGCACGCCTCCTTTGTTGTACGTGTGAGAGCAAGGGGCGCTGCGAAGCAAAAGAGCCCATCGTTCCTAAAACGTTGACAAACACAGTTTGTCAACGGGAGAAGGAACCGGCTATCCGCCTTTTCGCTGCGCTCTCCGGGCGGCGGATAGCAAGGAAACCCTTGCTGCGCAAGGCTTGCGGCCTCGCCGCGCATGTCGCCGAGGCCGATTGCCGGCAGGAGGGCAAAACCCTCCTGCACCACCCACATGGTTTGTCAGTCGTATCGGGGGAAGGCGGCGAGCCGCCTTCCCCCGGCAGAGCTTATAGATTATTGGGGCTTAACCAGCTTGCTGTTTTCGATGAAGGCGTTGATTTCCTTCTCGGCGGTCGCGAGGGCTTCCTCGGCGGAAACGCCGTTGATCACCACTTCGTTCATCGCGGCCAGCAGGAAGGCGGACACATCCCAGGGATAGGAAGGCTCCTTGATGCCGTAGGGGATGATGTCGCGGGCGACGACCTGCAGCCATTCGTCCTCAGAGGCCTTGGTGTTTTCTACCAACCACTTGTCAACGGACTTGCGCACCGTGTACTTGGAGAAGTGGGCGGCCTCAAAGAAGGCGGCGGGTCGGGAGGGGTCGTCAGCCAGCAGCCAGGTGATGAACTCGGCTGCGGCTTCGGGGTTCTTGCTTTTCGCGTCGATCTGATAGGTCCAGCCGCCCATGGTGCTCTGGAAGGGCTTGCCGTCTTCGGTGGGTACGGCGGCTACGCCGATCTTATCCACCATTTCGGGCCAGTCGTTGCGCAGGGCGCCGATGCCCCAGGAGCCGGAGAAGGTGATGGCGACGCTGTCGTTGGCGACCAGCTGCGCCGAGCTGTTGTAGCCGTCCAGCGCCTGCGCGGGGGCGGATTCATCGTCATAGAGATTCTTGATGTAGTTGAGCAGCGGGGCCAGATCCTTGATGTCGGCCTTGGTCCAGTCTTCCGTCAGCGGCCAGTGGCCCATGGCGGTATGCTCCCAGCCCCACATCGACCATTCGGTGTTCATGGTGGTGCCGAAGACGTCGCCGGTGGTCATGGCCTTGGCCATGTCAATGTGCTCCTGCCAGGTCTTGGGCGGGTGGTCAAAGCCGGCCGCTTCCAGCATGTCCTTGCGGTAGTACATCACGGCGGCGGGCTCCAGCAGGTGCGGGTAGCCGTAGACTTCGCCGTCAACGGTCATCATTTCCAGCACGTTCTCATACAGATCCTCGTAGGCTTCCTTGGGGATCAGGCTGGTGGTGGGCAGGTTGTAGCCCTGCCGCACGTCGGTGGCCAGGTTGGAGTAGTTGACCATGTAGACATCCGGGGCCGTACCGGCGGCGCGGGCGGCGGTCATGCGCTCGGCCAGAGCGCCCTGATCGACAAACTCAAGGTTTACGTGGATCTTGTCTGACTGGGCGTTGAACTCGTCCACCATTTTGGTGGTCCATTCCTGGTCGAACTCCTCGAACAGCTGTTTCCAGAAGGTGATTTCGACCTTCTCAGAAGCCAGCGCGGTCAGGGTTCCCAGCGAGAGCAGCAGGCTGAGAGCCAGCACGAAGGATAGGATTTTCTTCACGGGTGGGGTCCTCCTTTACTTTATAAGATTTCGAGCATGTATAGCGTGAGGGGGACCAGCGTGAGGCAAAGCTCCCGTTTTTCCCCTTCGCGCAGTCTGCCTAAATCATCGGTGATCAGCCTCTCGCCGCCAAAGCCGCGGCGGAGGGAGAGCGTTTTGTCCCCATGCGGCAGATCAAGCGCCGCGTGGGAGAGGGCGAGGGTGACGGGCTGGGCGCTTTCCGTCGCGTTTGCAAGAAACAGCGCGCAGCCGCTTTCGGGGTGGGCGTAGCAGGCGGCGACGATGGCCTCGGCCTGATAAACGCCCCTCGCCTTGTAGGAAGAGTCCTGCTGGCCGTGGTTATAGTGGTACCAGCTGTATTCCGTTTCGGGCAGGCGCAGCGGCGGCAGGCGTTTCATCTCGCCGTAGGCCCAGTAGGGGCTCGCCGCGCCGGTACGCGCGAAGGCGAACTGCCGGAGGTAGCGGGCGCGTTTTTCGCTGTAGGCGCAGCCCTGCGGGTCGAAGCGGAAGTAATGCTCCTCCCCGCGCGTTTCCTCGCCGTCCAGCGCCTCCATGGGGCTGTACTCATGGTTGAGCTCGTACAGCCCGCCCCAGAGGTAGACACGGGAAACGATGTAATAAAAGTAGCTGCCGGTTTCCTCCACCAGCTTGCCCCAGCCGTCCAGCCGCACGGTGCCCAGAGTGTGGTACACGAAGCTGAACAGCGGAATCATTTTCGCGCTGCCGTTTCGCATCTGCTCACGCAGCGGCCAGGTTTCCAGCGTGGAGGAAGGCTGGGCCCAGGCTCTTGCCTGATAAAAGTCGAGCTCAGAAAGCAGGGTCTCGTTCATCATTTCGGTGCCCAGCGGAATGTATTTGCCTGCTTCCGCGTCCAGCGCCTGTTTGGTGTCGCGGTAGACCTCCTGATAGCCTTCCGTGATCGCCTGTCCGCCGCCGGGCTTGTGGCCGTGGTTTTCCGCAAGGCAGATTTTGATGAGGTTGTTGGCCGAGATGTCGTAGTACATGGCGTCCATGCCGGCGCGGCGCAGCATCCGGAGGTTCTTTTCCCGGTGGAAGGCTTTGGTAAAGGGATCGGCGGGGCACAGCATGCTGAAGCGGTAGCCGTCGTGGCTGTAGCCGGGGTCGGGGAAGCGCTGCAGGTGCGGCCTGAGCTTCCCAGGGTTGGTTTTGTCCAGCCCCACGAAGAAGTCAAACTCAAAGGCGGCGAAGGGGTCGCCGTGTCGCTTGAGGTTATCAAGGTTCGCCTGGCTGAAATTGTCGGGCGCCCAATCCTCCAGATCGCCCGGCAGGCTGTTGTAAAAATTCTGCGGCTGCCTTGTCCAGTCGGGGCCGAGGATATGAAAGATTCTGGTGCCGATATCCTTTCGGTAGCGGTTCAGCCACTTTGTTCGGTCGTGCCCGGCGTTGATGCCGAAGGTGGCCGCGCCCGCCTCTTCCAGCAGCCAGACGGCCTTTTCGCGCTCCCCGCGGTCCCAGGCTCTGCCGCGCCGCGCCCAGCGCTGCCTGAGCGCCCAGGGCTTATACAGCTCCGCGGCCTCTTCCCAGCCATCGCCCGCGGTGAGACGCAGCTCAAAAGCATAAGGCATATCCAGCAGCGTACCCGGGCCGATTTCCTCATAGCCGTACATGTGGCTGGCGAGCAGCTGCCCTTTTTCCACGTAAAAGTTCAGCCATTTCTGGTGCGCTTCGCCGTCCTTCGCGGCGAAATACAGCCCGCCGCGGCCTTCCTCATAGTAGGTAAAAAACTGCATGGAAGCGCCGGAAAAGCTCTCAGGGTAGGGCAGATAGCGCCGCGGTCCCTCGACTTCGGGCAGGCTGCGCAGAGGGTCGCTCACCAGAATGCCGGTCGCGTAGCTGTGCGCCAGAAAGCCGCTCTTCCCGTAGTCCTTCAGCGGGCCGATCAGGGGGTATTCAAAGACGCGAAAATCCGACCGCGGGCTGTTTTGCAGCGCCGCGCGGAAGCTGAGGCCGTCTTCCAACAGCAGGATGGAGGCCTGCAGGCTCGCCCCTTCAAACGCCCAGCTGAGGGTCAGAGAGCCGTCGCCCGGCAAGCGGCAGGAAAAAACCGCCGGGGGCGTCAGAATCCCGCATTCGGTCATCACACGGAAGGGAGGGACGGCGGAAGAATCCGCCAGATACTCCCTTCGCAGCTTTTTATCAAACAGCCGGGTCAGGCGTCCGTCCGTCTGGCTGAACGCGGCCAGAAGCCTGTCATTTTCCAGTTTCATCCTGATGTATCCCTCCAATCCGCAGGAGGATGTGGTATCGATGTCATACAGAAAAAAATAATAACGCGCCACCGGGTGGCTTTCAAAAAATCAGTCTTTCTGCGCTGCGGTCGACACGAAAACCTGTCTGCGGCCGCCGAAGGGATGCCGCTTTGATCGTCTGCCGACGCCCTTCACTGTGACATCCATTTCATGGATAAAGAGTAGCACTCTTTGACCATAATTGTCAAGGCGGCCGGATATTATCTACTGCATCCGTGTAGGCCGCCTCACATAAAAGGGGCCGGATCAATCCGGCCCGGCAAGAATATCAGCGCTTCTCGCTGGATTCCCTCACGCTCAATTTGGGCAGCAGACGGATGGTCCTTCTGGCGCGCTGGCCGCCCGTGATCCTGTCCATCAGCAGCTCCGCCGCGCCGCGGCCGATCTCCTCTTCCATCATCTGGATGGAGGAAAGGCCAATCAGCTGCGCGGAGTCGCTGTCATCCATGCCGATGATTTTAAGGTCTTCCGGTACCCTGATATGCAGCTCGCGGCAGACCTTGAGCGCGCCGATGGCCATCAGGTCGTTGGCCACCACCAGCGCCTCGGGGCGCTTGGGCAGGGCGGCGAGGCGGCGCATGGCCGCTTCGCCCGAGGCAGTGGAGAAATCTCCGCCCAGTACCCAATCGGGATTCATGGGGATGCCCACCTCTTTCAGCGCGTGGCTGTAGCCCGCCAGGCGTTCCCGCCCCGTCTGCACGGCGGGGTTGCCGCCGATATAGCCGATATCCCGGATGCCCTGCGCGATAAAATGCCGGCAGCCCATCGCGATGCCCTCAAAGGTGTCGACATACACGCTGTCAAACTGGTCATTGGGGCTTTCGGGGTAGTTGTTGGTCAGCACCACGGGCCGCTGGGCGGAGTTGACGGCGGCAATATTCTCGGGCGTAAAGTTAAAGGAAACAAAGACCATGCCGTCGCCCCAGCCCTCGCGCAGGTTCTGCACCATGCGCAGCTCCAGCCCCGCCTCGCCCCTGGTGGGGCACAAAAGCGGCAGATAGTCGTGCTTTTCCAGCACCTCGCTGACGCCGCGGATCATCCTGAAATAAAAGGGGTTGTAAATATCGGGGATGCAGAAAAGCACCTTGCTGGTGATGTTGCTTTTGAGCGTCCTCGCGGCGTGAGAGGGGCTGTAATCCAGCTTTTTGGCCAGCTCCAGTATTCTCTGCTTTTTTTCAGCGCTGCAATACCCCTTGCCGCTGAGGGCGCGGGCCACTGTGGAGGGCGATACGCCCGCCTGCCTCGCGATTTCGTAGATGGATACCATCGCCAGTTTCTCCCTGCCTTAGGTTTTGAAGGTATTATAACATTAAGCCCGTGCCCCGGCAAACAAGAGCGAGAAACTGTTTCGGATTGGCTTTTTGTATTGACAAGGCAGGGGATGCTGTGGATAATATGCCCTGTTTCCGTTAATGCGTTTGCGTTCAAACGCCCAGTTTCATATCACAGCGGCACGGCCGGGGCCTGCCCGCGCTGTATTTTGCTGTGATGAGTTCGAAGGAGAGTATCTATGTGCGGAGTTGTCGGGTACATCGGCGACAGAAAGGCTGCGCCGATTTTGCTGGAGGCCCTCAAAAAGCTGGAGTACAGGGGCTACGATTCGGCCGGCGTCGCCGTGATCGATGGCGATAAAATCGGCGTGCACAAAATGCGCGGCCGCCTGCAGCTTCTGTGCGAGCATACGCACGACGGGCAGGATGTGCCCGGCTCCATCGGCATCGGCCATACCCGCTGGGCGACGCACGGCGCGCCTTCCGATAAAAACTCCCATCCCCATCTTTCCAACAACGGCCGCTTCGCTGTGGTGCACAATGGCATCATCGAGAACTTCCGCGAAATCAAGGCCATGCTGGAGAGCAAGGGCTATATCTTCTATTCCGAAACCGACAGCGAGGTCATCTCAAACCTGATCGAGTATTACGATCGGGGCGATCTGGTCAAGACCCTGCTGGCGGCCGTGCCGCACCTTTCCGGCTCCTACGCGCTGGGCGTCCTGAGCCTCGATCAGCCGGACCGCATCGCGGCCCTGCGCAAGGACAGCCCGCTCATCGTGGGCAAGGGGGAGGGAGAAAGTTACATCGTTTCCGATATCCCCGCCATCCTGAACCTGACGCGCGACGTCTACCTGATGGAGGACGGCGAGGTCGCCCTGCTCAGCAAAGAGGAGATCCGCTTTTTCAACGGTTACGGCGAAGCCATCCAAAAGGATGTTTTCCGCGTCAACTGGGATGTGTCGGCGGCCGAAAAGGGCGGCTATGAGCACTTCATGATGAAGGAAATGATGGAGCAGCCGGAGTCGCTGAAGGAGACCATCCGCCCTCGACTCAAAGAGGGCCGGATCGATCTGGATGAGCTGAAGCTTGACAGGGGCTGGCTCGAGCGCCTTCGCATGGTACACATCGTGGCCTGCGGCTCCGCCTACCACGCGGGGCGCCTTGGCAAAAACCTGATCGAAAAATACCTTGGCATCCCGGTGGAAACCGACATCGCCTCCGAGTTCCGCTACAGCGCGCCCATTCTGGAGGACGACCACCTGCTGATCGTCATCAGCCAGTCCGGCGAAACGGCGGATACCATCGCGGCTATGCGCGAGGCGAAGCGCCGCGGCGTGAAAACGCTGGCCATCGTCAACGTGGTCGGCTCCACCATCGCAAGAGAGGCCGACCATGTGCTCTATACCTGGGCAGGCCCCGAGATCGCCGTCGCCACCACCAAGGCCTACACGGCGCAGATCGCCGCGCTGATCCTGCTGGCCGCCTATCTTGCGCAGGAGCGCGGGCGGCTCCGTGAAAACGAGCGGAAAGAGCTGACCGGGGCGCTGGAACAGCTGCCCGAGCTTGCCCGCAGGGTGCTTGCCGACAAGGAGCAGGTGCAGTACCTGGCCTCGCAGTACTTTAACCATAACGATATTTATTTTATCGGCCGCGGCATCGATTACAGCCTGTCGCTGGAGGGTTCGCTGAAGCTGAAGGAAATTTCCTACATCCACTCGGAGGCGCAGGCGGCGGGCGAACTCAAGCACGGCACCATCTCGCTTGTCGAGCAGGGCACGCTGGTGATCGCGCTCAGCACACAAAAACGCCTGCGCGAAAAGATGGCAGGCAATATACAGGAGGTCAGGGCCCGCGGCGCTGATGTGCTGGGCGTAGCGCTGGAGGACGACGAAACCGCCCCCTCCCTCTGCGACCACTGCATCCGGGTGCCCGCGCTGCCGGAGGCCGTGCAGCCGATCTTGACCATCCTGCCGCTGCAGCTGTTTGCCTACTATGTGGCGGCGCTGCGCGGCAACGACGTGGACAAGCCGAGGAACCTGGCCAAATCGGTCACAGTTGAGTGACCGGCTAAGCGGTCACTCAATCCGTTGACAAACCAAGTTTGTCAACGGGAGGGGAACCGGCCATCCGCCTTTTCGCTACGCTCTCCGGGCGGCGGAAGGGGCGAAACTGAACGCCGCCTGTGGCGGAGCAAGTGAAGTGAAGCCCCAATGAGCAAAGGAACCTTCAAGCGCGTAAGCGCGAAGAAGGCGACTATTGCGAATTGAGACAAGGAAACCCTTGCTACGCAAGGCTCGCGGCCTCGCCGCGCA
>CAYZTQ010000038.1:0-18472 GCA_964481445.1 uncultured Christensenella sp. | reverse complement strand
TTCTCGGTTTCACGCTCGCTGTTTTTCGCTTGACTATTACTCCCCTTAGCGGGTATACTTTCGATAGAGGCATTACCAAGATCTCGGTATTGCGGGTTCCCCCCGTATTTAGCCGTAAACGAATTGGTAATGTCTTCTATTTTTGTTATATCGTAGAATATATCGCCTCTGTTTATATTTTTGATTACTGTCTTTCTCTCAAAGAATCTATCTGCTACCTGATATATTACTTGATAATACTGCTTGTTGCGCATCACGGTTCTGTAGCTGTCGGCCAGCTCTTTGCCGATGTCCACGCGGTTCAGGCTCCCCCTGTCCATTTCCGGTTCAGGGCATCCCCGCTGATTTCCCCTGCGCAAAAAGCGGCGGCGCGCAACCCCCGCATCACGAAACCTGTTGAAAATCCTGATAAAACAATAAAAGCGCTGATTTCTCAACGCTTATCGTTTGGCACCTCCGACGGGATTCGAACCCGTGTTGCCGCCTTGAGAGGGCGGTGTCCTAGGCCACTAGACCACGGAGGCAAATGGCTGGGGAACTAGGATTCGAACCTAGACAATACGAGTCAGAGTCGTAGGTGCTGCCGTTACACAATTCCCCATCAGCAGCCGTTTCAGACTGCGGAAGATATAATATTAAATATCAGCCGTTCTGTCAAGCACGAATTTCATCTTTTTTGCCCTCTGACGCAAAAATCGCAAAGCGTTTCCCGTAAGGTGAACGATGATACCGCCTGCGCTTCAGCAGCGCGCGAAATGGGAAAAAGATTGACACAGGGCTTTGTCTGTGGTAGTTTATGGGGTAGCCGCTCGGGAGAGGCTTAAATGCGTGTGCGCTGCCTCGTGGCTGAAAGATGCCTGCAGATCCCGGCGAGTAAAGTAATGGAGGTGCTGCAAGTGTACGCAATTATCGCGACCGGCGGCAAACAGTATCGCGTCTCCGAGGGAGACATCATCTACATCGAAAAACTCGACAACCAGGTTGACGACTCCGTTTCCTTCCCCGTGCTGATGCTCGGCGGAGAAACCGTGAAGGCGGGCAATCCTCTTGTGGAAGGCGCCGAGGTGACCGGCAAGGTGCTGCAGCAGGGCCGCGGCCAGAAGATCATTGTCTATAAGTACAAGGCGAAGAAGAACTACCGCCGCAAGCAGGGCCATCGCCAGCCTTTCACCAAGGTAGAGATTACCGGCATCAAGGGCTGAAATGACCAGCATCCTGCTGTACAAGCAGCCTGACGGAACAATCACCGGTTACCGCGTAAGCGGCCACGCCGGGTTCGCCGAGGCAGGGCAGGATATCGTGTGTGCCGCCATCTCCTTCCTCTCCATCGCCTGCGCTAACGCGCTGGAGCGCGTGGCCGGGATGAAGCCGGAAGTAAAGGAGAAGGATGCCCTGCTGGAAGTCAGGCTGCAGAGCCCCAGCGCCGAGGCGCAGACCATTTTCAGGGTGTTTGAAAGCGGCATGAAGGATCTGAAAGAGACCTATCCCACGCACTTAAAGCTCGGTGAGACCGGGCTGCCTAAATGAAACGGAGGAAATCAACATGTTGAGAATCAATCTTCAGCTTTTCGCCCACAAGAAGGGCGGCGGCTCTACCAAGAACGGGCGCGACAGCGCTTCCAAGCGTCTGGGCGCCAAGCGCGCCGACGGTCAGTTTGTGCTGGCCGGCAATATCCTTGTGCGTCAGCGCGGCACCAGAATGAATCCCGGCCTCAATGTGGGCCTCGGCAAGGATGACACCCTGTTTGCCGTGGCCGACGGTGTGGTGCGCTTTGAGCACTTCGGCAAGTTCAAGAAAAAGGTCAGCGTCTATCCTCAGGCCGAGGCTGAGGCTGCGGCCCAGTAATCATTCACATGCTTTGAAAGCCTGTCCCTGCGGCAGGCTTTTTTATATTTCCACTTCGTAGATGTGTCATTCATTTGACCTGTCGCAACAAACGCATCAAGCAAATGGTACAATTTCCGCCAGTTCACCGTTCTTGACAGGAGAGGAATGCCTTGCTAAGATAAATTTAAACAGGTCAATACCCAATCCTCAACATGGCAAATATCCCGCAATCCGAGCCTCAGGAGGAAAAATGTCGCAGCAACCGCTTTCCATCAGACGGAAGAAAAAGACCTTCTACGAAACCATCGAGCCCTGGCTGTTCCTGCTCCCCGCGCTGCTTGTCTTCGCGATATTTCTGTACTATCCCTTCTTCAAAACAATCCATCTAAGCACCTATCTGACAGACCGCAACGGCCTGCCAAAGGTGTTTTACGGCGTGAAGAACTATCAGGATATACTGCTGGGCAAATACTCAGGCGCGTTTTGGAACAGCATGTGGGTCACAATCCGTTTCGTGCTGTTCGTGGCCTTCGGAAGCCTACTGGTGGGTCTCAGCACCAGCCTGATGACCACCAAAAAGTTCCCCGGACGCGCCTTTGCTTCAGCCATCTACGCCATGCCCATCGCCATCGCGTCGGCGGCGGCGGCCATGAGCTTCAAGATGATTTTTCACCCTTCCATCGGGCTGGTGAACCGCCTGGCGGGCACCAGCACCAACTGGCTGAACGACCCTGCCTGGGCCTTTCCCATCATCTGCGTAATTTCCATCTGGCTGGCCAGCGGCATCAACTTTATCTTTATCTCGGCCGGCCTGCGCAACATACCGGACGAGCTATATGAAAGCGCCTCGATCGACGGCGCGGGCTACTGGCGCCAGCAGCGCCACATCACACTGCCCGCCCTTTCCCCCACGCTGTTTTTCCAGATTATTATCAACGTTATCAGCGCGTTTCAATCCTTTACCCAGGTGCGCCTGCTGACGAGCGGCGGCCCCAACGAAACCACCAACGTGATCGTCTATTCCATCTATCTGGACGCCTTCCGGAATTTCCGCTTCGGTTCTGCCGCGGCAAGGTCGATCGTGCTGTTTATCATCATCATGGCCGTCACCCTGCTGCAGTTCCGGGCCGAGAGAAGGAGCGTACATTACCAATGATGCAAAGAACGATGAGCCGCAGGCAAAGAAACTTCTGGAGCGCGGCGCTGCGCGTGGGGCTGAACCTTCCCTTTGTGTTCATCATTATTCTGCCGCTCGTGTATACCTTTATGATGAGCGTGACGCCCGCCGATCAGCTGTACACCCGTCTGCTGCCAAACAGCACGGATTTTATCTCTTATGCGCATGTCTTCACAAGGACGGCCATTCCGCGCCACATCATCAACTCGTTTATCGTGGCCGGATCGGTCACCATCCTGCAGATGGCCACCTGCTCCATGGCCGCCTTCGCCTTCAGTTTTCTGGAGTTCAGGGGCCGCAACCTGGTCTTTATGTGCATACTGGCAACCATGATGGTGCCCTGGGAGGCGACCATCATCGCCAACTACCTGACCGTCTCCAGCTGGGGGTGGCTGGACAGCTATCACGCGATGATACTGCCCTACGCCTGCTCGGCGATGGGCATCTTCCTGATGCGGCAGAACTACCTGACCTTCGCCAAGGAGCTGCACGAAGCCGCCAAGCTGGACGGCTGCAACAACTGGCGCTTTCTCGCCACCATCGTTATACCGCTGGCAAGGCCGGCGCTGGGCGCTCTGGGCGCGTATGTGTTCCTTCTGCAGTGGAACCAATACCTCTGGCCGCTGCTTGTCACCAACTCCGACAAGGTGCGCACGGTACAGATCGGCATCAGCCAGCTGTATGATATCGACTCCGAGCAGATCGGCCTGATGATGGCCGGCGTCGTGGTGGTGCTGGTGCCCTCGCTGTCCATCTTTATCTTCATGCAGAAACAGCTGATCAACGGCCTGATGGCCGGCGCCGTCAAGGGCTGACACTCCCCTGGTCTTTGCGCCCCTTAAACGGGGCGAGGATATAGAAAAACTGGCCAAATCGAAAGGAGACAACATGAAAAAACTGGTCGCAATCCTGCTGGTTCTCATGCTGGGTCTTTCCGCCTTCAGCGCGCTTGCCGAAGGCGAGAAGACGAAAATCGTTTTCTGGTATTCTCTGGGCGGCACCAACTCCGAAACCATCGCCAACATGGTGGCCGAGTTCAACGCTTCTCAGGACAAAATTGAGGTAGACGCGCAGTATCAGGGCGAATATGACGATGCGCTGAACAAGCTGAGGGCAACGAGCATGGGCGAAGCCCTGCCCTTTGATATTGTGCAGAGCTACGAGATCGCCTCCCGCTTCATCATCGATTCTAAGAAGATGATGCCGCTGCAGACCTACATCGACAAGACCGGCTTTGATACCTCCGTCATCGAGCCGAACCTGCTTGCCTACTACACCATCGACGGCAAGATCAACTCCATGCCCTTCAACTGCTCCACCCCCCTGATGTACTACAACAAGACCGCCTTTGAGGAGGCCGGTATCACCGAAATCCCCACCACGGTCGACGGCATCCTGGCCATCGCCGAGAAGCTGGCCACCTTCGACGCCGAAGGGAAGCTGGACCGCGCGGGCTTCCTCTTCTCCAACTACGGCTGGTTCTTTGAGCAGTGGACCGGCAAGATGGGCCGCGAGTATGTGGACAACGGCAACGGCCGCAAGGCCTATGCCACCAAGGTAATGTTCGGCGAAAACGGCGCCGCGCTTGACCTGTTCAAGATGTGGAAAAAGATTGCCGAAAGCCCCTACACCACCTACATTGAGCGCAGCGGCACGGCGCAGGCCCGCGCTGCCTTCGTGGCAGGCAAAACTGCCATCTTCCTCGCTTCCACCGCGAACCTGGCCGGCGTGCTGGCCAACGTGGGCGACAGCTTTGAAGTCGGCACCGCCTTCTTCCCCTATGTGAACCCTGAAGACAAGGGCGGCGTTTCCACCGGCGGCGGTACCCTGTGGATGGTCAACTCCGGCGACGAGAAGAAGATGGACGCCACCTGGGAGTTCATCCAGTACATGATCAGCCCCGAAGCGCAGGCCAACTGGAACGCCAAGACCGGCTACTTCCCGATCAACATGAAGGCCCACGACACCGAGACTTTCAAAAACAACATCGCGAAGTTCCCGCAGTTCCAGACCGCGCTGGATCAGCTGCATGCTTCCTCTCCCGATTACGTCGGTTCGCTGCTGAGCGTCTTCCCCGAAGTGCGCCAGTATGTGGAGGACGTGACGGAGGAAGTGGTCCTCAAGGGCCTGAGCCCCGAGGACGCCGTGACCAAGCTGGAAGGCCTGGCCAACGACGCAATTGAAATGTATAACCTGACCAACTATTGATGCCTTAAAACATGACTGATGAAGGTCCCCGGGGGCGCGCCCCCGGGGACCTTTTCATGATATGTGTTTCTCAGGCTCTGGCGCTATCGTAGCCAATGTCGTCCAGCGCTGCCACCGCCTTATCCACAGCGGCTTCGTCGCCTTCCACTTCCACCGTCTTATTGGCCAGAATCACTTTGAAGCTCAGCTTTTCATCGTTCAGCGCCTTGGTAATGCGGGCCACGCAGTGCTCGCAGCTCATATCGGGAACCTTCAATACAGTCATTCTATTCTTCTCCTTCTTATCGAATCATTTTCTTGATGGTGTCGGTCAATTCGTCGAGTACTTCCGCGTCTCCCCTGCCGATGCCGCGGCTGACGCAGCTTTGAATGTGCTTTTCCAAAAGCAGGCTGGCGAAGGAGTTGAGCGCAGAGCGGATGGCCGCCGTCTGGTTGATGATGTCGATACAATAAGCGTCATTCTCCAGCATATTTTTTACCCCGCGCACCTGCCCCTCAATCCGGTTGAGGCGGTGAATCATGCTCTTTTTTACGTCCGCACTGCGCTCAGTATGTTTCTCGCTCATATTTTTGCCCTCCTCAGTCTTAATGCGTTGCCGACCACGAACACGGAGCTCAGCGACATGGCAAGCCCGGCCAGCATGGGGTTCATCAGCGGGCCGCCCAGCAGATACAGAAGCCCGGCCGCGACCGGAATGCCGATGATATTGTAGATGAAAGCCCAGAACAGGTTCTGCTTGATATTGACGATGGTTTTCTTGCTGAGGCGGATGGCGCGCGGCACATCCTCTATGTCGCTTTTCATCAGCACCACATCCGCCGTCTCGATGGCGATGTCGGAACCGTTGCCGATGGCCAGGCCAACATCGGCCGCCGCCAGCGCCGGGCTGTCGTTGATTCCGTCGCCGACCATCAGCACCTTTTTACCCTCTGATTTGAGCCGGTTCACAACCTCCGCCTTGCCCTCGGGCAGAACGCCCGCGATGATCTCATCCACCTCCAGCTGCCCGCCGATGGCGGCCGCCGTGCGCTCATTGTCGCCCGTCAGCAGCACCGTGCGAATGCCCATGGCCTTCAGCTCGCCGATCGCGCTTTTCGCGTTGTCCTTCAGCTGATCGGCCACGCTGACAAGGCCGACGAGCCTGCCGTTCAGCGCCGCGAAGACAGGCGTTTCGCCCTTTTGCGCGAAAGCCTGCGATTCTTTTTCCAGCGTTTCAACGCTGATGCCCAGCTTTTCCATCAGGCGCGCGTTGCCGAGTGCAAGCCGGACGCCATCCTCAAAATCGGCCTCGATGCCCATACCGGACGTGCTGCGGAACTCCGCAACCCTGAAGCTTTCATAGGTCGTCTTCATCTGCTGAGCTTTTTCAATAAAGGCAGCGGCCAGAGGGTGCTGGGATGCCTGTTCGGCGGCAGCGGCGCGGGCCATCAGGTCTTCAGGGGTGCCCTCCAGAGCCTTCAGAAAGCTCACCTCAGGCTTGCCGCTGGTCACTGTGCCTGTCTTATCAAAGACCACCACATCGGTCTCGTGCGTTCTTTCCAGCGCCTCGCCGTTGCGGATCAGGATTCCATGGCCGGCCCCCAGCCCGGTGCCGACCACGATAGCCGTCGGCGTGGCCAGCCCCATCGCGCAGGGGCAGGCAATCACCAGCACAGCGGTCAGGATGCTGACGACAAAGGACAGATCCTTGCCCACGGCCAGCCAGGCGATGGAAGAAGCAAGCGCGATGCCGATGACGATGGGCACAAAGACGGCGGCCACCCTGTCGGCCAGGCCGGAAATCGGCGCCTTTTTGCCCTGCGCGTCCTGCACAAAGCGCACGATGCGGCTGAGCGTTGTCTCCTGCCCGACGCGGGTGACCCGCATATACACAGCGCCCTGCTGGTTGAGGGAGCCGCCAATCAGCTCATCGCCTTCATGCTTATCAACGGGCATGCTTTCGCCCGTCAGAAGCGATTCGTCCACCGCCGATTCACCTTTGGTGACCAGGCCGTCCAGCGGCACCTTGCTGCCGGGGCGCACCAGCAGCGTATCGCCGACCTTGACGGAGGCCGTCGGCACCTCGCTGACCGTGCCGTCTTCCCGCACGAGCACGGCGGTATCGGGGGCCAGCTCCATCAGCTTGCGGATCGCTTCGGTGGTCTTCAGCTTGCTGCGGCTCTCCATGTGCTTACCCATCATGACCAGCGCCACCACGATGCCCGCGGACTCGTAGTACAGATGGTGGATGTGGTGCGGGTTATCCGAAATCAGGAAGGTCATGTACAGGCTGAACAGGAAGGAGGCGGAAGAGCCCAGCGCCACCAGGCTGTCCATCGTCGGGTTGCCGCCAAAAAGCGCCTTGAAGCCGTGGGTGAAAAAGCGCCTGCCGATGAAGAGAATCGGGATGGTCAGCAGCATCTGCAGCATGGCCGCGTTGACAGGGTGGGTCGATGCCCTGAAGAGATTCGGCATCGGGATGCCCGGGAGGAGCATCGGCCCCATCGCCGCATACAGAAGCACGGCAGACAGGGCGAGCGCAAGACCCACCTGACGGCCCTCGGCCTTCAGCGCCCGCAGCTCGTCAGGCTGCCCCTCCGCCTGCTGCGTCTCCGCCTTCTCTTCCTGCTTGAGGCGGGCGCTGTACCCCGCCTTCTCGATTTTTCCGATAATCATGTCGGGCGTGACACGCGTCTCATCGTAGCTGATATCCAGCGTGCCCATCACCAGATTGACCTGGCTTTGCCCAACGCCTTCGATTTTTTTTGTCACGCGCTCAACAGCGGCGGAGCAGGACGCGCAGGTCATCCCCTCTACCTGATAAACTTCATTTTTCATAGCTTCCCTTTCCGAACGGTTGCGCGAACGTTCATCCGTTCAACCGCATTATATACCCCATATGGGTATATTCGCAAGCCCCCTGAAAGGTAAAATTTATGAAATATCTGTGTCCGGCTTTATATGCGGTGGATTCTATTGTATAATGCTTGTAGTAATCAGGAAAGGGTGAGCGCTGTTTGAGGAGTTTCTTTGACCAAATCGGCGCCTTTTTCTGGAACATATTCAACAGGCCGCAGATGAAAGACTGGCTCGACATCATCATTGTGGCTTTCCTGATATATCAGCTTTTCATGCTGACGCGCGAGACGAGGGCGAGCCAGGTGCTCAAGGGCTTCGGCGTGCTGATCATCGTCAGCTGGCTCAGCAGCTTTTTCGGGCTGGTCACCCTCAACTGGCTGCTGCTCAACATTGTCAACAACGGTTCCCTGGTGCTGCTGATTCTTTTCCAGCCGGAAATACGCCGCGCGCTGGAGCGGATCGGCCGCGGGGCCAACATTGACCGCTCGGTCTATGACAAGGACGAATCTCTTCGCATTGTCAACGAGATTACCCAGAGCCTGCTCACCCTGTCGCGCAGAAGGGTCGGCGCGCTGGTGGTGTTTGAGCAGAAGACCGGCCTCAAGGATTATATCGACACCGGCACGGTGCTGGATTCCACCGTATCCGGTCCCCTGCTCACCAACATATTCGAGCCCAATACCCCCCTGCACGACGGCGCGGTAATCATACGGGATGACCGCATCGTGGCCGCGGCTTGCGTGCTGTCGCTGACCGAGCAGAGCAACCTGAGCCGCGATTTGGGCACGCGCCACCGCGCGGGCCTTGGCGTATCAGAGACGACGGACGCCATCGTGTTCATCGTTTCCGAGGAGACCGGCATCATCAGCATGGCCAAAGCCGGCAAGCTGACGCGCCACCTGGACGCCGACACGCTCAACAAAGCCCTGTCCAGCCTCTACCAGCGCGAGAAATACGGCCTGAAGCAGATATCGGATTGGATGATGGACAGGGTGAGCGCCTGGAGAAAGCAAAAGCATGAACAGCAATAATCTCTTTGAAAGAATACGTTCCTCTCTGCTTTCGCCGGATGTAAAGAAGTTTTTCGAGTACATCAGGCGGGTGCTGCTCAACCGCTGGCCGCTGAAGCTGGGCTGTTTCTTTCTGGCGCTCGTTCTGTGGGGCGTGTTGATCAGCTCGGACGCCAACATCACCCGCCAGAAGGTGCTTGACAATGTCACCATCAGCGCGGTAAACGCCGACATGCTGCAGCGCAGCGGCCTGATTGTCGTCTCCGGCCTTGATAACCTGAAGGATGTGCGCATGAAGGTGGAAGTGCCCCAGCGCATGTATAACAGCGTGTCTGCTTCCAACTACAACGTGCGCGTCGACCTGTCGCGCATCACGGCCCCCGGCGAGCAGCAGCTCACGGTGCAGACTACGCAGAGCAGCATCTACGGGCAGGTCATCTGGCTTTCGAAGGAAAGCGTGACCGTGGTGGTGGACGAGCTGATGACCAAGCGCAGGGTGCCTGTGCAGCTGAATACCAGCGGTGAAAGCCCGGCCGGATTCTACGCCTCCCCCTCTGCCGGCAAGCACGACCCGGCTTGGGTGGTCGTGACCGGTCCCAAGAGCATCGTGGAAAACGTGGACAAGTGCATTGCCGAGTTTGATTTGGGCAGGCTGGGCGCGCAGCCCGGCGTGCAGGTGACCTCCGTCCCCTTCGCCATGTACAATACGGACGGGGAGCCTGTCAGCTCGCCGCTGGTCAGCGTGACCAGCGAATCCATCGCGGTTGACAGCGTCATTGTGGAGCAGCGGCTGTTCCCGATGAAGACGGTGGACATCGATTTGACCGGCGTCACCACCGGCAACCCGAAGAAGGGCTATTATGTAGCGGGCATCAGCGTTTCGCCCAGCTACCTTTCCGTGGCGGGCCCCCCTGAGTTGCTGAAGACGCTGACCCGGCTGGAAGTATCCTCCAAAATAGACATTGAGGGCGCGCAGGGAGAGCTGATCCGCCAGATCAAGGTGGATAAGCCCCAGAACGCGGAATACATGAGCGAAGAAGCCGTTTACCTGACCATCGACATACAGCAGGAAGATGCCCAGACGCCCGGCATGCCGGTAGGAAAAGTACCGTGAACGCTTTTGCGGACTGGCTTTTCAGCCTGCTTTTCGGCTGGATGGGCGGCGCGGCGAACAGGGCCTGGAACGCCATTGTCAATTCAAGCGGGGGCATTTCCTCCTTCTTTTCAAGATACTGGCTTATTTTCCTGTTGATTGCCCTGATTGCCGGCACTGTGCTTGACTATGCCGTGTGGTTGGTGCGTTGGCGGCCCTATCTGGTTTGGCGCTCCTGGCTGACGCGCACGCTTCGCCGCAGGCGCGTACAGCGCAGCGCGCAGGATCTGGAACGGGCTGACATGGATGAGAATGCCCGCGGCGCTTTGGCCGAATGGGTGGCTGCCTCCGATGACAGCTCCCCCATTTCCTATGACCCGGCGCTGTATCAGCAGCCCTACGCCCCCGCCTCGTCATACGCCCCGGAAGGCGGCGCAGATTATCCCGCGGACGCATACTCCGCAACAAATGAGGCTCAGCCTTATATGGCGTCGCCGGATGCGCAGGCATCTTATGTCCCTGAGGCGTATGCATGGCTTCAGGGCGACGTCCCCTACCAGCGGCCGCCTGAATACGCGCCTCTTCCGGAGCAGCCCTATGCTTCCTCCACAGAGGGCTATGGACAGGATCCGCGGCAGCCTGCCGAGACGCTCTGGCAGCCGCAGCCGGGCAATGAGGCGCCGTATATGGACGCTTCTCAGGAGGAGCAGTACTCCCCCCTTTCCGGCTATCAGAATCAGCCTCTGATTGACTATGCGCAGCCTGCCATGCAGCCCTATGACCCCGCCCTCTACGGGGACGGCCAGAACCCGGAAACCGTGCCTGCAGATCCCGCTTACCCGCAGAACGTCGCTGTCCCCAGAAGGAGGCGCAGCGGGAGGAAGCAGCGCCCGGCTGCCAGAAAACTGCTGGATGACTTCAGGCAGCGCATCGGGCAGCGGGAGGATGAGGAAGGCATGCTGGACGGGCTCCCTCCAGCCGTGCGGCCCGAAGACGCCTTCCATGAGGCTGTCTATCCCAGCGGCTACCGTTATCAGACGCCCGATTATGATGATACAAACGGGCAGCAGCAACAGTAACCGCCTTATATAATGTATTGATGAGAGTGAAAGGACTGCTATGAATTTTTCCGACTATCAGGTGAAGGCCATGCGTTCCGCCCATGTGAAAGAACCCGGCGAACTGAGGACGCTGCAAAACGCCGCGCTCGGTCTGGCCGGCGAATCTGGCGAAGTGGCCGATATGATCAAGAAAGTAAGCTTTCAGGGACACAGCCTCGATCGGCAACATCTGGCAGAAGAGGTTGGCGATATCCTGTGGTACTGCGCTCTGGCAGCCACGGGCCTCGGCATGGATCTGGATGAAATAGCAAGCAATAACATCGCGAAGCTGATGAAACGCTATCCCGATGGTTTTGACGCGGAAAGATCGATCCACAGAGAAGAATAACATCCGGCGGCGCAGCCTGATAGAAAGTCGACTGCGAGCCCTTATCAAGATGCTCCCCGGCAGCTGCTCGCGCTTGCTGCCGGGGAGCATCTTGATTGATTTTGTTCTTTCTGCTTATTTCACCGCCGCCGCAGGTTTGACGCTCTTGAGGCCAAACAGGGCCTTCAGGTCAATGTTCTTCTTGCTGAGCACGTCGAAGGCGACAGCGCCCAGAAGCACCAGGCCCTTAACCACCTGCTGCAGGTTGGAGTTGAGGCCCATGATGGACATGCCGTTGTTGAGCACACCCATGATGAGAGCGCCAATCAGCGCCCCGCCGATGGTGCCCGTGCCGCCATAGGCGGAAGCGCCGCCAATGAAGCAGGAGGCGATGGCGTCCATTTCAAAGCTCTGGCCGGCGGTCGGCGCGGCGCTGTTGAGGCGGGCCGCAAAGACCAATCCCGCAATGGCCGCGATGAAGGACATGTTGGTATAGGCAAAGAACATCATTCTCTGCGTGTTGATGCCGCTCAGGCGAGCAGCCTTCATATTGCCGCCCAGCGCATAGAGGTGGCGGCCCTTCACGGTTTTCTGGGTAAAGAAGCTGTAAATCAGCAGCAGCACGCCGAGGATGATGGACACGGTAGGCACGCCGCGGTAACGGGCCAGCAGCGTAAACACAAAGATGATGACGATGGAGATGATCACCATGCGGATGGACATCAGCCACAGGGGGTCTGTCTGATAGCCCTTCTTTCTGCGGCTGATAAAGCTGCGGATCTGCAGGACGCAGAAGCCCGCAGCAAGCAAAAGACCGACGATGAAGCACAGCAGGTTCAGCTTGGTACCCATCAACTGGAAACCCTGGGCGACATCCGGCAAAAAGCCGGTGGACAGCCTCTGATAAGACTCCGGGAAAGGCGAGATGGTGAGACCATTGAGCACCAGAAGCGTCAGCCCGCGGAAAACCAGCATGCCCGAGAGTGTGCAGATAAAAGGCGGAATGCCCACATAGGCAATCCAAAAGCCCTGCCAGGCGCCAATGGCAATGCCGATCATCAGGCACAGGAAAATGGAAAGATACACGTTCCACCCCCATGTAATGATGAAGGTGGCCGCGCAGGCGCCCACCAGCGCCACCACCGATCCGCAGGACAGGTCGATGTTGCCGCCTGTCAGGATGCACAGCAGCATGCCGATGGCCAGAATGATCACGTAGGCATTCTGGTTGATCAGGTTACTGACGTTCATGGGCTTCAGCAGTCTGCCCTGCGTCAGGAAATTAAAAAACACGATGATTACAATCAGGGCGATCAACATGCCGTATTGCCGCATGTCAATCTTGGGGCCGGTCTTTCGGGCAGTTACCTGACTCATTCTCCAATCACTCCCTTGCTGTCCTGCATGATACAGGCCATGATGCATTCCTGCGTGGCTTCTTCTGCCGGTATTTCCGCGATCAGGCGGCTCTCGTTCATCACATAGATGCGGTCGCACATCCCCAGCAGCTCCGGCAGCTCGGAGGAGATCATCAGCACCGCTTTCCCCTCCGCCACCAGATTGTTGATGATCTGATAGATTTCATATTTGGCGCCGACATCCACGCCGCGGGTAGGCTCATCCAGCAGCAGCACGTCGGGCTGGGTGAAAATGGATTTGCCGACCAGCGCCTTCTGCTGGTTGCCGCCCGACAGGTTGCCGACCAACTGCTCCACCGAAGGCGCCTTGACCCCCAGCTCTACATGCAGCCGTTTGGCCAGCTTGGTCTCAAGATCCTTATCCAGCACCCCGCGTTTGCTGATAAAATCGGGGCGGGACATCGTGATGTTATGCTTGATGGAGTCGGACAGAATCAGGCCGTCTCCCTTGCGATCCTCCGTCACATAGGCAAGGCCGTTATCGATGGCCTGACGGATGGAATTGAAGCGGACAGGCTTGCCATCCTTATACAGCTCGCCGCTGATGCCGGAACCATAGGCCCTGCCGAAGATGGACATGGCCAGCTCCGTGCGGCCGGCCCCGATCAGACCGGCAATACCGACCACTTCTCCCTTATGCACGGTGATGGACACATCGTCTACCACCTTTTTTTCTGTCTGCACGGGATGATGCACCGTCCAGTTTCGGACCTCCAGCGCAATCTGGCCGATTTGATGCTCGCGCGCGGGGAAACGGTTGGTCATCTCCCGCCCGACCATACCGCGGATAATGCGGTCTTCGGACAGGGTTTCGCTGTTTTTATCGATGGTTTCTATGGTTTTGCCGTCGCGGATGATGGTCACCTTGTCGCAGCAATAGCTGAGCTCGTTAAGCTTGTGTGATATCAGAATGCTGGTGATGCCCTTGGTCTTTTTGAACTCAAGCAGCAAATCCAGCAGATTTTTCGCGTCGCTTTCGTTTAAGGAAGATGTCGGCTCATCGAGGATCAGCAGCTTGACGTTTTTGGCCAGCGCCTTGGCGATTTCCAGCAGCTGCTGCTTGCCCATGCCCAGATCCTTGATCAGGGTGGAGGGCTTTCCCCTGAGGCCTACCATGTCCATATAGTACTTGGCCTTTTCATTGGTCATATCCCAGTTGATGACCCCGTGGCTCTGCCGCTCGTTGCCCAAAAACATGTTTTCGGCAATCGTCAGATATGGCACCAGAGCAAGCTCCTGATGAATGATGGCGATGCCTTCTTTTTCACTGTCCTTGATTTTATGAAAGCGGCACTCCCGGCCCTGATAAATGATCTCTCCCTCATAGGTGCCGTAAGGATAAATGCCGCTGAGCACGTTCATCAACGTGGATTTGCCAGCGCCGTTCTCGCCGCACAGCGCGTGAATCTCTCCCTCTTCCACCTGAATGTTGACATTGTCAAGCGCCTTGACGCCGGGGAAGGTTTTGGTGATATTCCGCATGCTCAGGATGATGTTACCCAATGACAATCCCTCCTGATAAGCGCGAAAGCCAGGAGATGGTCCCGCGCCGTGAATTTGAAAAGGGAGACGGGCGACTGCCCGTCTCCCAATTGAAGCATTTCAGTTTCAGCCCTTGGCTGAATCAAGGCTTAGTCGGCCAGATCGGCCTCGGTGTAGTAGCCGGAATCCAGCAGCAGCTCCTTATAGTTGTTCGCGTCGGCGAACACAGGGGTGCAGTTGTAGCTGGCCACATCCTTGACGCCGTTGGCGTAGGTCGCGTTCACTTCGGGCTCTTTGCCTTCCAGCAGGTCGGAGACCATCTTCACGGTCTGCGCAGCCAGGGTGCGGGTATCCTTGAACACGGACATGGCCTGCAGGCCCTTGATCATGTTTTTGGTGTTGGGGGTATCGCAGTCCTGACCGGTGATGACCGGGATGTTCTCAGCGGTGAAGCCGGCAGCCACAAGGCTGTTGGTCACGCCCAGCGCGGTGGAGTCGTTGGAGCAGAGCACGATATCCAGCTTCTGGCCGCCGGTCAGAGCGTCAGGATAGTAGGCGGACAGAATGTTGTCCATACGGGACTGAGACTTGGCGCTGTCCCACGCAAGGGTGGCGACTTTTTCAAATTCAGTCTGACCGGAGACGCAGACGAGCTTGCCGCTGTCCAGATAGGGCTTCAGCACGTCAAAGGCGCCCTGGAAGAACAGGCCGGCGTTGTTGTCGTCGGGCGAACCGGCGGTGAACTCGATGGTGAAGGGGCCTTCGGCGTTGTCAAGGTCGAACTTTTCTTTGACATAGTTGCCCTGAATGGTGCCGACGCCGTAGTTATCGAAGGTGGTGTAGTAGTCGACGTTCTGCGTGTTGGTGAGCAGGCGGTCATAGGCAATGACGGGGATGCCGGCTTCCTTGGCAGAGGCCAGCACGGTATCCAACGAGGAACCGTCGATGGAGGCAACGACCAGCACCTGCACACCGTCCAGAATCATGTTTTCAAGCTGGGAAACCTGCTTGGCCACTTCGTTGTCGGCATACTGCAGGTTGACCTCGAAGCCCGCCTCCTCCAGCTGGGCCTTCATGTTGGCGCCATCCTGATTCCAGCGCTGGAGGCTTTGAGTGGGCATGGCCACGCCGACCTTGCCTGCCGCGAAGGCAGTAAAGGCGACCAGGCACAGAGCGAGAGCGAGAACAAGAGATACAAGTTTCTTCATGGAACAAGCTCCTTTCTATATTAAGGCCCTTTATGGCCTTAGAAACTAAACTGAGCAGAACACAGCCCGGTGTGCAGAGATCATGTCATTTGCTGTACAAGTTTTAATAGAGTATAGCATACAGTGATCAGGACGTCAATATACAACTTTAGTGAATAATCGCGGTTACTAAAATGTTTAAGTGATGCATATTATGTATTTTAACGCAAATTTATCACTTTTCTTGCAGCCGACACTTTTTGCCACAGCTTGATTCCACCCCCGGAAACGGCAGGAACAACTGCATCTTCACGCTATTCCCGACATCCCAGCTCTGCCAAGTGCGAGACAGGGGCACGGAATGAAACCGATGGCATCTATGCAGGCACACAAAAATACCCCGTCCTCTCGGACGGGGCAGGATGAAACGAAAGAAAGATTAGCGCTTGCTGAACTGCGGGGCACGACGCGCGCCCTTGAGGCCGTACTTCTTGCGCTCCTTCATACGGGGATCGCGGGTGAGGAAACCGGCCTTCTTCAGCTCGCCGCGGAGCTCGGGGTTGGCCTTGATCAGCGCGCGGCTGATGCCGTGGCGGATGGCGCCGGACTGACCGGTCAGGCCGCCGCCGTTGACGCTGACCAGCACGTCAAAGCCGGTGGTTTTGGTGAGCACCAGGGGCTGACGGACGGTCATTTTGAGGGTTTCGAGGCCAAAATAATTGTCAAGCTCGCGCTTGTTGATGACGATGTTGCCACTGCCGGGAACCAGGCGGACGCGGGCAATCGCCTTCTTGCGGCGGCCGACTGCGTTGAAATCTGCTTGTGCCATAATATCTCTGCTCCTTCCGCTTACTTAATCAGGGTCAGCACTTCGGGCTGCTGGGCGGCATGCTCATGCTCCGCGCCAGAGTAGACGTGCAGTTTGGTTGCCATCCTGCGGCCCAGCGCGTTCTTGGGCAGCATGCCGACCACGGCGTGGCGGAGAGCAAACTCCGGCTTTTCGGCCATCAGCCTGCGGTACTTGGTCTCCTTCAGGCCGCCGACATAACCGGTGTGATGGTAGTAAATCTTCTGATCCAGCTTCTTGCCGGTCAGGATGATCTTATCAGCGTTGACGACGATGACGTAATCGCCGGTATCAACATGGGGGGTGTAGGTGGGCTTATGCTTGCCGCGCAGGACGTTGGCAACCTGGCTGGCTACGCGCCCGAGCACCATACCTTCTGCATCAACAACATACCACTTGCGCTCAACTGTCTGCGCATTTGCCATGTAGGTATTCAAAGTTGAACTTCCTCCTAAACATTGTGTGCATGTGCAAGGCTGTGATGGTCGCACATCCCTGCTTTCTGCCCTCAATAGTTCCGGGGCTAACGGCCTATTGATGCAAAAGTTATTCTATAATTTATCAGGCGCCTTGTCAAGGAGTTTTCCTGAAAATTCGGGAAAATCGCTTGACACTCCCCTTGCGTTGTGATAATCTGTTTGAGGCTTTGAGAAGCCAGTGCCACAGACAGCCGGTGCGCGAAAGCGCGTAATGACCAGGTCAGCCAGCCGAGGCGCAAGCAGCATGAAGATTTTATGCCCTTGTGCCATTGCACAGGGGCTTCTTATTATCAGCCTGAAAGCAGGTGAAAACACATGAGCAACGTTAAAGAAGTGAAGCTTTCCCAGAACGCGCAGGCAAAGCGCGAGATGGTAGCGGAGATCACCGAAAAGCTGAAGAACGCGGAGTCTGTCATCGTGCTGAGTTCTACCGGCGTCACGGTGGCAGAGATCACCGAGCTGCGCGCGAAGTTCCGTCAGGCGGGCGTTGAGTACCGCGTTCTGAAGAACACGCTGGTGCGCAGAGCGCTGGACGATCTGGGCATCAACAGCCTGGATAATATTCTGGAAGGTCCCTCCGCTTTTGCCTTCGGCATGAGCGACGCCGTCGCCCCCGCCAAGGTAATCTGCGACTACATGGCCGATCAGAAGACGAACAACAAGTTCGAAATCAAAGCAGGTCTTGTAGAGGGCGTCTACATGAGCCCCGACGCGGTGAAGGCGCTGTCCAAGCTGCCCAGCAAGGAAGTGCTTATCTCCAAGGTCATGGGCAGCCTGAACGCCCCGATCTCCAACTTTGTGGGCGTACTGAGCGCGACCCTGCGCTCGCTGGTCTACGCTGTAGACGCTGTGCGTAAACAGAAAGAGGCCCAATAATCCCTACTCTATCAGGAAACCTATTTTAAACAGTAAATTTGGAGGAATTAATTCATGAATCGCGCAGAAATCCTGTCCGCAATTGAGTCCATGACTGTCCTGGAGCTGGCCGAACTGGTGAAGGAGCTCGAAGAGAAGTTCGGCGTGTCCGCCGCTGCCCCCGTTGCTGCCGCTGCTGCCCCTGCTGCCGCTGCCGCCGCTGCCCCCGCTGAAGAGAAGACCGAGTTTGACGTCGTTCTGACCGATGCCGGCGCCGAGAAGATCAAGGTCATCAAGGTTGTCCGCGAAGTCGTGAGCGGCCTGGGCCTGAAGGAAGCCAAGGAGTTCGTCGAGTCTGCCCCCAAGACCATCAAGGAAGGCCTGCCCAAGGCTGAAGCCGAGAAGATCAAGAAGCAGTTCGAAGAAGTCGGCGCCAAGGTCGAAATCAAGTAATCTGCTTCGGGCTTTGCCCGATCCCGCTTCGATGAGGAGCGAAGGGGCTGTAGCAAAACAAAAAATGCTACGGCCCTTTTTTGTGGCATGGTTTCACGTGCAAATCTGCGGGAAATGCAACAAATACGTGCGTTTTCATGGTTTTCGGGCGCTACAATCAGCGCTGCC
>CAYZTQ010000037.1:0-18510 GCA_964481445.1 uncultured Christensenella sp. | reverse complement strand
CTCCAGGTTACTTCTACACCCCTGACACTGTGGATGTTACTTTGAGAATTTACGTTAAAATATGCCGCGCGCATCCAATAAAACGCCAGATAGGCCATAGACTTTTTGGTACCAGAAGTGTAGAATATATTTGTATCTTTTGGAAAGAAGGGTGAGACTGTGAATCTTCTGGTCTTTATCACCAATCAGGTCGAAGCAATAGATCCCATTTTGGCCGAATTGCTTGACAAGAAACTGACCGGCGCCTCTGTCGTTGACTGCGCCGGCATGCTCAAATCGCTGAACGAGTCAAGCGTAGACGCTCCTCCGATCTTCGGCTCGCTGCGGCAGTTCATCAACCCCGACCACGAAACCAACAAGATGCTGCTGATGGTGCTGAATCAGGAGGATACGCCCACCGTCCGCTCTATCATTCACAAGCACGTACAGGACATCGGCCAGCCCAACACGGGCATCCTGTTTGAGGTGCCGGTCTCCAACGTGGAAGGAGTCACCAAGAAATGAACGTCGCCCTTTCGCTTGCGGCCGCGCTGGCAGCGGGGCTGCTGCTTTCGCGCGTTGTAAAACGCGTCGGTCTGCCCAACGTCACCGGATATCTGGTCGCCGGCCTGCTGATTGGCCCCAGCGTTTTGAACCTCGTCCCCGAGCAGTTTAACAGCGTCATGGCTGAAATCATCATCGTCGCGCTGGGCTTCATTGCCTTCTCCATCGGCGTTGAGTTCAAGCTGAGTAACCTGAAGGCCATCGGCTCCAAATCGGTCACCATCACGCTGTTCCAATCGCTGGCCGCGCTGGCGCTGGTCGATATCGTGCTGCTTGCTTTCGGCTTCAACCTGTCGATTTCACTGACGCTGGGCGCCATCGCCACCGCGACCGCGCCCGCCGCCACGTTGATGGTGGTGCGCCAGTACAAGGCCAAAGGGCCGGTCACCAGCACCCTGCTGCCCGTGGTCGCCATGGACGACGCGGTCGGCCTGATCGCCTTCTCCGTCTCCATCGCGCTGGCGCAGTCCTTCGCTTCGCATACGGATCTGAGCCTTGTCAGCATCATCGGCAAGCCGCTGCTGGAAATCGTGCTGTCGCTCATCGTAGGCTCTGTGCTGGGCCTGCTGGTCGCGCTGTGCATGCGCTTCTTCCACAGCCGCAACAACTTTGTCATGATCGCCATGACGGCGGTGCTGCTGGGCATCGGCATCTCCGAGATCTTTGAGCTGTCCTCGCTGCTGCTGTGCATGTCCATCGGCGCCGTGTTTATCAATCTCTACGACAGGGCAGAGCCCATTCTGGAGGCCTGCGACCGCTGGACGCCCCCGCTGTTCCTTCTGTTCTTCGTGTTCTCCGGCGCCGAGCTTGACCTTGCCAGCATCCCCACCGTCGGCCTGCTGGGCGTGCTCTACCTGCTGGCCCG
The DNA here is from genome assembly GCA_964481445.1 of uncultured Christensenella sp. Lineage (GTDB taxonomy): Bacteria > Bacillota > Clostridia > Christensenellales > Aristaeellaceae > UBA1038. The sequence goes on along the minus strand of CAYZTQ010000037.1, from coordinate 17,102 downwards.
TTCCGTCGGCAAGTACCTGGGTACCTTTGTCGGTTCGCAGATCGTCGGCGCGGACCGTCATGTCAGAAACTACCTCGGGCTCGCGCTGCTGCCTCAGGCCGGTGTCGCCATCGGTATGTCGCAGCTGGCCTCCGTTGCTCTGCCGCAGTACGCCGGGCAGATACGCACCGTGGTGCTTTGCGCCACGCTGGTCTACGAGCTAATCGGCCCCGTCATCACCAAGATTGCCCTGACCCGCGCTGGAGAGATCGCCAATCCCCACGCTTCGCCCGTAGCCGGGCACTGATTGCCCGCTCATACGGCGCTGCAAAAATCCCTGCCTCTTGAAGATGAAGAGGCAGGGATTTTTCAAGCCGTTGACAAACTACGTTTGCCAACGGGAGAGGAACCAGCCATCCGCCTTTTCGCTACGCTCTCCGGGCGGCGGATGGGGCGGAACTGAACGCCGCCGGTGGCGGAGTAAGTGAAGTGAAGCCCCAATGAGCAAAGGAACCTTCGAGCGCGTAGGCGCGAAGAAGGCGACTATTGCGAATTGAGACAAGGAAACCCTTGCTACGCAAGGCTTACGGCCTCGCCGCGCAAGGGCAGAGGTGAGCGCCCGCTGTGCGGGATAAAGCGAACCGGCAGCCCAATGAGCAAGGGAAAGCGAGAGCGGTGCCTGCACCGCGAAGCGCTTGACCATTGCGAATTGAGACCGCCGAGGCCGATTGAAAACAGGAGGGCTGCGGCCCTCCTGTACCACCCATCGGGTTTATCAATAGCCTGAAATATCCCTGTCTATCAGTCAGCATGCGATTTTTGATTGTGTCTGTCTTGATACGGATGGCTCAGTTCTTGGGCTTGTAGGTGTACCTCGCCGTCAAGCGCGGGATGCCGCCGTAGGAGCCGCTGGTATCCGCGTAGATGCGGTAGCGCTGGCCTACATCCCACTGGGTTTTGGACTGGTTCTCGACCATGACCTCCAGCGGGCTGGCTGTGCGCCCGTCGGCGCAGTCGATGATGACCAGCTGCGGCTTGGTGGAGACGACGCGCAGCACAGGCCCGGTCAACACATAAATCTGCGTATTGCGCACATGGGTGGCCAGATTGGCCAGAAGGTTGGAATAGCCGAACTTCTCATCCAGCGCCCAGGCCTTGGGCGTATAGAAGTCGGGGTCGGGCATATAGTAGACGTCATACTCGACCACGGTCGGCTCCCTGCCCGGGTAATCCGCCCGGATGATGACCGTATTGGTGCCGATGCGTGTAAACACGGCTTCAAAGCTGAAAGCGCCGGTAGAGTTGAGCTGGCTGTCATCCAGCTTGTTGTAGGGGCTGAGGATCGTGATTCTGGCGCCCGCCCTCGTGGTGGCTGTGATGGTCATGTAGGGCTTGCTGCTGCGGTCTTCCAGCGTGCTGGCAAGGTCGAGCGGCACATCCTGCACCGCGCGGTAGATGGTCAGGGTCGTCTCGTTCTTGCGGTAATACTGGCTGCGCACGGAAATATGCACCCTGTTTTCGCCGATGGGCTGGATGGGCGCGTTGTAGGTGATGTAGCCGTCCTGCGTGTTGACAAAGGAGGAGTAATCTTCCCCGTTGATGAACACCGCGCTGTTTTGCATCACATGGAACTGGATGTTGTAAATCGGCGTCGAGGCTTCCACATAGGTGATGTCGGGCTTGATCAGCGTCAGCGGCGACAGGGGGATATCGATGGTGTATTTGATGATGTCCATCTGCACCTGCTCCCCCGCGCTGGTTCTGATATAGGGGGTGATGCTGACCTCCATGGATTCGGGGATCTCGCCCTCCATGCCGTCGTACCAGACATAATCCTGCACCTGAAAGGTGGCGTAGCCGCCGGTAACGATATAGGTGCGGCGCAGCTCCTTGATATAGATCTGCGAGCCCTCCGGCGAGGGGATGCGGATGGTATGGGCCGCCATGTCGTCCAATATCGAGGCGGTCACCTCGACCCTTGGCGCATCCTCCGCGGTCGGCGCGTTTTTCACCGAGGGCAGATAAAGATACTGGTAGCCGGCGAAACCAAGCCCGCCGATAATCAGCAGCACCGCCAGGAAAGGCAGCGCCCGCCGCAGCCCGAACAGGCTGACGCGCCGCGCCTTTTTGCCCGCCAGCGAGATGCCGGCCCCCCTGCCCGCGTTTCTGATGGCGGGAGAGACAGCGCGCAGCTCGTCCGTCGCGTAGACATAATGGGGCTCCGCCGTATAGCCGTCATAATCCACATATTGCTCAGGCTGCTGATATTCGTGCCCGCCTTCGCCTTCCACAAACATGCGGCTGCGGCGGCTGCCGCCGGTCAGGCCCATGCCTGTCGGGGCATAGCCGCGCTGGGCGGCCCGCCTTCTCAGCTCTGCCTGCCGGCGCTCTCCCTCGCGCTTGCGCTCGTGCAGGTCGCGCATCTCCTCCGCCAGGCGCGTCTTACGGTCCACCAGCGTACGCTCGTCGCCGTACTCATCATAAACGACGACCAGCGGCTTCTCCTCACTGACGGAAGAGGCGCCAGGCTTCGCGGCTTCTTCTGTTTTGGGGTGGTTCAGCGGCTCGCCGCAGGAAAAGCAGACAGGGTAGCTTTCGCGGTTCCATTTGCCGCATTTGGGGCAGATCATCTGATGAAAACTCCTTCAACGGGCAGCGGCGTCACTTTTCGTCCCCCATTTTCAGCACGGCGATAAAGGCCTCGCTGGGCAGCTCCACCTTGCCGAACTGCCGCATGCGCTTCTTGCCCTCTTTCTGCTTTTCAAGCAGCTTTTTCTTGCGGCTGATGTCGCCGCCGTAGCACTTGCTCAGCACATCCTTGCGCAGGGCCTTTACGGTTTCGCGCGCGATGATTTTGCCGCCGATGGCTGCCTGAATCGGCACCTCAAACTGCTGGCGCGGGATGACGTCGCGCAGCTTCTCGGCGATGGAGCGCCCGCGCTCGTAGGCCTTCTCGCGGTGCACGATCATCGTGAAGGCGTCGCACAGATCGCCGTTGAGCAGGATGTCGAGCTTAACCAGATCGCTTTCCTGATAGCCTTTCAATTCATAATCCAGCGAGGCATAGCCGCGGCTGCGGCTCTTGAGCTGATCAAAGAAATCGAAAATCACCTCATTGAGGGGGATGTGATAGGTCAGCTTCACGCGCCCGCCCTCGTGCTGCATATCGAGGAAGGTGCCCCTCTTTTCCTGGCACAGCTGCATCAGCGTGCCCACAAAATCCTGCGGGGTATAGATGGTGGCAAAGACGTAGGGCTCTTCCATCGACTCGATCTCGCCGATGGGCGGCAGGTTGGTCGGGTTGTCGATGAACAGGCTCTCGCCGTTTTGCTTGTGCACCTCGTAGATGACGCTGGGCACGGTGGTGATCAGGTCCAGATCAAACTCGCGCTCCAGCCTCTCCTGAATGATCTCCATGTGCAGCAGCCCGAGAAACCCGCAGCGGAAGCCGTAGCCGAGGGCCGCGCTGGTCTCGGGCTCAAAGTGCAGCGAGGCGTCGTTCATGCGCAGCTTTTCCAGCGCGTCGTTCAGCGCCCCATAGTCGTTGCCGTCGGCGGGGTAGATGCCGCAGTACACCATGGGCGTCACGGCCTTGTAGCCGGGCAGCGGCTGCGGCGCCGGGCGCTCGGCGTCGGTGATCGTATCGCCCACCCTCGTATCGCTGACCGTTTTGATGGAGGCGGCCACATAGCCGACATCGCCGGCCAGCAGAGCCTCCCGCGGCACATAGCCCGGGCTTCTGACGCCGACCTCCACCACCTCAAACTCCGCTCCGGTCTGCATCATGCGCATGCGCATGCCGGGCTTCAAGGCGCCATTCACCACGCGCACAAAACAGATTGCCCCGCGGTAGTTGTCGTAGACGGCGTCAAACACCAGCGCCTGCAGGGGCTCTTCTTCCTTTCCCTCCGGCGGCGGCATATGGTTCACGATGGCCTCCAGCACCTCGTCGACGCCGATGCCCATCTTGGCCGACACCTTCGGGGCGAACTCCGTGTCAAGGCCGATGACCTCCTCGATTTCCTCGCAGGTCTTTTCGATCTCAGCGGAGGGCAGGTCGATCTTGTTGATCACGGGGATGGTTTCCAGGTTGTGATCGAGCGCCAGGTAGACGTTGGCCAGCGTCTGCGCCTCCACACCCTGCGTGGCGTCCACCACCAGAAGCGCGCCTTCGCAGGCCGCGAGGGCGCGGCTGACCTCGTAGGTAAAGTCCACATGGCCGGGGGTGTCGATCAGATTGAGCGTGTATTCCCTGCCGTCTTTGGCGGTATAGCGCATGGTGACGGCCTTTGATTTGATGGTGATGCCGCGCTCGCGCTCCAGCTCCATGGAATCCATGATCTGGGCCACCATCTCCCGCTGCTGGTAAACGCCCGTTTTTTCCAAAATGCGGTCGGCTAAAGTGGATTTGCCGTGGTCGATATGAGCGATGATGCAGAAATTGCGGATCCTCTCCAAGCGGTCGTTCACTGTTTCCCCTCCAGCTTCGTTTCTTCCTCATCCCAGTGGCGTTGCATCAGGTCGTTGAGCAGGTTGATGTTGCCGCAGCCCATCGTCAGCACCAGATCGCCCCTGCGGCCGTTTTCAAGCAGCCAGTTCTCCGTATCCTGAAAGCTCGGGGTCAGGTAGGCCTCAAGCCCCGCCTTCTTCATGCCTTCCACCAGCATGCCGCTGTGAATATCGCCGGGGTCTATCTCGCGGGCGGCGAAGATATCGGTGACCAGCGTGATATCGGCCTTTTCGGTGCAGGTCAGAAAATCCTGAAACAGGCCCTTGACCCGGCTATAGGTGTGCGGCTGCATCACCGCGATCACGCGCCTGCCCTGCATGGCGGCCACGCCGACGGCGCTGCGCATCTCGGCGGGATTGTGCCCGTAATCATGGTAGAGGCGCATCCCTTTCACGGTGCCGGTATATTCAAAGCGGCGGTGCACTCCTTCAAAGGCGCACAGCGATTTGCAGGCTTCCCTCGTATCGCAGCCGAGGGCGACCGCGCCCGCCACCGCGTGCAGGGCGTGCAGGGCGTTAAAATCGCCCGCGACCAGCAGCTCTATATGGCCGGCGGGCTCTCCACGCAGATAAACGTCAAAGCGGGCGCGTCCCGTGCTGTCGTAGCGCAGGTTCCGAGCCGTCCAATCGGCCTCCCCCGTCAGGGAAATGCTCTGGAAAGCCCTGCCGCTCCCTTTCATCACGCGCATGACGCGCGGATCGTCCGCAAGGCCGATGGAAAGGCCCCCTTCCGGCAGCTTCGACACGAACTGCGCGAAAGCCGCCTCAATGTCATCAAGGTCACGGTAGCAATCAAGATGATCGGCCTCGATGTTGGTCATCAGGACCAGCGTGGGCGGCATGTGCAGAAAGCTGCGGTTGAACTCGCAGGCCTCCGCCACAAAGTATTCCCTGCCGCCAAGACGGGAACCGCCGCCCAGCCGGTCAAGGCTGCCGCCGATGTGCACGGTCGGGTCCTTGCCCGCGTCCAGCAGGATCTGCGCCAGCATGGAAGACAGGGTGGTTTTGCCGTGCGTGCCGCAGACGCAGGCCGTGTTCTCGTAGCCCTGCATCAATTGGCCCAGCAGCACCGCCCGCTCCATCTGCGGGATGCCGAGCGCTTCCGCCTCGGCGCGCTCCGGGTCTGCCTTTGCGATAGCGGCGGAGTAGATCAGCAGATCAGCCCCGCGCACCATCTCGGGGTGATGCCCCACCTGCACGCGGATGCCGAGGGCGCGCAGCTTTTCCAGCGCGTAGCCGTCCTGCGAGTCGCTGCCGGAGACAAGAAAGCCCTCCCTCGCCAGCATCTGCGCGAGGCCCGACATGCTGGAGCCGCCGATACCGACCAGATGCAGACGCTTTCCCAGATAGTCAAACACGGAAACTTCGCTCATGCCTTGGCTCCTTTCGCCCCCTTGGCGCCCTTGGCCCCGCTGAGCACAGCGTGCTTCAGGATATCCGAGCGGTAGGCCACGTCGTTTTCGCATTTCTCGGCATAGGCGCGCATGGCGCTGTCGACCATGCGGTCAATCAGCTCGGGGTAGTCGATGGCGGGCTCTGACTGGTTCCACAGATAGAAAGCAAGCGAGCCCGGGATGGCGTTGATCTCGGTGATGGACAGCCTGTCGCTCATCGCGTCGATCATATAGTCGATGCGCACAACGCCCTTGCAGTCCAGCGCCCGGAAAATATCGCAGGAAAGCTCCTGAATCCTTTTGGTCATGGCTTCGCCGATGGGGGCGGGCACCACGCGGCTGAGCGAGGCCATGCCCTTGTTGCCGCCGCTTCTTGTATATTTCATGCTGAAATCAAGCAGCGTGCCGTCTGTGATGGGCATCTCCACCACCGAGGGGCGAACCTCGTCATCGTAGCCCAGCACGGAACAGTTGACCTCGATGGGGCGGTTTACCGCCTCCTCCACCAGCACGCGCCGGTCGAAGGAGAAAGCGAGCTCCAGCGCGTCGGACAGGCTCTTGAAATCGGTCGCCCGGCTGACGCCGATGGAAGAGCCGAGCGTCGCGGGCTTCACAAACACGGGATAGGGCAGCCGTTGCTCGATGGCCTTGATCAGCTCGACCGCGTCCTTTCTCCAGGCGCTGCGCAGCACAGGCATATCGTCCAGCACCGGGAAGCCGAAGCCGCGGAAAAACTGCTTCATCATGATCTTGTCCATCGCGATGGCGCTGCCGCCGATACCGGTAGAGGCATAGGGCAGATCCATCAGCTCAAACAGGCCCTGCAAACTGCCGTCCTCTCCGTGCAGGCCGTGCATCACGGGGATCACGCAGTCCAGCCGCGCCACGATGTCGCGCCGGCCGCCGCCGAAAAGCCCATCCCTGCTATAGCCCAGCAGCGCGCCGGATTTGGCCGTCAGGTCGGGCTGCACGCGCCGCACGCCCGGCATATTCGGGTTGAATTTGGGAATGTAGTTTTTCATCTCTTTCAGCGGCTCGCCCGTATACCAGGCCCCTTCCTGGGAGATGTAGACAGGAATCAGGTCATACCTGTCGGCCCTGACGTATTTCATCAGCTGCACGGCCGAGATGATGCTCACCTCGTGCTCGCAGCTGCGGGAGCCGAAAACGACGCCCAACTGCATTTTCTTCATGCCGTGTCCCTCCTCAGCCCTCGCTGTACTGGTCGGGCAGGTCATTCTCATAAAGCACCACATCGCCCTCGCCGCAGATGGTATCGAGGTAGGCCCGTGCCTTGGCGAAGCTCTGGAAGGTTTCGATGCGGTCTTCCCTGAAGCCGCCCGACAATAGCCCCTCGCGGATGGGCTGCGTGCGCTTGGCGCCGATCAGCAGCACCAGATCCGCCGATTTTGCGATGGCTTCGCCAAAGGCGCGGTGGAAGGTCTCCTGCTGCGCGCCCAGCTCCACATAACCGGGGGTCACCAGAATCCTGCGCCCGGGGAAGCCGGCCAGCAGCTTCAGCGAAGCATGGCTGCTCTGCGGGTTGGCATTGAATCCGTTGTTGATGAGGAGGCTGCCGTCGGGCCGCTTCTCAGGCTTCATGCGCGCTTCCACAGCCTCCAGCGCCGCGATGCCGCGCTTCAGCTGCGTGTCGGTCAGGCCCAGATGCCGGGCCGTCACGGCAGCCAGCAGCACGTTTCCGATGTTGTGCTCTCCAATCAGCTCGGTTCTGCAGGGGATGCGCGTGCCGTCCTTAAAGCACAGCGTGAAGCTGGAACCCTCGTAGCCGCTGATTACATCCTCCGCCCAGGCGTCGTCGCCCACGCGGCCGACCAGCGCTTTGGCGGGCGAAATGGTCTTGTCGTACAGCTCCTTCACAATGCCGCCGTCGTCATAGAACACGGCGAAGCCATCCTCCGGCAGGCCGCGGATCAGGTCGTACTTGGTCTCCTTCACCCGCTCGATGCTGCCGAAGGTCTCCAGATGCTGGGGGCCGACCGCGGTCAGGATACCGATCTGCGGGCGGATCATGCGGCAGAGCTGCCGGATATCCCCCCGGTGTCGAGCCCCCATCTCAGCCAGCAGGATGCGGTGGCTGGGCTGCATATCCTCGCGGATGACGCGGGTCAGGCCCATGGGGGTGTTGAAGCTGCCCCTCGTGGCCAGCACGCTGTAGCGCTGCTTTAAGAGCGTATCCAGAAAAAACTTGACGGAGGTTTTGCCGTAGCTGCCCGTGATACCGATGCGGACAAGGCCCTTCTGGCTGTCCAGTTGGCGCATGGCGTCCCGCTTGTACAGGCCCCTGATGCCCTCTTCCATCGGCAGGGCCAGCAGGGCGGCCAGCGCCAGCCACAAAAAGCTGAAAAGCGGCAGCAGCGCGCTGAGCCCCATCACAGGGACAAGGCGGCGCAGCAGTACCGCCAGCAGCAGCATGACCAGCGTCAGGGCAAGCGCCAGACGCTTGACGCGCGACGTGTATTTGAGGCTTTTGAGCGCCTTGGTTCTGCTGTGCACCAGTTTGCCGGCCGCAAGGCCCGCGGCAATGGTCAGAAGAGCGGCCAACGCCAGCACCCATGGCCCGGTCTTCCGCGAAAGAGCGTCCGCCGCGACGCACAGCAGAAAAGAAAAGGCGCTGAGGGCGGCGAAGGGCAGTATCTCCTGCTTCCACCGCCGTTTCAGCGAGGCAAAATAACCCGCGAACTGATAATTCTCAAGCTGATAGATGTGAATCAGCCCCTTGGCGGCCGGAATCGCCGCCAGAGCCGGCGACAGCCACAGCAGCCAGTACAACAATTCTTCAGCCACGCTGTTTGATATCCTCCCTAATAAAAGCCTTGATAAGAGCGGCAAAACGCCCCAGTTCCTCCAGATAGGCAAAGTGCCCGTGCCCCTCAAACACAATGAGGGCGGCGTCCTGCATCTCCCTTTCCATGGTCTGCCCCATCCACAGCGGAGTGGCGGTATCCTGATCGCCCCAGACAAGCAGGGCCGGCTGAGCGATTTTGGGCAGCAGGGGTCGCAGGTTCTGGCTGACAATCCTGACGAAGGTCGGCTTGATGTCCTCATCCGCGTCCAGATAATCGGCAGAGCTGCGCTTGTCGCGCAGCGCCCTTTGCAGCTTTTCGACGCCCGGCCCGATCAGCGGCAGAGTCTTCAGGCGCGACAGGCGTTCCTGCAGCCTGTGATAGCGCGCCGCGGCCTTTTCTTCCTCCGGCGTCTTCTCCCGGATGAGACCGGCCGCGCCGGTCAGAACCAGCCGCCTGATCAGCTTTGGTTCATGCGCCGCCAGCCACAGGGCCACCCGCCCGCCGAAGCTGTGCGCCACGGCCGTCACGTTTTTGAGCTCCAGCTGCTCCATGGCCGCCTTGACCCAGGCAGCGAACTCGGGCACGCCCCACACGGCGCGCGGCTTGCCGGTCTGCCCGTGGGCGGGGAATTCCAGCGCCGTCACATGGTAGCCGTCCTGTGCCAGCAGCCTGGCCAGAGGTTCCAGATGACGCCTGAGCGTCACGGGCTTGCCCCAGCCGTGCAGCAGCAGCACTTCTTCCCTTCCCTCGCCGTACTGCTCGATGTGCGAGGGTATCCCAAGGATTTCTATTTGCATCAGTCTCTTTCTCTCTCGGGCGGTATACACAGGATATACCGGCACTTGTACAGCGAGCCGGAACAGATTTCCCGGTATTCGGCGGGCACCGGGGCAATTCTCTCCAAAAGGCAGCCTGCTCTCAGGCAGGTTTTTCTGGAAGCCGTGTTAGATACATCCGTCGTGATGACCGGGTGCAGCAGCCCTTCGCTGCGCATCAGCGGGATCAGCAGCTTCAGCGCCCTGCCCGCGTAACCGTGCCCGCGGTGCTGCGCGTGAATGCGGTAGCCGATGTGCCCCAGATAGTACAGCTGCGGGCTTTCTCCCAGGCGCAGGCTGATATAACCGACAGGTTTTCTTTCGCCGGGCAGGCAGATATCAAAGGTATACCCGTCCCGTATCCCGTCGCCCGATTCCAGAAAGCCGCCGGGCGAAAGCGAAAGCTCAATCTCCCCATCCGAGTAGAGCGTTCTGCGCCATCTGAATAAGCCGAGCACAAAAGCCTCCCTCCGCTCCATAAAAGCGGTATCGTATTCTACCATAATATGAAGAGATGTTACAAGAAAAGGAAGAATTGATGAGCATCCGCCTTGGTTTTGAGCAGAGCAGTCAGCTCGTAACGCAAAAGCGGGCCGCAGCAGGCCCGCTTCAGGTAGGTTGATTGGGAATAAGGGGCATTACTCGCCCTTGGTAAACAACCCGGTAGAAAGATAGCGCTCGCCGGTATCGGGCAGCAGCACGACGATGTTTTTGCCGGCAAATTCGGGGCGGGCGGCCACCTCGGCCGCGGCATGCAGCGCGGCGCCCGAAGAAATGCCGACCAGCAGCCCTTCCTTTTCGGCCGCCTGCCGGGAAGCGGCAAAGGCGTCCTCGTTTTCCACGCGGATAATTTCATCCACAAGGCTCATATCCATCACCTTGGGCACAAAGCCCGCGCCAATGCCCTGAATCTTGTGCGGGCCGGGCTGGCCGCCGGAAAGCACGGGCGAACCGGTGGGCTCGACCGCGATGATTTTGACGCCCGGCAGCTTTTCCTTCAGCGCCTGCGCCACGCCCGTCAGGGTGCCGCCGGTGCCCACGCCCGCGACAAAGGCATCGACTCTTCCATCGGTATCGTTCAGAATCTCAATCGCCGTCGTCCTGCGGTGCATGGCGGGGTTGGCCGGGTTTTCAAACTGCAGGGGCATGAAGGACTTGGGGTGGCTGGCCGCGATTTCCTGCGCGCGGCGGATGGAGCCCTTCATGCCCTCGCTGCCGGGGGTCAGCACCACCTCGGCGCCCAGCGCGGCGACCAGCAAGCGCCGCTCGACGCTCATGGTTTCGGGCATGGTGAGGATCAAATGATATCCCTTCGCGGCCGCCACAAAGGCAAGGCCAACGCCGGTATTGCCGCTGGTAGCCTCCACAATTACCGTGTCCCTGTCCAGCAGCCCCTGTTTTTCAGCAGCCTCGATCATCGCGAAGGCAATCCTGTCCTTCACGCTACCCAGCGGGTTAAAATACTCAAGCTTCGCGATGATATTCCCCTTTGCCCCGCGTTCCTCCGCGAATCTGTTCAGCTGCAAAAGCGGCGTCCTGCCGATCAACTCTGTCATGTTCTGATAAATCTTAGCCATGGTTCTTCTCCTCTCGCTCCTTAAAACATACTTTGCATATATGTTTTATCAGGACACCATAGTATACCCTGCTGATTTGCCGTCAATCATCCGAAAACGAAAATTTTCAGATCACATACATGTACCCCGCGCCGTCTTCGGGCCTTCCCGCTTCTTCCGCGAGGGAGCGCAGCGAAACAGCGCCGAGGGCCGATGAGACCGATTGATCCAGCGGGCTGAATACCCCCTGCGCCAGCGCGCGCTCGATGCCCGGTGCGCTGAGGGCGACCGTTTCGTCCGTCTTTTCAAACAGCGCGTTTTCCGTCGCCGTCAGGATATCAAGCGCGCTGATATCCCGGCTCGGCCTTCCCAGACGGTAGCCGCCCTGCGCCCCTTTGACAGACTGCACAAGCTCCGCCCGCCGCAGCAGCGAGAAAACCTGCTCCAGATACTGCTTGGAAAGCTGGAGGCGCCCGGACAGCGCCGGCAGGGTCTCCACACCGCCCTCTCCCTCCTTTTTCGCAAGGCAGATCATCGCAGCCAGCGCGTAACGGCCCTTCGTGGATATCTTCATCAGGACGCCCCCTAAAACATAGTATAATAGTAGGCTATATTGTGGTCTTCATGCTGAGATCTGTCAAGCCGGCATCCGCGTCCAACTAACAGGAATAAATCCTTATAATTCACCCGTGCCCCGTGAATTGTTAGCCTTTGCTAACAATTTATCCAGCATTTTCAACGCTTTCCGCATCCTTGACCGTTGTCTATATTTTTGACTTTATAAGGTCTCTATGCTATGATATCGGCAGTATCTGGAGAGGAGGAGAAGGTTTTGTCAAGCAGAACGCAAAAGAGAAGCAACGCCAACCGCAACATTCTGGTGCGCGTGCTGAGCATCTTTTTGGCCCTTCTCATCGTCGGCGGCACCTTCGCGTCGCTGCTGCAGATGTTCTAAGCGATTCCACGGCAATTGGACATTGATATAAGGAGGAGACAACATGGAACTGAAGGGATCAAGAACCGAACAGAACCTGCGCACCGCGTTTGCCGGTGAGAGCCAAGCCCGCAACAAGTATGACTATTTTTCCAAGGCCGCCCAGAAGGAAGGCTACGAGCAGATCGCCGGTATTTTCGCCGAGACCTCGCTCAACGAGAAAGAGCATGCCAAGATGTGGTTCAAGGCTCTGGGCGAGCTGGCCGATGGCTCTCAGCCCGGCGATACCCTGAAAAACCTGCAGGCCGCCGCTGCCGGCGAGCACTATGAGTGGACCGATATGTACAAGGGCTTTGCCGAAGTCGCCCGCGAGGAAGGCTTTAAGGAGCTGGCTGTCCGCTTTGAGAACGTCGCCAAGGTAGAAAAAGAGCACGAAGCCCGCTACAACAAGCTGGCCCAGCATCTGGTCAACGATGATGTCTTCGTCGAGGCCGCTCCCGCCAAGTGGCACTGCCGCAACTGCGGTTTCATCTTCGAAGGCAAGACCCCTCCGGCCAAGTGCCCCGCCTGCGACCATCCCCGCGCCTACTTTGAGCGGATGGCTGAAAACTACTAATTTTTTCCGACACGATCTGAACCCGCGGCTCGAAAGCTGCGGGTTTTTCATATACGCCATCCATTTTGAGTTATAAATACCCCCCGTCAGGGCTTCTGACGCCCGCTTCGCCGGTGCTGAGGATGATTTCCCCTGTCGGTGTTTTGATAATCAGGCTGCCGTCATCGCGGATGCCGACTGCCCGGCCGGTCATCGTTTTCTCATTCTGAGCAAAACATACTTCCCTGCCGAGGGTGAGACAGCGGGAGCGGTAAAAGGGCAGGTGCCCCGGTATGCCGGCGAGCCCGCTCAAAATGCCGCCAACAATCAGGGCAGCCAGCTTTTCACGGTCGGGCTTTACGCCGCCCCAATCCAGCGCCGCCGCCTTTTCGGCCAGCCCGGGCGCAAAGCGCACCCGGCCCGTGTTGATGCCGATGCCGATGACCACCTGCGCAATCAGGCCGTTTTCAAAGGCTATGCCTTCCGCGAGAATGCCCCCCACCTTCTTGCCGTCCTGCATCAGGTCGTTGACCCACTTCACCTGAAGCTGCGGGATGCCGAGGATGTCGGCGGCTCGCAGCGCCGAAACGGCGGCCAGCGTGGTCAGGCTGCCCGCTTCAAGAGCGGGACAGGCAAGGGCAAGGCTGAGGTATAGGCCTCCCCTTTGCGACTCAAAGCTGCGTCCCAGCCTTCCGCGCCCCATGCTCTGCTGTTCCGCCGTAAAAACGGCGGGGAGTCTTCCCCCGCCCCGCGCCCAGGCCTTGGCGCGCAGGTTGGTGGAATCAACGCTCTCCTCGCAAAAAAGCGCGATGCCGGCCCCCATCCCGAGATTATCCCGCAGTCTCTCCTGATCCATACGCCCTCCCGCGCCCATCATACGCAGAGGCACAGGCCGCGGTCAAGTTGAACAGGCAGCCCGAATGCTCTATACTATGCGCAGCTCAAAAAGGAAGGGATCCGCATGAAAACGGTCTTCATCACAGGCGGCACGGGCGGCATCGGCGAGGGGCTGGTGCGCGCCTTCGCGCGCGAAGGCTGGCGTACAGCCTTTGTCTATCACCAGAATAAAGAGAAAGCGGAGGCGCTTTCCAAAGCGTGCGGCGCCCTCCCGCTGCAGGCCGACCTTGCCGACGAAAGCGCCTGTCTGCGCGCGATGGAAGAGGCGCTTGCCCAGCTGGGGCACCTTGACTGCCTGATCCACTGCGCCGGGCTGGACTGGCAGGGCCTTGTCAGCGAGATGCCCACCGAGGCGTGGGATACTCTGATGGCCGTAAACCTCCGAAGCGCCTTTATCCTCTCGCGCGAGGCGCTGAAAAGGATGCGGAGCGCAGGCAGCGGCAGCATCCTCTTCGTCAGCTCCATCCAGGCATCGGGCGGCGCCAGCTGCGAAAGCGCCTATGCCGCCTCCAAGGCCGCGCTGGAAGGGCTGTGCAAATCGCTGGCCAGGGAATGGGGCCCCTGCGGCATCCGCGTCAACTGTCTGGCCCCCGGCGTGATCGACACCGGCATGATGCGCGCTTTCAGCGAGGAAGATAAGGAGAGCCTGCGGCAGGAAGCGCCGCTGCAAAGGCTGGGCACGCCGCAGGATGTGGCCGAGGCCGCGCTGTTTCTTGCAAGCGGCGAAGCCTCGTTTATCACAGGGCAGGTGCTCGGCGTGGACGGTGGGCTGGTGCTGTAAAACAACCAAATCAACAACAAGGGCGCCTCTCCGGCGCCCTTTTTGTTATCATAGATACATTTTATTTCGCGATATAATAAAATCCGTCATCCGGCACCTGGCCGCCGACGGAGGCGGGGTTGGCCGAAAAGAGGATATCAAACAGCGGGGCCAGCTGGGCCTTCATCTCCTCGCCGTCCATATACACGATGTTGCACAGCGGGATGGCCTTTTCGGCGATCTTGGCGTTGGGCAGAATGCCGAACTCGGCGATTGCTTCCGCCGCCTTGGCAGGCTCCGCGTTCACGAAGGCGACAGCCTCCATATACCGCTGCATAAAGGTCTTGAGGTCTTCCGGACGCTGCCGGGCAAATTCCCTGCGGACCACCAGGCAGCCCATGCTGAGCACGGTCTCGGGCTTGCCGTCCATCTGGGCGGCGGCGGCAAATTCCCTGGTAATGTCAAGCGCCACGCGGTAGCTGCTGTCTTTCATCAAAAGGGCGGTCACCATGGGCTGCGGCAGCATCACAATATCGGCCTTGCCGGAGGCGGCGAGGGTGGATACTTCGTTATGCTCGCTTTTGAAATCAAGCGCCGCTTCCACGCCATTGACAGCCAGAATGTAGTTGAGCGCGTATTCGGGCGTCGCGTTCTGGCCTGAGAGCGTGATGGTCTTGCCGGCCAGGTCTTTCACCGTCTGGATGCTGTCGCCCTTTTCCAGCACATACAGCACGCCGAGGGTGTTGACGGCCAGCATCTGCAGGCTGCCCTTCGTCTTTTGATAGAGGATCGCGGCAAGGTTGGTGGGCAGGGCCGCGATGTCATAGTCGCCGGAAGCAACAATGCCCGCCATCTCTTCCGGGGCAGCAGACAGTTCAATTGTGTAATCCCGGGAATACTCACTGAACATGGGCGCGAGGCTCATGCCGGTCGGGCCGATGAGGCCGCGCACGCGCACAGGCTCATTTTCCGCCAGAACGCCGCTCAGAGGCAGCAGACCAACAAGCAGTACCAGGGCGCACAGCAAAGCAATCTTTTTCATCAGTAATTTCCCCCTTCGTTCGCCCCCGGCTCATCCTTGAAGGCGGTGATGGCGCCGCTGGCGCCGATGCGGTCGACCCCCGCCTCCAGATAGGCGAGAATATCTTTGGCCGTACGGATACCGCCCGAAGCCTTCACGCGCACCCCCGGCCCGATATGTTTTTTTAGCAGCAAAATGTCGTCCATCGTCGCGCCGCCGGTGCCAAAGCCCGTGGAGGTCTTGATAAAGTCGGCCCCGCCCTCGGTCACGCAGCGGCACAGCGCGATCTTTTCTTCTTCCGTCAGGTAGCAGGTTTCGATGATGACCTTCAAAATGCGGTCGCCCGCTTCTTTTTTGAGCGCGCGGATCTCGCCGGTCACCTTCTCAAAGTCGCCCGCCTTGACATCGCCGAGGTTGACCACCATATCGATCTCGCCCGCGCCCTCTAACAGTGCCTGGCGGGCTTCCTGCACCTTGACCTCCCGCGGGTTATAGCCAAGCGGGAAACCGATAACCGTGCAGACATTGAGTTCGGGATATTTTTCCTTTGCCCGCTTCACAAAGCAGGGCGGTATGCATACGCTGGCCATGCCAAAGCGCAGGCCCTCCTCACAGATTTTCTGTATCTGTTCCCACGTGGCGGTGGGTTTCAGCAATGTATGATCGACGTGGGAAAACACTTTTTTCAGGTCCATGACCATCCCTCCAATTGTTTATTTGGCCTTGATTATCGTAACACAGCAGGGGCTTCTTGTCATCCGTTTCACGCTATGATAGAATATTTTCATCAAAGGAAGGTATATGTTTAAGAGGAGGATCAACGCCTTGTCCTTTATTCTTCACAGCGTGGCGGCCGGGCTTTCCATCGCGGTAGGCGGCTATGCCTTCTTAAGCGTCGAAAGCCGCTATCTGGGCGCGTTCCTGTTCAGCCTCGGCCTCTACGTTGTCTGCCAGTATAAAATCCCGCTCTATACAGGGCGCATCGCCTATCTGGGGCGGCCGGGCGGCTACCGGGCAGGCAGGCTCGCGTTGATGCTGGCCTGCAATCTGATCGGGGCCGCGGCGGTGGGGCTCTTGTTTGTCCCTGCCGCAGGCGGCGTGGATGTAGTCGCCCTGATGCAGAAAAAGCTGAGCGCCCTGCCGCACGAAATTTTCATCCGCGGCCTGTTCTGCGGCATGATCGTGTTTCTGGCAGTGGATATCGCCGGGCGTTTTCAGGATCCCTTCGGTCGCTATCTCGGCGTGCTGATCGGCGTGCCCGCCTTCATCCTCGCGGGGTTTGAGCACTGCATCGCCGATATGTTCTATCTGGCCGCCGCCTGGAAGCTGGGCCTTGCCTTTGAAGCGGGCGGGCAGCTTGGCTTCCTCATGCTGGTCATCCTCGGCAACAGCCTGGGCGCGCTGATGCTCAACCTGATGATGCCGCAGCCACCCCGCGGCGACAGCAAAGGAGAAAACTGATGCTCTATTGTGAAAAATGCAGAACACTGGTGGAAGAAAGCTGCCCCCTTCATAAACAAAAGCACCTGCGCGAGCCCCGGCCGAACGACCCGGTGCTGATTGCCGAATTGAGCGGCATCAGCGCCGCCATGCTGGAAGGCCTGCTGCTGGATGAAAAGCTTCCTTTTTTGAAGGAAGGCAGGCTTGGCGCCGGCATGAGCGTGTGGATCGGCAGGATGATGGAGACCTACAGCTTCTACGTGCCCTATGACCTGCGCGAGCAGGCGCTGGGCCTGTACGCGCTGGTCTGCGAGGCGCCGGAAGAGACGCCGGACAGCTCAAACCGTTGACAAACCAAGTTTGTCAACGGGAGGGGAACCGGCCATCCGCCTTTT
>CAYZTQ010000036.1:0-19673 GCA_964481445.1 uncultured Christensenella sp. | reverse complement strand
CCGCGGGAGGCCGGCTTTGCTTCCCGCGGCGGCGCAGTGTATAATGAAACGGATCAATTTCCAAAGAGGGTATTGCTTGAAACACAAATGGATGAGCCCCGGCCGCTTTATCGCGCTGGGCTTCGGCGGGCTGATACTGCTGGGCATGCTGCTTTTGATGCTGCCCGTTTCGGCGCGGCCCGGCGTCAAAATCGGCCCGCTGGAGGCTCTGTTTACTTCCACCAGCGCCGTGTGCGTGACAGGCCTTTTGGTCGTTGATACGGCGGATTCTTTCAGCGTTTTCGGGCGCACGGTCATTGCCATCCTGATTCAGATCGGCGGCCTGGGCGTCGCGTCCATCGGCATCAGCTTCTTTCTGCTGGCGGGCAAAAGCGTGGGCATCCGCGAGCGGGTCTGGGTGCGCGAGTCGCTGAACCTTGATACGCTGGAGGGCATCGTGCGGCTGGTCAAATCCGTGCTGCTGATCACCTTCGCCTTCGAGCTGCTGGGCACGGCGCTGAGCTATGTTGAGTTTTCCAGACACTACGAGCCGCTCAGCGCGCTGGGCATCAGCGCCTTTCACTCCATCGCTTCGTTTAACAACGCCGGCTTTGACATCCTGGGCAGTTTCAGGAGCCTGGGCGATTATCGGGGCAACGTGCTGCTCAACCTGACCACCGCGGGCCTAGTCATCTTCGGCGGCCTTGGATTTTACGCGCTGCGCGAGATCGCAATCAAGCGCTCGTTTGACAGCTTCAGCCTCAACACCAAAATCGTGCTGATGATGACCGGCGTTCTGCTGGCGGCGGGCACCCTGCTTGTCAAGCTGACCGACAGCGTCAGCTGGCTGGAGGCCTTCTTTATCAGCGCTTCGGCGCGCACGGCGGGCTTTGCCACCAAATCCATCGATACCTTCTCAAGCGCCGGGCAGTTTGTCATTATCCTGCTGATGTTTATCGGCGCCTCGCCCGGATCGACCGGCGGCGGCACGAAGACCACCACCGCCTTTACGTTGTACCGCAGCATCCTGTCCTTTGCCACCAACAAGCCGGCCACGGTGTTTCACCGCCAGATCCCGCGCGAGAGCGTGCTGCGCGCCTTCATGGTCAGCCTGATGGGCCTGGCGCTCATCTGCCTGATGACCTTCCTGATCAACATCATCGACCCGCAGTTCAGCTTTTTGCAGATTCTTTTCGAGGTGGTTTCGGGCTTCGGCACCGTCGGCCTGTCCACCGGCATCACGCCCGGCCTTTCCTCTATCAGCAAGCTGCTGCTCTGCGTGACCATGTTTACCGGCCGCCTTGGCCCGTTGACCATGGCCTGCATCTGGGTGTACAAGCCCGCGGCGCATGTTTCCTACGGCGAAGAGCCTGTGACCATCGGCTGATTGCCGCCTGAAAGGAGCAATCACTTTGAACAGCAATAAGAAACCCAACCACAGCTACTGCGTCATCGGCCTGGGGCGCTTCGGCACCGCGCTTGCGGAGACGCTGGCCGAGAACGGGCAGGAGGTGCTGGTGCTCGACAGCAGCGAAAGCAAAATCCGCGATATACAGGATAAGGTGCAGCAGGCGCTGGTTGCCCCCTATATGGATAAGACCGCCATGGAAGAGGCCGGGGTGCAGAATTGCGATACCGTCATCGTCGCCATCGGCGAGAATGTGGAGGCCAGCATCCTGACCACCCTCAACGTGATTGAGCTGGGTGTCAACCGCGTGATTGCCAAGGCCGTGACGGCTCAGCACGGCCGCGTACTGCAGAAGATTGGCGCCGAGGTGGTCTACCCCGAGCGCGACCGGGCCGTCCGCCTGGCCAACGCCCTGATCCGCCCCCGCGCGATGGACTACCTGATCCTCTCCGACGAGTACGCTATGAGCGAGGTGCTGCTCAGCGACAAGCTGGACGGCGTCTCTATCCGTCAGGCGGATCTGCGCAAGCGCTTCAGCCTGAACATCGTGGCCATCCTGCGCGGGCAGCAGACCATCGTGGAGTTTACGCCCGACTTTGTGCTGAGCGAGAACGACTATCTGCTGGTCGTCGGCACCAAGGACAATGTGACAAGGTTTGAAAAGCACATGGGCTGACAGCGCAAAATAAACCGTATCAACACCACAGACAGAGGGCCGGAGTGATTCCAGCCTTCTTTTTTTGCCAAAAAACAGAGAAAAAACGCGCTTTCTCCTGGTTTCGGCGATATTTCCTCCACTTTTGCGAGCCTTGCGGGATAAGACACCCTTCCCACGGGTATACTCCTTCTGAGAATTCTTTTAGGTACTAAAGAAAACTCATCCATGTTTTACAGGAGGAGAATCACCATGTACAACCTGTTAGTCGGCGGCGCCGCCGGCCAGGGCGTTGATACGGCGGTCAATACGCTGGAAGCGCTGCTGAAGACCGCCGGATGCGGCGTGTTCACCGTGCGCGACCTGATGTCGCGCATCCGCGGCGGGCACAATTTCTCGCTGGTGCGCTTTGGGGAAACGACCCCGAAGTCGCACAGCGAAGAGCTGGACGGCATCATCGCCTTAAATGAGGAAACAGTCGCCCTGCATAAGGACAAGCTGAAGCAGGGGGGCTTTATCCTCTGCGATGAGACGGTCAAGACCGATGACCCTCGGGCCATCACCCTCAACATGCAGGGCATCGCGAAGCTGCTGGGCAGCGCGCGCGCCTCAGGCAGCGTGGCCGTGGGCGCGGCGCTCCGCCTTTTTTCAGTGCCCATTGACGGCGCGCGCAAGGTGTTTGAAAAATCTCTCAAGCCGGCCCTTGTGGAGATGAACGTCAAGGCGCTGGAAGCGGGCTGGCGCGCGGTGGAGCCCCGCTTTGAGCATGCTCGCGGCAGCCACGCGGGCGATATGATCGTCACGGGCAACAAGGCCCTCGCGCTGGGCGCGCTGACGGCTGGGCTGCAGTTTTACGCGGCCTACCCCATGTCGCCCTCGACGTCTATCTTGGAATATCTGGCTTCGGTCTCACTTAAAATGGGCATCGCCGTCGAGCAGGCGGAGGATGAGATCGCCGCGGTCAACATGGCCATCGGCGCTTCCTACACCGGCGCGCGGGCGATGACCGGCACCTCTGGCGGCGGCTTCAGCTTGAAGGTGGAGGCGCTGGGCCTTGCCGGCATGGCGGAGGTGCCGCTGGTGCTGGTCGATGTGCAGCGCCCCGGCCCCGTGACCGGCCTGCCCACCCGCACGGAGCAGAGCGACCTCAAGTTTATGATATCGGCCTCGCAGGGCGAGTTTCCCCGCATGGTCATCGCGCTGCGCCACCACGAGGACGCCTACCGGCAGACCATCCGCGCCTTCAACCTGGCGGAAAAGTACCAGATCCCCGTGATTCTGCTCAGCGATCAGTATCTGGCGGACAGCACGGCCGCCATCCCGGTGCCCGATCCCGCGAAGGCGGAGCTTTTTGTACCCGAGGATGTGCCCGCAAACGGCGACTACGCCCGCTACCGCTTCACCGAAAGCGGCATTTCGCCCCGCAAATTCCCCGGCACGCGGGAGGGCTTTGTTTCCGCCGACAGCGACGAGCACGACGAGTACGGCAAGATCATCGAGGACAGCGAAACCCGCATCCGCATGATGAAAAAGCGCATGGGTAAGCTGGAGCTTTTGAAACAGGAACTGCAGGAACCGGAGTTGCTGGGCGATGAAAACCCCGAAGTTCTGCTGCTGGGCTGGGGCTCGCTTTACGGCCCGCTGGAAGAGGCGGTACAAATCCTGAACGCGCAGGGCGGGGCCCGCTACGGCGCGTTGGTCTTCGGCGATGTCTGGCCTCTGCCCGAGAAGCTGCTGCGCGAAAAGGCAAAGAGCGCGAAGCACCTTGTCCATGTGGAGCAAAACTACACCGGCCAGCTGGCGCTGCTCATCCGCGAGCAGACGGGCATCCGGACGGAGAAGGGCATACTCAAATACGACGGCAGGCAGCTGAGCGGGCAGGAAATCGCGCGCCGCCTGCATGAGGAGGGATACTGATGACGGATCGCGGCTTTGAAACCTTTGAAACGGCCTGGTGCCCCGGCTGCGGTAATTTCAATATACTGGACAGCTTGAAAAATGCCCTGACCGAGCTTCAACTTGACCCGCACGACGTGCTGATGGTCGGCGGCATCGGACAGGCGGCGAAGCTGCCCCAGTACATCTCGGCCAACAGCTTCTGCGGCCTGCACGGACGCTCCGTGCCGCCGGCCGCCGCGGCCAAGATCGTCAACCCGAACCTGACCGTGATCATCAACTCGGGCGACGGCGACAGCTACGGCGAGGGCGGCAACCACTTCATCCACAACATCCGCCGCAACATCGACATCGCGCACTTTATCCACGACAACCAGGTCTACGGCCTCACCAAGGGGCAGGCCAGCCCCACGGCCGACCCCGGCACCGTCACCCCCGTGCAGGTGGAAGGCAACCTCAACATCCCCTTCAACCCGGTGCTGATGGCCATCGCGGCAGGCGCGGGCTTTGTGGCCCGCAGCTTCTCCGGCAGGCCCGAGCACCTGAAGGAGATGATGAAGCAGGCCATCCGCTTCAAGGGCTACGCGCTGGTCGATATCCTGCAGCCCTGCGTGAGCTTCAACAAAATCAACACCTTCGCCTGGTACAACCAGCGCGTGTATGAGCTGGGGCAGGAGCACGACAGAAGCGACCGAGTCGCCGCCATGGTCAAATCCATGGAATTCGGCGACAGAATCCCGATCGGCGTGCTGTATCAGAAGGAGCAGCCCACCTTCCACGAGCAGCATGAGGTGCTGAAAAACGGTCAGATTCTCGCCGGGCGCAAAAACAATCCCGCTCTGGTGCATGAACTGATGCTTGAGATGGTATAATAGAGACAGGCCCGCGAAGAACCGCGTTCTTCACGGGCGCGGAGAGCAGCCCCTCTGCCGCGCGAAGGCCGCGCAGAGGGTTCGCTCCGCTGCTTCGGGTTAAAGACGGCGCGGCCGCCTTTGATCATAAAATGGAGAAAGAAGGGGTGTCTACATGGGAAACATTGTAAGCATTCTGATTCAGCTGGTCAGCGGCGGCATCGGCGGCACGGTCGCGGGCAAGGCCATGCCCAAGCTGTCCCTCGGTAAAATCGGCGACATCATCGCCGGCATCCTCGGCGGCGTGGGCGGCGGCCAGCTGCTGGGCCTGCTGGGCCTTGGCGCCAGCGGCGGCAGCCTCGACATCGCTTCTATCCTGACCAGTATTCTGGGCGGCGGTGTGGGCGGCGGCGCCCTGATGGCGATCGTCTCCACCATCAAGAACGCGCTGGCGAAGAAGTAAGAAGCCGGGCTGCTCAGCAAAAAAGGATGCTCTTTTGGGCGTCCTTTTTTGTGCCATGTTATGCCGGTATATGATTCCGCTTTTGCTCAGACCCTGTCCGCGTACCCGCGCTCGTAGGCGGGGGTGATGAGGTCAGGCCGTCCGAAGCGCCGGGCGAGGTCGCAGAACTTGTTGGGGTTTTTGAGCAGCTCGCGGCCCAGCGCGGCCAGGTCGCAGCGGTTTTCCTCCAGAGCGTTCATCAAAAGAAAATCGTCTTCCAGCATGCCTACGCCGATGACGGGCAGGCCGGTGCCCTGCTTGATTTCCTGCGCCAGGGGCAGCATGTAGCCGGGGTAAACGTGCACTTCGGCCCGCTGCAGGGCGCCGCTGGAAACATGCACCATGTCGATCTTGCCTTTCAGCGTCTTCAGCCAGCGCACCCAGTCGCTGACTGCGACGCTGCCAGGGAGCCAGTCGGTCGCCGAGATGCGGATCCACAGCGGCTTTTCACGCGGCCATTTTGCTGAGACGGCGTCCACCACCTCGCGCAGAAACAGCGAGGTATCCTGCCCGTAGGCGTCCCTGCGCCGGTTGGAGAGGGGGCTCAAAAACTGGTGGATCAGGTAGCCGTGCGCGCCGTGCAGCTCCAGCCCGTCAAAGCCCGCCCGATCCGCGTATTCGGCGGCCCGCGCGAAGGCGGCAACGATGCCCTTCAGCTGATCGGCCGTCATCTCCTCGTAATCGACGGAATGCTCGTTATATGGTACGGCACTCGGGGCAAGGTGCGGAAAGACGCTGGTCTGCGATTTGCGGCCCGCGTGGTTGATCTGCAGGGCGATTTTCGCGCCCTGGCTGTGCACCATGTCCACCAGACGCTTCATCCCGGCGGCCTGCTTCCCGTTCCACAGACCCAGGCATTCATCGGTGATGCGGCCCTCGGGGGTGACGCCGGTGGCTTCCACAATGATCAGCCCCACGCCGCCGATGGCGCGGGCGGTATAGTGCGCCAGGTGAAAGTCGTTCACAAGGCCGGTGCCGCTTTCGGCCGAATACATGCACATGGGCGGCATGACGAGGCGGTTTTTGAGGCGCATGCTTTTGATTTCAAAGGGCTCAAACAGTTTCATGAATCTTCTCCTTCGGGGGCAGCTGGACAATCTGGGCGAAAATAATGGCGGCCAGCATCAGCGCGCTGCCGAGCGCCTCGCGCGCGGTGGGGATCTGCCCCAAAATCACCATGCCGCCCAGCAGGGCGAACACGGACTCCATGCTCATCAGCAGGCTCGCCACGGTAGGGATGGTCAGGCGCTGGGCCACGATCTGCAGCGTGTTGGCCACGGCGCTGGATAGCACGCCCGCGTACAGCAGCGGCAGCCAGGCCCGCAGGATGTCCGACAGCCGCGGTTTTTCATACAGCAGCATCGGCACGGCGGCCAGCAGGCCCATGATCAGAAACTGCAGCAGGCTGAAGGATACGCCGGACACTCTGGGGGAATAGTGGTCGACCATCAGGATGTGCGCGGTGAAGACCACGGCGCACAGGATAATCAGCAAATCCGCGCCGCCTATGCTGAAATCGCCCCGGATGCTCAAGAGATACAGCCCGGCAACGGCCAGTGCGATGGCCAGCCACAGCGCGGGGCGAGGGCGTCTGCCCATCAGCATGCCCGCAAGCGGCACCAGCAGGATGTACAGCGCCGTCAGAAAGCCTGCCTTGCCGACCGTCGTGTGCAGCATGCCGATCTGCTGCAGGGTGGAGCCGACGGTGAGCAGCAGCCCGCAAAACAGGCTGCCGCGCAGCAGGCTGCGCTTCTGCTCCGTGCGCAGCTTCGTGGGCAGGCCGCGCTGCCTTTTGCGCCGCTTTTGAAGCAGCGAGACGAGAAACAGCGAAAGCGCCGCGATGAAGGAGCGCACGGCCACAAAGGTAAAGGGGCCGACATACTCCATGCCCACGCTTTGGGCAACAAAGGCCGTCCCCCAGATAAACGAAGCGCACAGCAGGTACAGATTGCCCCGTGCCTGCTTTGGCAGCGTCAGCTTCATGGCAGCACCTGCTCCAGCGCCCGGTAGAGGCTTTCCAGCTCTTCAGCGCTTTGATAGCTCAGCGTCAGGCGGCCGCGCTGCAGGGTGCCCCTGATGCTGGTGCGAACGCCCGTCAGCCGCTGCAGCCTTTGGGCAAAATCATCCAGCTCGGGGGCGAGGCGCGGGGGCAGCGGACGCGGCGCGGCGGGCGCCTGCGCCTTTTTGCTCAGGGCTTCGAGGGCGCGCACGCTCAGGCCTTCCCGCACGGCGCGCTCGGCCAGCGTTTCCTGCAGGGCGCCGCTTTTGAGGCCGGCCAATACGCGGGCATGGCCCTCGCTCAGCTGCCCTTCGGCCACCAGCTTCTGCAGTTTGGCAGGCAGGCTTAAAAGTCGCAGGGTGTTGGCAACCGCGGGGCGCGATTTGCCAAGGCGCGCCGCGGCTTCCTCCTGCGTCAGGTTCGCGCTGTCCATCAGCTGGCGGATGGCGGCGGCCGCTTCCATGGGGTTCAGATCCTCGCGCTGCAGGTTCTCGATGAGGGCGGCCAGCATGCCTTCCTCATCGGTCAGCTCTTTTTCGATCACCGGCACACGCTTGAGGCCCGCCAGACGGCAGGCGCGGTAACGCCGCTCGCCCGCGATGATGCGGTAGCGCCCGCCTTCCCGCCTGACCAGAATGGGCTGCAAAAGGCCCAGCTCGCGGATGCTGTCCGCCAGCTGCTCCAGACTTTCCCTGTCAAAGACCTTGCGGGGCTGGCCGGGGTTGATATCGAGGAGGTCGATCTCGACCTCCTGCGGGGTGAGCTGTTCATCCATTTGGGGCATCAGGGCGTCAAGCCCGCGGCCCAGAGCGTTCTTTTTCATCGCTTTCCTCTGCTGATATGGAGTAACAGGCTGTTTTTACCTGCTGTTTCGCTTGATCAGTTCCTGCGCGAGGGCGCGGTAGGCTTCAGCCCCGGCGCTTCTCGGGTCATACACATGGATGGGGGCGCCGTGGCTGGGCGCCTCGCCCAGGCGCACGTTGCGGGGGATCAGGGTGGAAAACACGCTGCCCCTGAAATATTTTTTGACCTGCGCCGCCACCTGCAGCGACAGGTTGGTGCGGCCGTCGTACATGGTCAGCACCACGCCCTCGACCGCGAGGTCTTTGTTGACCGAGCGCTGGATGCGGTTCACCGTGCTCATCAGCGCGCTGACACCCTCCAGAGCGTAGTATTCTGACTGTATCGGCACCAGCACGCTGTCTGCCGCCGTGAGCGCGTTGATGGTCAGCAGGCCCAGCGAGGGCGGGCAGTCGATCAGCACAAAGCGGTAAGCGTCCAACTTGCCGGAGAGCGCGCGCCTCAGCTGAAACTCGCGCTCTTCCTGCCCGACCAGCTCCACCTCCGCCGCAGCCATGCGGATATCGCAGGGCAGCAGCGACAGCTGCCGCACGCCCGTTTCGCATACGGCGCTTTCAAAGGAGGTAGTGCCCGCCAGCACCTCGTAGACCGTTGCCTTGCCCGCCTTGCGCCCGAGGCCGCTGGTGGCGTTGCCCTGCGGGTCCATATCGACCAGCAGGGTGCTCTGCCCGCGCTCAGCCAGGCAGGCGGCCAGATTGACGGCCGTGGTCGTCTTGCCCACGCCGCCCTTCTGGTTGGCGATGGCGATGATTTTTGTCATATTGCTCCTACTTTGCAAGCCAGCCGCGCCAGCGGAAGGACGGGTGGCAGGTGGTGATGATGCGTTTGAGGATGCGCAGCTCGTCTTCCGTCTGGAAGCTTTGGAAATCGAGATAGAGCGCACGCAGCGCGGAAAGCGAGCCGTGGCGCATGGAATACTCGCTCAGCAGCTGAAAGCTGCCGTCGTGCAGGGGCAGGGCTTTCATCAAGGGGTAGAGCAGCTCATCCGCGAGGATGGAAAAATCCTCCACCCGGATGCGCATGTACTGCCCGCTGTCCAGCCGCAGCGTCATGCGCCCCCTGGTGCTTTCGCGCACCGCCATAAACAGAAAGCTGTCAAT
Organism: uncultured Christensenella sp.; assembly: GCA_964481445.1. Taxonomy (GTDB): domain Bacteria; phylum Bacillota; class Clostridia; order Christensenellales; family Aristaeellaceae; genus UBA1038. The sequence goes on along the minus strand of CAYZTQ010000036.1, from coordinate 10,422 downwards.
CTCCTGCGCCAGCTTGGACAGGCTGTCCTTCCCCGGGCGAAACTGCGCCAGCTTCAGATCGACTTTTTCGGCCAGCCGCTCCTGCCCGCTGACGAACTCGCTGCCCAGCCAGGCATTCAAAATGAAAAGGGTGTCCTTCGAACTCCCTTCACTCATTCTGATCCCTCCCAGCACGGCCTTATTGACCTGTACAGAATAGCATAGATTGAAGCGATTTTCCACTGCGGCGGGAAGGGCCGGCCTTGACGGGCCGGGGCATGCCGCTTATCATGCAGGCATGTACGAGCTGACAGTCAGGGTGGATAAAAGTCTTTCGGGTCGCAGTGTCCGGGCCGCGGCGCTGGGGCGGCTTCAGGTGTCCTACGGGCAGCTGAAGCGCATCAAGTTTTCGGGCGGGCAGATCCTGGTGGACGGCTGCCCCCGGCGCAGCGATTATCTGCTGCGCGAGGGCGAAACGCTGACTCTCCGCTTTCCAGAGGACGAGGGGCCGTCACTTTGGCCGAGCGAAGAGCCGCTGAGCCTCGTCTATGAGGATGCGGATTACCTGATCGTCGACAAACCCGCGCCTCTGCCCTCGGTGGCCTCGCGCCAGGGCGGCGAAACGCTGGAAAACAGAGTGTTTTCCTACCTCGGCTGCCCTGAGAATTTTATCTACCGCCCCGTCAACCGGCTGGACAAGGGCACCAGCGGGCTGATGCTGGTCGTGAAAAACGCGCACGCGCAGCAGTTGGCCCAAAGCCTGCTGCACACGGACGCCTTTGTCAGGGAATATCTGGCTGTGGTGAAGGGCAGACTTCCTGAAACGGAGGGCTGCATCGATCTTGCGATCGGGCACGGCCCCGGTATCCGGCGGGTGATCGACCGGGCAGGGCAGAGCGCCCTGACGGAGTACCGGGTGCTTCGTGAGGGAGAAGGCGGCAGTCTTGTAGGGCTGCGGCTCAGGACAGGGCGCACGCACCAGATCAGGGTGCATATGGCCGCCATAGGCTGCCCGGTGCTGGGCGATTTTCTCTACGGGGAAGAGGACCCGCGCCTGCCGGGCCGCTTCGCGCTGCATTCTGCACGGCTGTTTTTGCGCCACCCGCTCTCGGGCCGGCCTGTGGAGGCGCTCTCGCCGCTGCCGGAAAAATTGCAGGAATTGATGATGTGAGATGCAAGAATTTGCAGATGAAGGAGAAAATTAAACCAGATAGAGCAAAAGTGTTGACAAGGATGAACTTTGGTGTTATGATACAGACGAACCAAAGGAAGACCAAGTACAAGGTTCAAAGGAGGGCGGTTTGCTGATTACTGAAACCTTATTGGAACCCATCTGCTCACTGCGCCCCCGCTCAGGTCTATCACACTAAGAGTCTTGGTATCCTCTGCAAGGCCGGTCACAGGCAGGCTGTGAGGCTTTAACGGGAACACTCCACGGTCCATCCCCTTGGGGATGATGATTGCGGGGGCGTCTATCAGGGAGTATGAAGGGACGTGGCCATCGGTTGGCTGAAAGGGTTTTCCGCAGGAACTTGACGATGTAATCACGATTTATCCACGGACTATTCTGGAAACAACAAGCTAACCCAACGTTCGGGCCGGGCTGCGCAAGCGGAACCCAAACTCGACTGAATTGGAACTTGACCGGAATGGAAACCACAAACCCTGGTAATCGCGCAGTCCGGCAATTTTCCGGTGATATCGCAGGATATCTTGTATATAGATGGAAAATCGACAGCGCACAACCGACAGAGCCCGACAACAGAATATGGTGTCTGCTGCCGCGCCGCCTATGGCGCGGCAGTGCTGTTGTGCTTGAAACCCCTGGCAGGGGAAGATAGCGCTTCCGCTGCCTTGACTGACTGAATGGAGGGCCGTCCGCGGATAATCGCGGGCGGCCCTTTTGACTTTGGATTTTGTCAGACGCTTTTTTTATTTTATACCGGGGCAGGGAAACCCGCCTGGCGCCGCCGCGTCGCGGGGGGAAGGGGGTTTCTGCCGGGCAGGGTCAGATGGCCATCGGGATGGCGCGCAGCTTGTAGCCCTTGCCGTGCACGGTTTCAAACAGCTCGTCGCCCATCTTGCGGCGCAGGCGCTGCACATGCACATCCACCGTGCGGCTTTTGCCGGGGGTCAGGTAATCCCAGGCCGCGCACAGCAGGCTGTCGCGGCTGAGCACGCTGCCCGCGCCTTCGGCCAGGGCCTGCAGCAGGCGGAACTCCTGCGAGGTCAAAGGGCAGGGAACACCGTCCACGTAGACTTTGCGTTCCTCTTCACTGTAGGCAATGATGCTCTGTCCAAGTTTTTCCCTTCCGGTTTGCGTCAGCAATTGTGTCATGTTGATCACCTCTCAATATATATGACGCATGAGAGGGGCAAAATGTTGCGGAAAAGTGAAAAAATATTTTTATCACGTAACATGATGACGCTCCTGCCTGCTTTTTCAATGAAAAACCGCTCTCCTGCCGCCTTTGAGGGAGGATCGGGGCGTTTACAGCCCAAAGCCACGGGTATCATTCAGTGGACAGTGTAAGGAGGTCGCGGTACATGAAATGGATCTGTAAGGTGTGCGGATATGTGCACGAGGGGAATGAACCGCCGGAGGTCTGCCCGGTCTGCAAGGTGGGCAAGGAAAAGTTTGAAAGGCTGGAGGAAACCCCCCAGTGGACGGACGTGCACCGGCTGGGCCTGGCGCAGGGCATGGATGAGCGTGTCGTGGCCGGCCTTCGCAAGCAGTTTGATAAAGAGTGCTTTGAAGCCGGCGTCTATATGGCCATGGGCCGTCAGGCGGACAGCCAGGGCTATCCCGAAATCGCCAACACCTTCCAGCGCATGGCGATGGAAGAGGTGGCACACGCCGCGCGCCTTTGTGAAATGCTGGGCGATTCGCTGGCCGACGATGTCGAAAAGAACGTGAAAAACCGCATCGAGCTGGAGTTGAACGCCTGCAGGGAGAAGCAGGCCCTGGCGCTGCTGGCCAAGGATCTGGGCTACAACGAGGTCTACAACACCCTGCACGACATGTGCAAGGACGAGGCCCGCCACGGGCAGGCGCTGGAAGGCGTGCAGAAACGCTATTTCTTTAAATAATATTTGCGGCGCAGCGCAAAAAGACGGCCGTCCCTTCAATGGGGCGGCCGTCTTTGCGTGATATGCTGATGGATAGCAACTCCTTACCCGAACCGGTACCCGGTCATCGACAATGAGCCGAGCACGCGGGCTTCGTTGAATACTGTTATTTCGTCCTGCTCGTCCGAAGCGCCGAGGGCATAGAGCAGCGGGGCATAATGCTCCACGGTTCTGAACGAAAGCGCGGCGCAGGGGCCGGCCTTCTCGTAATGCAGCACCCTGTCCGTATCGCGCTCAAGCAGCGCTTCCTTGATGTAGAGGTCAAAGGCGTCCGCCCAGTCAAAGCCGCCCTTCCGCTGCCAGTCGATGCTGGCAAGGTTGTGCACGATGTTGCCGCTGGCCACGATCAACACGCCCTCTTCGCGCAGGGGGCACAGGGCGCGGCCGAGGGCCAGATGCTCTTCCATCGAGGCGCGCCGGTTCACGCTGAGCAGCGTCAGCGGGATATCGGCCTTCGGGTACATGCGGCGCAGCACTGACCAGGCGCCGTGGTCAAAGCCCCAGCTGCCGTCCGGGCGGGCCCGGTTGCCCAGCAATGCAAGGGCCCTCTCGGCCGTATCCGGCGCGCCGGGCGCGGGGTAGACGATGCGGTACAGCTCCTCGGGGAAGCCGTACATATCGTGGATGGTGCGGGGCTGATCGCCCGTGAGCAGCAGCGTACCCTCGGTAAACCAGTGCGCCGAGACGCAGAGGATGCGATCCGGCCGGGGCAGCGTGCTGCCCAGCTCTTCCCAGACCCTTGTGAAGGCGTTATCCTCCACCGCGTTCATCGGCGAGCCGTGGCCGACGAACAGGCAGGGCATCCTGCTCATGGCCTTATCCCTGCAGGCCGTCAGACTGGCGCTGCATATTTTCTACCACGATATCGTAGATATCGCCGAGGGTGGCGCAGTATTCCAGCACCTGCCAGGGCTCGTTGGTGTGGTAGTGCACCTTGATCAGCTCTTCATCGCCGACGGCCAGCAGGCTGTCGCCCACAATGTTCTGGGAGATATAGTCGAAGATGGCGTCTTCATCAAGGCCCGTGCCCTCAATCAAAAGCTGGGTATCGTACCTGTATTCGATCATTTCTTCCGACATGTTTCCGTTCTCCTTCGCTTTACTGTTTTGTCTCTATATCTGAGATGGCTCTGACGGCTGTGTTGCGATAGCAACGGCGGGTATAGGCATAGCCGTTGTCCACAGCCGCCTCCGTTTCGTCCGCCAGCGCCCAGCCCGGGCGGGCGTCCAGATTCGGGAACCAGCTGTCCGCCCCTGCCGCCGCGGCGCGCACGCGGGTGACGTAGGCCGCGGTGCAGCAGTCGATCAGCAGGCTGTAGAGCTGGCCGCCGCCCACCAGAAACACGTCATCCGGCGCGTATGGCGCGAGCGCTTCTTCCAGCTCTTTGAGCGAGTGTACCACAAGCTGGCCGGGCACGGCAAAAGAAGGGTCGCGGCTCAGCACGATGTGCGGCCTGCCGGGCAGGGGTTTGCCGCCGGGGAAGGATTCGAGCGTCGCCCGCCCCATCACCAGCGCCTTGCCCTTCGTCATACGCGCGAAGTACTTCAGGTCTTCCGGCAGGCTAAACAGCATGCCGCCCCCTTTGCCAATGGCATAGTTTTCATCTACTGCGACGATCGCCTGCATACTGCCTCACTCCGCGACCGGGATGCGGCCTTCCAGCTTGTGGAAGCGATAATCCTGAAGCTGCGCGTCATCGGCTTTGAAAGCGTAGAAATCCTTCACCTCGGGGTTCAGATGGAAGGCGGGGGCCTCGTAGGGCGCATTCTCGATGATCTGCTCTACCAGCGGCACATGGCGGTCGTAAATGTGCGCGTCCGCGATCACGTGCACCAGCTCGCCGGCCTCAAGGCCGCTCACCTGCGCGAACATATGCACCAGCACGGCGTACTGCACCACGTTCCAGTTGTTGGCCACCAGCATGTCCTGCGAGCGCTGGTTCAAAATGGCGTTCAGCGTTTTGCCCGACACGTTGAAGGTCATGCTGTAGGCGCAGGGGTAGAGCGCCATGGCGTGCAGATCCTGATGCACATAGAGGTTGCTGATGATGCGGCGCGAGGCGGGGTTGTGCCTGAGGTCATAGAGAATGCGGTCGACCTGGTCAAACTCGCCTTCTTTATATTGATGCTTCACGCCCAGCTGATAGCCGTAGGCGCGGCCGATGCTGCCGTTTTCGTCCGCCCACTGATCCCAGATGCGGCTAGCCAGCTCGTGCACGTTGTTGGATTTTTTCTGCCAGATCCACAGCAATTCATCCACGGCGTTTTTCAGCTGCGTCTTGCGGATGGTCAGGATGGGGAACTCTTTTTTCAAATCATAGCGGTTTACCAGCCCGAACAGCTTGACGGTGTGCGCGGGGCTGCCGTCCTCCCAGCGGGGGCGCACCTGCAAATCGGTGTCCCACACGCCCTCCTTGAGGATGCGGCGGCAGTTATCGATAAATACGGCGTCTGCTAAGCTCATGGTTTTCTCCTTACAAAACGCGGATGATGAGTAAGTAGGATACAATAACAAAGAGGATGCTGTACAGGGTGCCAATCAGATAGTACTCGGCGAAGCTGGGGTTTTCCTCGATTTTCTTGAAGCGGGAGATGGATTTGGCCGTATAGATGAGCCCGATGGAGGCATACTGCCCAAGCCCGATAAAAATGGCGCACAGAAACCTTTCAAGGCTGCCGATCACCGCCCCGGCGCCCATCAGCGTGCCGGAGCGGTCCGCCTCCCTGACCGCTTCATACCTGCGCAGCAGCATCTTGAAGCTGTGATGTTGGCCGGCTTGTGAATGACGGAAAGCAGCAGCACCCAGCGCAGAATTTTGCCAGGCAGGGGAGGGGTGTAGCTGACCCTGCTCAGCACAAGCACAAGGCAGGCGATATGGATCGCCTGATCCAGCACATAGAGGAAGGCGAGAACCTCGGGGCTTCTTTCGCGCTTCTCCCGGGTCAGGAAGAACTTGACAAGGTCCGCCGCCGCGTGCAACGCACCCAGCGATAGGGCGGCCGCCGCTAGCTTCCACTGCCCGTCCCTGAAGGCAAAGGGCAGTGAGCACAGCAGCATGGCGGAGCAATAGATCAGCGCATGCAGGCAAAGCGCGCGGACTTCGGTTTCCTTTCTCCGGGCCAGCGAGGAGGACTGCAGATAATAATCCGCCGCGACGTGCGCGATCAGGAACAGGATAACGAGGTCACTCAGCACACTGCCACCTCCTGACGCTCTTTTCTATAAGAGCGCGCAGCTTGAAGTAGAGCTTGATGTTGCCTGCGCTCAGGCGTTTGGTGAGGCTGCTTTCCGAGATGCCGATGGAGGCGGCGAAACTCTTCTGATCGAACACCGGGGCATAGATGCCTTGTAGGATCAAGCGGCTGAAGGTTTCCCGCTGCAGGGCCGTCCAGCCGGCCTTCAGCGTGTCGGAAGCTTCCAGGAGGCCGTTGAGCAGCTCATCCTTCTCTGCTGAAAAGCCGAGGCAGTGGGTCTTCACCCTGCCGCCCGATTCGTTGGCGTGGACATAGCCGATGGCCTCCCGCGCGCGCCAGTAGGCCTCTCCGTCCGCGCCGATACTGACGCGGCTGTCGATGGCTGTGCTGATGCTGCCGAAGCCGAGCCCCAGACGGAAAGGGTAGGGAAGCAGCCGCATTTCCAGCTCGTCCAGCATGCGCGTCAGCCCAAGCCTCTCAGGGTAAATGAGCGCCTGAAACTCATCCCCCAGCGTCAGGGTGAGGCGCGAGGCGAATAGAGCAGGGTAGGCCTCGCTGACCTGCGCGAGCGCAGCCTGAATACCCTTCTGCGCTTCCGCCCGCCTAGCAATCTGCCGGGAATTTCTGATGTCGCCGATCAGCGCGAGGTAGTTGGGCACGGGCAGCCTCCTCTCCAGTCAATTTCCCTTTTACAGGCAATTATACAGTCTTTCCTTTATTTTGGAAACCAGATTTTGCTTCAAGGGGTAATTTCCGTTAATCAAGAAATTTGAGCTAATTTCCTTAATTACGGAAATTATAACACCTCAAAAGAGGATGCGCAAGAGAAACTGTCAGCCCATGTCAGTTGCGGAAGGGGAGAGGCGCTGCTACCTTCTTTCTGAAAACAAAGGAAGGAGGAAGGGTATGGACAAAGAAGCTGCGAAGCCCGCAGGGCAGAGAAAAAGGGGAGGGCGGGCTCTGCCCGAGGGGGAGGCAATCCGCTGCGAGGCCCTGCGTCAGCTGAAGGAAAGGCTGGAAGGGGGAGAGCTCAGCACCGGCGACCTGCTGAAAATCATGGGCATGAGCCTGCCGGAGGAGAAGGCCCCCGCGGCCGTGTCCGACGACTGGGTGCTGGTTTTGGGGGAAGAGGCGTGAGCGAAAGGCGCATCATCGTGCCGCCCGGCGCCTTCAACGCCTGCTACCGGCCCTATCTGTGCGCGAAGCAGTTCCGCCAGATCTTCTTTGGCGGGGCGGGCTCGGGCAAGAGCGTGTTTCTGTCGTCGCGCGCGGCGCTGGACGCGCTGTGCGGCCGCAATACCCTGATTGTCCGGCAGGTGGCCCGCACGCTGCGGCACAGCTGCTTCAATGAGGTGCTCAAGGCCGCGGCCCGCCTTGGCATCGCGCAAAGGTTTGAGGTGAGCCGCAGCGACCTGACGCTCACCTGCCGCGACAACGGCGCGCAGATACTGTTTCTGGGGCTGGACGACGCGGAGAAAATCAAGTCGCTCACCCCAGGGCGCGGCGCGCTGACCGACATCTGGATGGAGGAGGCTACCGAATGCCGCTATGAGGACATGAAGCAGCTGGAAAAGCGCCTGCGCGGCGTCAGCCGCCACAAGAAGCGCATCACCCTCAGCTTCAACCCCGTCAGCCGCGGGCACTGGATCTACCGCCATTTCTTCACCGGCTGGCAGGAGGGGCAGAAGAAGTTGGAGGAGGAGGAGCTGCTGATCCTCAAGACCACCTACCTTGACAACTGCTTTCTTACGCAGGATGATCGAAAAAACTACGAAAGCGAGAGCGACGCCTATTTTCGGCGCGTCTACACGCTGGGCGAGTGGGGCGAGCTTGCGGGCGCGGTGCTGCCAAACTGGCACACGGAGGATTTGACTGCCCTAAAGGAGCAGGCCGACCGCCTGCGCTTCGGGCTGGATTTCGGCTATGCCAGAGACCCGGCCGCCGCCGTGAAGCTGCATATCGATATGCAAAAGAAAAGGGTCTATGTGCTGGAGGAGATGCTGGAGCGGGGCCTTTCCAACGAGGCGCTGGCAGAGAGGCTCAGGGCTTTTGCCGGTGCGCGGCCCATCGTCTGCGACAGCGCGGAGCCCAAGAGCATCGCGGAGCTGCGGCGGCGTGGCATCCGCGCCCTTGCCGCCAGAAAGGGGCCGGACAGCCTGCGCCACGGCCTCCGCTGGCTTTCCGGTATGGAAATCGTGGTGGATAAGAACTGTGCCGGCATGATGGCGGAGCTGGAAAACTACCGCTGGCGCAGGGACGCTTCGGGGGAAACGCTCCCCATCCCCGAGGGTGAGGATCACCTGATCGACGCGATGCGCTACGCTCTGGAACAGGACAGCGCCTCTTCCCCGGCCGGGGCGGCGAAAAGGTAGGCAACCGTTCCCTGCGCATCAAAATGCAAAAAAATGGAAACATCGGCCATAGGGCTTGACAAACGAGCATAAATATGTATTATTAAAGCATAATTATACAGAAATGGAGCGTGGGCGGAATGAAAAAGCTGAATCAACTGCTGGCGGCTGTATTGTGCGTACTGATGATCCTTCCCTCTTTTGGCGTCCTGGCGGAAGCGGAAACGGTTTCTGTCAGCATCCGTGTGCCGGATGATTATGAGGGCGAGCTGAACGGCCGCGTCCTGCTGATGCTGGATCATCAGCTGCCCGAGGAAGGCGCCCAGCTCTACGAAAGCCTCGATGTCAACGGCATTCCGGTCTTCGGCAAGACGGTGTGGGGCCTGAAGGCGGGCGACGTCATCACGCTGTCGGGCGACGATCCCGAGTTGAGCGGCTGGCCCTTTCAATTAAGCGAGCTGCCGCAGGGCGAATACGCGCTGCAGGCCTTCTTCATTGTGTATACCAAATTTGAGCGGGCGCAGGGCCCTGCCGTCTGGGGCATGGCCGACCACGGCGGCGGCGGCAGCTTTGCCGATAACCCCTACAACCTCTACAGCGCGATGCAGACGGCCGATCCCTACGCCGCCAAGGTCGAGCTGACGCTCGATCAGACCGTGCCGCTCGGCTACGAGCTGAAGGAGGGCCAGGTGGACCAGCAGGGCAACTATGAGGACGGCGAGCTGGTCAAGTATGTCAAAATCAAAAGCGAGGCGCTCAGCGCCTTCTGGGGAACGGCCATGTATATCGGCGCGAACGTACTGCTGCCCAGGCATTACAGCGCTGACAAGAAATACCCCGTGCTCTACTATCAGGGGCACTGGCCGGGCGGCAACGCGCCGATGAACTATGGCCGCGCAGGGCGCGAGAGCTTTGAAAAGTTCACGAAATTCTGGGACGAAAGCGCGCCGGAAATGATCGTAGTCACCTTCCGCGACGCCAACATGTTCTACGATACCAGCTATTCGGTGGATTCTGAAAACCTCGGCCCCTGGGGCGAAGCCATCATCACCGAGCTGATCCCTTACATTGAGAAGACCTTCGGCGCGGTGGGCGAGCCCTGGGCGCGCGCGCTGGCAGGCGGCTCCACCGGCGGGTGGGAATCCCTCGCCCTGCAGGTGTTCTACCCTGATTTCTTCGGCGGCGCCTGGGCGCTGTGCCCCGATGGGGTCGATTTTCACGGCTACCAGATCGTCAACCTCTATGAGGATGAGAACGCCTACTATCTGGATAAGGGCTGGCACAAGGTGGCCCGCCCCTCGGCGCGCGATGTCAAGGGCAACGTTCAGTTCACCATTCAGGATGAGAACTACTATGAGATGGCCATCGGCGGGCAGGAGGCGCTGAGCCTCGGCCAGTGGGCGGTCTGGGAGGCCGTGTACGGCCCCATGAAAGAAAACGGCTACCCCGCCCGCGTGTGGGACCCGGTGACGGGTGTGATCGATAAAGAGGTAGTCGCCTACTGGCAGCAGCACTATGACCTGACCAATATCCTCAAAACCAACTGGCAGGAACTCGGCCCCAAATTGAAGGGCAAAATCCACCTGCGCGGCGGCGATATGGACAGCTACTACCTGAACCTGGCCCAGTATGAGCTGGGGGACTGGCTGGAGGGCACCGACTACGAGGGCTACAGCCTCACCTTCCCGCGCAAGGGGCACACCGGCAACATCACAAATGAAGAGCTGGTCACAGAGATCGCCCAGCACATGGTCAAGTACGGCCCTGA
>CAYZTQ010000035.1:0-20195 GCA_964481445.1 uncultured Christensenella sp. | reverse complement strand
TGCCATCGGTTCGACGGATGTCTGTCACCCATCCGCAGGCAGTCTTGGCGCGCCCGTCAACGTCGCTGCCGCTCATCACGGCCGGACAGATCATGTATTTATGCAGCCGGTTATGGACTTTTCAAAGAGCAACAGGGGAATAAAAAAAGCCCCTCACTTCTTTAGGGAAAAAAGTGAGGGGTTGAGCGGAATTATTTTTACTTTTCCATGAGTTTTTTTAATTTGGACAGGATTTTGCGCTTCCTATCGTTGATCGTCCGCTGGGGAACGCCGGTTTCCCTGGATATTTGGCGCTCGCTTTTGCCATGCAGATACAGCTCCACGATGAGCTTCCTGTCCGGACCGTCGAGCATTTTAACGCACCGGAGCATCCTGGCGATCATCTCGTTTAATATGATCGCGTCCTCCATGGAGTCCTCGGTAGTGGCGATTATGTATTCCACGGAAATGCCTTTCTCGGCGCAGCCTTCCAGGGAGATGTTATTTTCCTCCGCCAGCTTGTCCAGGTATTTTTCCCTGTCCCGGCAGCGGTAATAGGCTTTATAGACCTCCTGGGTCACGAGGATGCGCTTTTTCCCGACCAGCAGTGTATATTCTGTGTCATGATTATCCATGAGCTTGTCCTCCATTTCACGATTTTTGAAATCCGAAAATGAAGAACAGGCGGCGGGGAACGGCACCGGGGCGGATATGAACGGATAAGGAGGCCGGAAAACGCAAAAGCGTTTTCATCCTCCCTCGAAAGTCGAACTACCCGTTTTTTTGTCGAAAATAAAAAGTCAGTACTTTGCCCGTTCAGACAAAACGCTGACTTTTTGTAATATTGAAGTTGAGGATGGTCGTATGTACGAAGTGCTCCGTCTTTATTTCAGCCTCCAAATGGAGTAGAAACAGATAATCATAGATCCCCCTTTCGCCAGGAGCACGGCGAAAGCCTTATATGATACCCTGAAATCATCCGTCAAAAGCCAGAAAGACCGCAAAAGCCCGCCCTCTGGGAAAAGGGTAGGCTTTGCTTGACTTTTGGCAGCCAGGCTATCATAGCGCGAGAAGCGCCTTAGATCCTATGGCTTTGCGTCCCCATCTTTTGATGGGTTTGCCCTTGGCTCTATTCTGTTTTGTAATATTCCTCTTGACCCAGCCAATTTGTGAAACGCCTGTGCTGTAGAAGAAATACTTCATGGCCTCAATGGTCTGCCAGCCGGCGAAGACCATACGATAGGAACGTGCGTAGTGCTTTCGAGCAATATCATATTTATCATCCTATCGTTGTGTCGAATCTCGCATTGACCGAGCCTTCCACCGACACCAGCCACAAATCGAGGCTGTAGGACACCTTGCAGGAGCACTCGAGATCCCAAGCGGTGTACGGAGACGCAGCCGCCAGATTTCCGCGCGCATCCAGATAGAAGCTGATGATGTCGAAGCGTTTCCCAGCCGCCCGGATTCCTCCGTTGATGCCGCCCTTGAGATACAGCTCAAGCGCGATCCTGTCGGCGTCGGGACCGTCAAAGTAATAGGCCCCGTCAGCACCTGCGTAGATATATCCGCGCAAATAAACGATGGCAATGTTGATGTCCTTTTCAAGACCGAACTCAAACTTTGCCCGAACCATGGATGCGCTGTCTTCATCGATGCGGTAAGCCAGCCCTGCGCCCACATGAACAGGGATGGGGCCAAGCTGGAAGTTTGTAACCAGCGTTTCGGGATACCCGATCTGGACTCCGAACAGCCGGGGGCTGTACTCAAAGCCCAAACTTCCGCTGAAATCGAACAGTACGAGGTTCATTTTTTCAAAGGTCAGGTTGAAGGAGAAGTAGCGTTCAGGATGCCTGTACTGGATAACCGCCTTACCGATATATCGGGACGGGTTGCCGTTGACGATGGACTTGATATCGAGCGGCATATATACTTCTCCGCTTGCCGCGACCTTCGGACCAGGTTCAAAACCGAAATACAAGTCCTTGATCGTACACAGCTTGATAACGGTCATCTCGCCTTTGATTCCACCGGAGAATTTGCCGCCGCCCACCTGTAGGTTCTTGATGTAGGCTCCCATGGCTCCGGCATTGTCGGGGAAGGCCAGCCTTCCCTCTGCATCCTTCTCAACCACCATGTTCTGGGCTACCAGTCCGGTGAAGTTCCTGATGTTTCCGCCGCCGAAGTTGATGGGGTTTCCACCCAAAGGCGTAAGCCCTACGGCGAAGTAGAATTTGTCACCGGATTTACCAAAGCGGGCATAGTGGGTCACCGGCAGGTCTTCCAGGCTCTGTCCCAGGAAGTTGAGGGTCAGCTCATCGGTTTCAAACTCCACAAGGCTGCCGCCCGTGTTTTGGTTTTTCTTGGGCCTCAACACACCCACGACATCTACGCAGCCGTCGAAGGAGTTGTTCAGCACCGACACGGAAGCATCATGGATAACAGTAGGAGTGTCCCGCCTGTCGGCGCACTTGATGACCAGCGAGTCGGTTGACTCGTCCGACAGCGCGATCGTGTTGGAAAGCTGTGTCGCGCCGCGCAGCGTCAGCTCCACCCAGTCGGACTTGTGCTTGTTTCGTTCACCGATACTGTTCATCGGCGGCGGGGCGGTATATTTGATGTCAAATCCCCGCACCTCCATCGGGAAGCCCTCAAAGTTGATGTTCACCGGCTTGTCGAGCGGCACGGAGGCATATCTGTTTGTGCCGTCCTGTGTACGGATTTTCTCCAAATCGGACGGAACGATCATATTGCTGAAGGTGAGCGCTTCCTCGGCGCCTATCTCAAAGCCCTCGGTTCCCGGCAGAGGCAGGATGAGCTGCCCACTGATTTTCAGACCCTCCGGCTCAAAGAAGCCGCCGCTTATGTGGACGTCAACATCCTTCGCCAGACCGTCCTCCAGCTCTGTCGGTGCTGCCGAGCAGATGAATTTTCCTTTCTCGTCTGTAAACAGCTTCGCTTCGATCCATTCACGGTGGAATAGATCGATCCTGACATTTGCGTTGATCTCAAGGTTGACGCGGTTGGCATACATATCCAGAAGGCAGTCCTTGACGCGCACCTCCTTGAAGCCGCCTAGGTTATCACCGAACTGAGCCGGCACGCCCTGCGGATCGTTGCTGTACATATAGGTCTGATAGCTGAAGCCGTTCAGGTCATAGATCATCTCGCCCGTTGCCAGTGTAAATTCAATGCTTCCGCCGCCTTTCTGCTGGATGTAGGCGGACGGCAGTTCCAGTTTGCCGCCGTTTATCACAATGCCGACCCAGAACGGCAGTTGGGTCTCCTTCGGCGTCAGGATTTCTTCTGCGCCGCTTTGCGCCTGCGCCTGTCCCGGAAGGAAAGCATCCCGGTTCAGGTCAACCGACACGGATGTGGGAGAGACGATCACGGCCTGCGCACGCTGAGTATAATAAAAACCGTCCTGATTGTATCCGCTTTCTCCAACATTGCGGTTTGTCACCCTCACCGGGTCCATGGAGGACGTTTCCACCACAAAGCCCTCGCCGTTCCAGTTCTTAAGGTCGATCGGGATGGATGCGCATTTATCCTGAAGCTCAAAGGAATTGGGAAGGATGAGCAGACTGTTTTGCTGCACGGCTTCGCCGTAGTGTACCAGCGTGTCGCCCATTGCAACCATCAGCCCTTCCGTGAGCTCGCCGTTTCCGGACGCAAGCTCGTCCATCTCGTTGTGGGCGGGATGTCCGCCCGCGTAAACCGCCGGTACGAGGGAGCCTCCAGCGGTAGCCTTTTCAAAGGGCAGAACCAGCTTGCCAACCAGCCGCCCGCCCGGCTTGACCTCGCCGTGTGCATACTCAAGGACGGCGCTCTCCACGCGCAGCCCTGCGCCACCCGGCACCAGCAGCTGCAAGCATTGCTCCTCTCTGGCAGCGAAAACGCCGTTCAACCTGCCTTGCAGGTCAAAGCTCATCGTGCTTCGGGTGAATTTCAGTCCTTCGTTGTTCAGCGTTTCAAGATGGAACTTCATGGACGCTCCGTCTGCCGACATGGATAGCAGCCGCTTGTCCCATTGCTTCGTGGGCTGGAGATGGATGGTCACATGGTTCAGCTCTTTGATTATGAGCTGCTGATAGCGGAACTGTGGCAGCCCTTCGGTGGCTTCAATGCTTCCATACTCCAGCTTTGCGTTTTCAAATTCGAAAACGTACAGGTTGCCCGCCAGATTCTGCCCTTCAACGGTGCTTTTCACAAAGCCGCTGACCTGCGCCTTGCGGATCTCTGGTGTCATATTGAGGCTCATCAGCGTCAGACCGATGTTTTTTAGCTCGACCGGCTCCTTCAGGTAGACCGTCCCGCTGCTCAGAAGATTGAAGGACGCGCCGCCGCCGTCATCGAAAACGGCGTTGCTGATGTAGACGCTGATGGGCGTATCGTAGCCGATGTCCAGATCCGCCGTACCCGCATAGGCGGTGGTGTACGGGACCCTTCTCAGCTTCACGTTTGTCATGTCAAAGCCCATGCACTTCATTTGATCGGTTTCATAGTCGTAAGCCTGCGTGAACTGTGTCAGCGGCACGGCGTCTACCTGCCTGGACGACGGGCGGTAAGACTGCGTGACCGTGTTTACTGCCGCATGGACAAGCTGGGCGATTCCGGCGTCGCCCGTTCCTGCTGCTGCGGGGTTCACCGGCGGCACCGAAATACCGGGCTGGATCAGCATGAACTGGGACATTACCGTAAGATAAACTACCCGTTCATCCGACCCGGCGGCGTTGCTGACCCGGACGATGAAGCTGTGGGTGCCGGTCTTGATGCTCCCGCTGATTGTCAGCAGACCAGCATCATCAATGCTTGCCTCGTCGGGGAGAGTATTGATGCGCGGAGAACTCGAGTCCAGCGACCACACAAGGGGTTCTGTGCCCGTCGCCGAAAGCTGCACGGTGAGATCACCGGACGCAGACATCATTTTGAAGTTGTACTCATCCTCCCGCGCGGCGAGCTTCGGCGGCGTTTCAATGCGGGGCGATCCCGGTTCTCTGGGAGTCGCCGGCGGCACCGAGGTGCCGGGCTGAATCGGTATGAACTGGGACATTACCGTAAGATAAATCACCCGTTCGTCCGATCCGGCGGAGTTGCTGGCCCGGACGATGAAGCTGTAAGTGCCGGTCTTAATGCTCCCGCTGACCGTCAGCAGACCGGCGTCGTCGATGCTGGCCTCGTCGGGAAGGGTGTTGATGCGCGGCGAGCTCGATTCCAGCGACCACACAAGAGGTTCTGTGCCCGTCGCCGAAAGCTGTACGGTTAGATCGCCGGATGCGGACATCATTTTGAAGTTGTACTCGTCCTCCCGCGCGGCGAGCTTCGGCGGCGTCACCGGCTTGGTCGAGACTGTCAGCGTAAAGGAAGCCGAATGCTGGCCGGCGGCATTTTCCGCCGTGGCCGTGACACGATAGCTGCCGATTGCGAGAGTCGGTTCGGCTTTCACCAGATGTGTGCCCGGATCGACCGAAAAGCCCGATACGGGAGCGCCCTTTGCGTTCACCGCCGTTACCGTGACGGCAATGGGTTCTGTGCCGGAAAGCTCGTACACCGTATTGAACTCCTGCCCGTAGGTAGAGGTAAAGCTGCTGCCGTCAAAGGCAATCCGGGGTGCATCGCCCACAGGCTTGGCCGAGACCATCAGCATGAAGGAATCCGAGTCCTCCCCGGCCGCATTTCTAGCTGTGACCGTGACCTGATAGGTGCCGGCCTTCAGCCCCGGCGCGGCGATCACCCTGCGGGCGGCTTCGTCCACGGAGAAGCCTCCTGTTTCGGAGCCGCCCGAATCGGTGACCCTGACCATGACGGTGATGGGCTCCGTGCCGGCAAGCTCGTAGGCCGCCGTAAATTCCTCGCCCTCTGTAACGGTGAAGCTGCTGTCCTGAATGTTGATTTCGGGCGGGGTGAGTCCGGGGATCACCGTTACCATGCCGGGGACATAGACGGTGAGCCTTACGCATATCGGCTCGGAAAACTCCGACAGATACCCGCCGGTGTCGAGAACCTTGACCCTATACCAGTTAAAGGCATAGGGATCGGCGGCCTCGTCAACCCACCGGTTGTCAAAGAGCAGGGGGCTTGCCTGATAGTAGGTTCCGTCCTTCGTGTCCGAACGGTAGACGATGTAGCCCACCGTATCCTCAAGGCACTGTTCGGTGGTAAGCGGAGCCATTTTCGGCAGATTCCAGGTGAGGCTCGGCTTTTTGTTCCCGTCGATTTCGCCCGCAAGCCCGTCGATGGGGTCAAACGGACGGTTCCGGCGCGGCGTCGCCTCCACAGGCTCGGCACGGGAGGAGCCGAGATTGTCGTCGTTCCACGCCTGAACAGTGTACAAGTAGGTTATGCCGTACCGGGCAGTCGAATCGGTGAAGGACAGGGGCTTCAGCAGGTCGAGCGCGCCGGTTTCCTCCACGGTATCATAGTCCGAGGGAAGCTCGCCGATCTTGACCCATTCCACTCTGTTCATCATGCTGATGCTGAGATCGCTGTAATCCGCCAGCGCAAGGGGGCCGTATTTCTCAAGGATCCGGTTGTAGGCGCCCCGCAGCTTATCATCGTCGATGGCGGAAAGATTGTTAATGACCGAGCCGGCGTTAAAACCGGTGAGGGTTTTCAGCCTGCTGATCGGATTGATGGTCACAGGCTGCGATGTCTGCGTAAACCTTCTCAACAGGCTGGTGAGGTAAACATCCTCCTGCGCCGGAGACGAGAACAAAACCGCGTGCAGCTCCTTGTCCGTGTTCAGCAGCTCATGCAGCTCCACCTGTCCCGGCCTTGGGATTGCCGCACGGTAGATCTCATACCGGTCGCAGTGGGTGACCGCCGAGAACTGCACCTTCACTCCGTCCTTGGTCTGAAGCGGCAGCAGAAGGTTGGGCGTCTGAGGCGGCTTGGTGGCGGGTACGCGGAAGCGCCGCACCGCTCCGGCTGCCGATTCGACGCCCCATGGGGACACCGACGTGACCCTGTAGTAGTAATAGTGCGCAAACGACTGATCCACGCGCTCGGTATATTTGGGGTGGCTCAGCCGGTCGCCGACCATCGTCCATTCCAGCGTGCTTTCGTCAACCGGATTTTTGAACGATGGAACCTCGCTGCGGTAAACCCGGTAATACTCCACCTGCGGGTCTTCCGGCGCGGGCCAGTCTACATAGACGTAGCCGCCCTCCGGCGCGTCCAGAAACTCGGGGACAAAGCTGATTCGTTCCAACCCAGCCTGTGTGGTTCCGAGAAAATGGGAACTGATGCCGCCCTGCTCCGAATCGGCTGCGCCTTCCGGCTCAAGGCAGACAAGAAACACCGACAGGCTGCCGGGAGAGGCGTTTATGCCCCCGACGAGCAACTGGTTCTGCGTCAGCGCCGTTTCGTTGACCCGTTCCCACCTGCCCATCCGAAGGAGCTCGTCACGGGACATCCTCTGCATTTCCTCAACGGATGTTGTCTGGAACAGGGGACGATACACAACGTAGCCGCCCAACCCGTCGCCGCTGTATGCCGGCCATTTCAGCCGCGCCGTGCCGTCGGGATAAACATCCTCGCCCCGCACGCCCAGGAAGATATGGAGATACCTGTCCTGCGGGAGGTTGTCGTAGCCAATGTCAATGATCGAAGGGCACCGCAGGGCAATGGAAGCATACGATGCGGAACCAGCGCTTGGGAAGAATCTTCCTATGGTGATTCCATTCGCAAGGGCGCTTTGTACGGTTTCCATCACAGCGCCCTCCGGGGCGGGCCGCTGCGGGAGGCCGGATCTCTCCGGCAACTCGTCATAGGTGACAAGTCCACTATGGATGAGTCCCGGCGGATTCACGGAAAGGTCGCTCAGAATCCGGGGGTGCATTGCGATAAACAGCTCATTGGGATTCTTCGGCGCTGCATCCGTAGGCACAGCCATTGACACCGCCTGCGACCAGGCGCTCTCGTTGTTCCACGAATCCCACGCGGAGATCCAGTATTTGTAGGTGCAGCCCTCCTCGATGTCGGCATCAAAGTAGATCAGATCCGGCTGCGAGGGCACTGCGGCTTTTAGCTGCGCCTGCTTCGCCCATCTGAAAAATCCTATCCATGTCGAGGATGCCGCAT
Organism: uncultured Christensenella sp.; assembly: GCA_964481445.1. Lineage (GTDB taxonomy): Bacteria > Bacillota > Clostridia > Christensenellales > Aristaeellaceae > UBA1038. The sequence goes on along the minus strand of CAYZTQ010000035.1, from coordinate 12,134 downwards.
ACAGCTCCCGGCGCATATCTTCTTCCGACATGAGTTCATAGCGCGACGGGTCAACAAATCCCGACCGACCTTCGCCGGAAGCGTCAGCCTTCGGATTGTCGTATCTCAGATTAGCGATTGCCTCGGGCGGGCCGAAGCCCTCCGCACCGACAGCGGTTGCACGGTAGATGGTAAACCGCACTGTGTCCGGCGAATCGGTAAACACCGGCAGAACAATCCCTCGCTTGCCCGGGTTGAGACCGCTGGCGATTTGAACGGCGGACAACATCTGCGAATCGCCGGCAGAATCTTTTCCACGCTTCCCGGCGTGGGTGATGCCGGGCGCTATGGCGGAAGGGGCGTTGGGAGGCGTCACCTTTTCCACCCGCAGGCTTAAAACCTCCGAATACTCGCTCCTGCGTCCAAAGATGTCAATGGAATAGATGCGGTACTCGGCTGTGCGCCCGTTTTCCACCGCATCCTCAAAAAACACGGGCGACTCGAAATAAACGTCGGTTTCATCGAGGATATAGGAGATCGCAACAGGCTCTTCGGTGATTTGAATAAATTCGCTTTCACCGTTGAGCTTTCGCTCGATATGGTATCCGCTCAATATGCTTCTCTCTTGCTCGGTTTCAGCCTGCTGCCAGCGCAGCGGCACTTTCCCGTCTATGCCATAGCCAAGGAGGGACTGAGGTTTGGAAAGGGTGATCTCCGCACCTTTTGTGACGGACAGCATCGTTCTCCCACCATTGGACGATTCGATGATGTATGTGATCTCCGTGCCGTCGGGTAGGCTGAGTTCCTCTATGTTGTCGCGGATCAGAAAGCCTGCCGCCTCGGCAAACTCGTCGTCCACAAAACTAAGGGTCGCAAGCTGCTGCCGTGCGCCAAGCAGTTTTTCCGCCAGCTCCAGCTTTTCTTCGCTCCCAAGCGAATCGATGCCTGTGGGCAGCTCAGCCGGTTGGACCGTGTATTTCTTCCAGAGGGAGGACGCGACCGCCCCACTGGTAAGCTGTCCGTTTTCCTGCCTGCCAAGCACATGGATGGTCTGTCCGAGCAGGATATCCGTCTCGGGAATCCGCTGCTCGAAGTTCGCGGGGATGGTGATGAGAGCCTTCTGCATCTCCAGAAAATCCAGCTCACCGCTTACACGCGGCTTGGACGAAAGCGTATCGGTTCGGTACGCTAGGGCGCGGAACTCCTCGGCGCTCATGCCGAGCATGGTCAGTTTTTCCGGGGTCAGCTGCGCCTGATGGTACAGCTCCTGGATCATATTGATCTCTTTCCCGTTTTCATCCACGGAAGTCGCGCCGTCCACCTCGATGGCTCCGGCCAAACCAAGCGTCGGCGACGCGAGCTGTTCGGCGATCAGTTCTTTTTGACCGTTTACCACCCGGTAGAGCTGATAGCCCTGCTCCGGCAGCCAATCTCCTGACGGAACCATGTGGACGAGAACCTCGTTTGGGGACTGCCAGACGCCTTTCATGTTCATTGTGGCGGGGAAGGCTACAAGCTCCCCGTATTCCTTCGGCGCAAGCAGCCGCCATGTCGTGTCTTTCAGCTTAGAAACGAGCGCGGTCTGCTCCGACAACACCTGCGGCGACACCGCCAAGGCCCCGCCTGTCTGCACGGCGGCCGCATTTGCGGAACCGCCCGGCAGCGCCATCGGAGTGGAGGCGTCCGGCGCATTGTCCGCTCCATTCTGACCGCTTACCGCCCCGGCAGGCTCTGACCCCTGTTCAAGCCACCCGGACAACTGCTCATCGAGGCTACGCAGATTGTTCAGCGCAAGGCGCGAATCAACAATATCCGTCAGCGTCTGGGCGCTCAGCAATTCCTCTGCGATGGATGGGTTCCGAAGCAGCGTATCGACGCTTGGCGCGTCGCTTTGCAGAAGTTCCTCCAGCGTTTGCGGCTCCTGTGGATCGGTTTCAGCAAGGAGATACGCCCGGTCGGGCAGATAAGAAAACCTCTCTTCAAACACGCCGCAGCCCCAAAGGAGCACCGCCGTAACGATCAGCAGAGCAGGAACCGTGACAAGCAGAGAACGCAGGGTATGGGTCTTAAACTGCGTGCGAACCCAAAGAAATGCCTTTTTCAGTGATTTCATGCGCTTCACCCCCTGTCATTGGCTGTTTTCGGAATAGACGATTTCGTCTATATCCCCGATCAGGCGTTCAAGCCCTCCATCCCGCAGGTTTTCCCTTTTCTCCTCACGTTTTTCTGGAGTCCCGACGCCGCCGTTTCCGTATGCCTTGAAGATCAGATCCTTGATTTTGCCGGTAACATTTGCGTAGGCGACATCCTCATCAGCGGCAGTGGCTTCCTCCGCATGGTGAATGGAGGCGTGCGCCTGAAGATTCGTCCATGCAATATCAATCGTCTGTCCGATCTCCTGATATTTCTCATCGGTATATTCCGCAAGGATATCCTCACGCATGACCGCCTTGGTCTGCTCCCACAACTCAGCGACATGATCCGTATAGGTGCCTTCACGAGTATCGTTGATGTCAAAGGAAATGCGCTGATCTGCTTCAGACGGACTGCCGCCATCTGAATGCGAGCTGGCTTCAGCAGGTTTGGGCGACACGTCGCTGCCGCTTGTCGATTTGCTTTGACCGCAGGCTGCGAGTGTGAACGCTATAAGTAGTGTAATTAGAATGATTGTTAAGCGTGACATATGAATTCCTCCGTTCAGTGCTTATCTATAGGTTTGCTCAAATCGGATAAACAAAGATCCCTGAAAGGTCAGGTTTCCCCAGTCACCCGCCCGAAGGTCGTTGTAGACCCATTCGGGTACCACATAGTTAATCGAGTTGCCGTTCACAAATTGAAAGGTAATAGTGCTGTTTTCATTTTTCGCAGCAACAAGCACATTTTTCGCCGTCTGCTCGGACAGGACGTGCTGCGCGAACTTGTTTTTGGCGCCCCTCAGAGATTTGACAATAGCGAAAATGATCATCGCGAAAAGCAGCAGCATACCCGCAAACACAAGGTATAACGCAGAACCCCCTAATTTAAGCGGCTTTACGCCGATCATCGACAGCACAGAACCGATAGTAAAGGCAATCCCGATGCATATCGGAGTGATATGGCCCGCCGCTACCGGCTCGCCGACCAGAATCTGCTCGGGCCTCTGCGGGTCGTAACGAATTTGCAATACTGTTCCGACGGGATGCTTGACCGCCACTGCGCCCGAGCCACGTGTCTTTACCGGCCCGCAGTCAGTCCGGTATTCAAAAACCGGATGATACTGCATACGGCTCTTGTTTTTACCAGCCCTACTCGTCCTATGTATGTCAACCACGGTGGCGCTGACAAGAATACCCTTCTTTTTTATCCGCATATTCCTGAGAATGTTGGCAGCCGCCGATACAATCAGCAATATTCCGAAAGATAAAAAGATAATCTCAAAAAGCATTTGCAATGACCCCCAAATACATTATGCGTTGTCCCCTGACAAAAGGATTTGAATACCCAATAGAATTTTTTTCGAATACTCCATGTCGTCGTTGCGCTCTATTTATCTTTGTGCTGTCGGAATTCGAAATATTGTAGTACGAGTTCTGTTTTGGTGTTGACATTCAATTTTCTGTATATTTTTTTGATAAAATAGTTTGCGCCCGAAACACTGATGGACGCGTTCAAAGCAATTTCTTTTGCTTTCATGCCTTCGAGAAGCATATAAAAGACTTGTTTTTCGCGCGGCGTTAATTCCATAATAGAGTCAACCCTACGCTGGTAACAGTTATTCGCCGCCATAAATAACACCCCCATTCCTTTCTAATCTTACAGAAGGAAAAACAAATTTGATAGCTATCAATTATGATAGGTAGGCATAAAAACAGCCTCGAGCAAGCTCAAGGCTGTTTTTATTAACATTGGTTCTCTTGCGGCATCATCTCGGACTGGTCTTATGGCTTGGAAGATATAGTATAAGAAGCAAACCGGGCAAACAGTTCCGAACGATTGCCAATGTTAAGTTTTTTATAGAGGTTTTTAATGTGGAAATTGGCAGTGCTAATCGTGATCTCCAATTTTGTTGCAATCTCTTTTGCGGATTGGCCCTGTAAAAGCAACGAGGCAACTTCTTTTTCGCGCGGTGACAGACCCAGGCCTTCCAGCATACACGATTGCTCGATCTTCTGCCCGGCCTCAGCCATGTCCACCCCGTAAAAATCATCAGACCATTCAGCAAAAAACAGATGTTTGGAGTAGGCGGGAGACATCAGTATAAACAGAATAAACACGGTCACGGAAGTCAGCGTTGCCGCCAGCGGCAGCAGCGTGGGTGCATAAGTAGCGAAAATTCCCGGGATTACATAGGAAAGCATGCTGACCGGCAGGATCGTGACAAGGCTCAGCTTGAAAATGCGAAAATCGCCATGCTTCTTAAAAACACAGCCTAGAAGGTAATAAGCCGCAATGTACCCCATCTGTTCGAACCCGTGTAGGAAGCGGGCGAAGCTTCGTAAAGCGGAACCCTCCGGCATAAAATACAGCATATAGGTACCGATTTCCGCGAGAAAGAACAGGTTGCACATGTTCCAGATACTGCGTTTGGTGATAAGCTGCAACGCAACCGCAAGGCAAACCACCAATATGCCGACCGCTCCGTTTGCAACCATGGCATTGGGCATAGATGCCCCAGGCAGGTAGGTATAAAATATTTCAACGAAGTAATGGGCAACAAAGAAATAAAGCGTAAGTATAAGGGGGGTATTCAGTGTTGCTTTTGGTTTGTTTTCGACAACGGTAAAATCGCTTGTTTTATATAGGAAAAGGCAGATGCAACTACCCGCCACAAGCGCCGTTAAATAGGTCTTATCGAAAAAGCCGGATAGGAGGGACAGGCCGGAATCGATCTGATGGAGCGCAAAAAAAGTAGAAATCATTGCCGCGCCAAGCAGTCGTTCAGTATTGTTCAGAGCGAAGATGTAGGCAAACGCCGAGCAGGCTGCACAGCCTCCCAAAAAGAACATGAACAGGATAGCCAGCAGCAGGCTAAGCCGACTTTCGCCCATCGCAATCCAAGGGATATAGGCAGCCGCCGTAACGATTGCGAATATATGGGAAACTTTTGCCATATTTTTTACATTCGAAAACGCAAACAACGCCCCCGCGCCGATACAATACGCGCTTCCCATCAGCGTCATAGCGTCCAACCCAAAAAGTCGAATTGAATCGCTGAATAATGCGCCCTGCATATTCGCGAAAACAGGCGCTAAGGGAAAAATTAGCATATATTTCAGATGATCCAAGCGCACATTGCGAATGTTGATGTTATCTTTTGAACGAAATAGTGTAAAAAAAGAAATAGGAATGTTTTTTTTCATAGTCTGCTCCATACTTGTTATATCGTCATTCTTTTCGGTTCGCCGAAATGATTGTAGCCGCATAGTGTTCGCCTTTAATTAGGGCGTGTTGACACTAATTTAACTATATAACGATAATTGCAAAATAGATGTAGGTCAGCAGCATTTCGTCGCGTTTGTCATAGCGTGTAAAAATCCGCCCAAACTCCTTAATTCTGCGAAAAAACCGCTCAATAACATTACGCTTTTTGTATAATTGCTTATCGTATTCCCAAGGGATCTTGCGGTTTTTCTTTGGTGGAACAATAGGCTCATGACCGCTAGACTTGGCCAGTTCTCTGGTTTTGTCACCCTCATAAGCTCTGTCCATCAGTACGGGAACTCCGGCGAAATCCTCACCGATTATTTCGATAGATTTTCTGCCTTCAGGCGCATCGTGACAATCCCCGCTGGAAAGATGAATCTCAATTACGGTTTTATCATCAGCGGACACCACATGAAGTTTGGTGTCCCATCAGCCCTGGCTTTTTCCGATAGACTGCTTTCCTGTTTTTTTATTGCTCCATGCGCGTCTGGGCGAACTATCAGAGAGGTGGAATCAACCGCTATGATCTCAATGTTAATGGCGATGATTCGTTCTTTTTGCAGAGTTATAAACAGTTTCTGCAAAACACCAGACCTCGCCCAGCGTCTGCACCTTTGATAAACGCTATTCCATTTGCCAAATTGCTTCGGCAGCCCTCTCCATTTGCAGCCGTTTTCCACAACGTACAGAATAGCATTTACAAAAGTAATGTTATCAATTTCTACATTCCCGCGTTGAACCGGCAAATACGGTTCTATGCGCTGGTACTGCTCTTTCGTTATTTCCATACATTCATTTTATTATATCTTTGCATTAGTGTCAACACGCCCTAGTAAAGCTGGAATAATACTAATGTTCTAATCGATCAAATATGAAATCAACATGGTTTGAAATTTTTTCAAAATTGCTTCAACATCGGCGCCTGTTTGCCTTACAAACGCGAATTCCAGACTAATTCCCAGCAATCCATAGTTCAACTCCTGCGCGGAGATTTTGAGATCAATGTTGTCTTTAATCCTTCCCTCGGAAAGCATCAGCTCGAGCAGAGAACGATAAAACTCCACCGGCTTCTCAAGCATATATTTTTGTACAAACTCCCTCGCTCTGACATTTACATATTGTTCCATAAAGATAATTCGAGTCGTTTTGTCGATTCATGGATCGTTTTGCTTCCCATAATTTAAGAAAATCAGTTTGATTACATCACGTGGTTGCATATAAATTAATTTCATTTTCCAGACTGTGAATATCCACTCGCCTACCCATCCTGCCGATGTGGTAATCAAGGATATGGTTGAGGATATCCTCTTTGTTAATAAAGTGAGCATAAATAGAGCTTTCTTTAATACCAACCGATACCGCAATTCCACGTATTGAAGCTCCGGTATAACCATATTCAGAGAACAAATCAATCGCCGCATCAAATATTTTTTCTTTTGTCCCGGAAAGTTCCATTTTTCTCTCCTAACTAAAATTAGTCAAATAAAGTATAACCCCTAACATCTGTTAGGGGTATTATTCATAGTAACATTAGGACTTCAAGTTAAATATGGAATTTTAGAGATTTATAAATTCAAATAGATAATGCTCTCTTTGATTAAGTAGAGACTCAGAATAAAAAATCCATACATTTTATCCTCACGATTGTGAACAAAAAGCTCGTATATCCGAAAATCATTATTTAGCCCTCTCGGAATGTTTAAGACAGGTAATAATATGAAATTTCCCTTCGTCATGCCCGCAGCTCCGGCTGTTCTGCGTTCTGCCCTTTGGAGAACGGGCACAAAATGGACACCGGAGCTGCGGGAGCGGTATTTCGTCATCCTTGAAAAAAGCACTTCCAACCACCTGGTCAGCACCCGCCCCACCAGGGATTGCCGTGCCCGGTGCAACCGCTATCTCGTCGACCGCGTCGGTTTCATCATCGCGGTCTATCAGAACGGCGAGGTGGCGCACCTTGAACCTGCCGCCCATCTTATCACATACGCCAGAAAAAAAGGACGGGGAATCATCACGATTGATCCGAACACGGCTGCCGTGACTCCCATCACCTTAAAGGTAGAGTGATTTTTATGTTCTTTTCTCTGCCGTTGAGAATTCTTAGAGTGGGAGCTTCGCCTTCACGGTTCATCATGAACCCTCCCATGGTTCACGAAAAGGACAGACTTCCCCCTATATGAACATTCGGTCTTTTTCCTCTGCCGGCCCGGTTAAAGCACAAAATATATACAACTGCTCTTGCCGCCGTTTTCCCGCCAACGCTGCTCCTTGCGGAGCCGCCCGCACTGGATCAGGTCGGCAATGGCTCTTTTGACGGTGCTTCGGGACAGCTTCAGCTCCGCGGCGATGGTACCAATCGCCGGGTAGCATTTGCCGTCCTTGTCGCATCGGTCACGCAGATACATATACACGGTCACCGCCCGGTGAGGCAGCTCCGAGGAGTAGAGGGATGCAAAATAGCACATACGGTCACCTCCAGTCAAACGCGGACAGGCGCTTTCGGTTTTGGCGCGGCTTGGTGTTCGGGTTCCTGCACAGGCGTGTGCAGGATGCCGCCCGATGCAGCCGCGTCTGCCTCCGCGTCGTCCGGCACATCTTCGCAGGCGGCGTGCCTGCGGATGATTTCGTCCTCCAGCTCGCGGCGGTCGGCATAGGACACCTTCCTTGCCGACCTTTCCGCGATCTCATAAGGCTTGCCGAAAGTAATGCCCCATTTCAAAAACAGCATCAGGCGCGTCCGCATGGGATACGCGCCTGTTTTGGATACGATAAAATGGCCCTTGGGCATGGCTTTAAGCTCGTCGGGCGTCATCAGCGGCCGCTGGGTCATCTGGAGGCTTTGCGATGGATCGTTTCTGCCCCGGCTGACCGAGCCGGTCATGATGGTCCGGTTGCCCAGGGCTTTCGACAGGATTTCGGCCGACTCGCTGTTGGGCGCGAAGCCGCCGAACACCGTGTCCTGGCAGTTGTCGATGATGATGGCCGCGCCTTCCTTGCCGTAGTTTTTGACCAACTGAGCATAACTTTGTATGATCGCTACGATTGAAACCCGGCGCGAGCGCGAGGCGCTGAACAGCATCTCGGCTGACTCGATTTTGGGTATGGTCCCTATCTCATCTAAGAACAGCATCACCCGGTTGGGGAGCTTGCCGCCATGCTCGTCGGCCACCGACAGCATCTCCCGGTAGAGCTGCTGGACGATCAGCGATATGATGAAATACTTAGTGTTATCTTCCTCCGGCATCACCAAAAAGATGGCGGACTTTTCACTGCAGAATTTTTCGGTGTCGATCACCGTGTCGAAGCAGAGGATCTGCTCCAGCTCGGAATCGAGAAAGGCGTTCAGCCTGGAGAGCGCAGTGGAAAGGACGCTCTGCATGGCCTGCTCCGCCGAATTGAGGGCGGCTCCGGCGAACCATTTGGCCTTGTGCTCGTCCGGCAGGTGGGCCAGGAGGAGCTGGAACAGGTTTTTGCCCTTGACGCCGGAGGGCGCCAGGAGATCCTGTATCAGCTTGAACACGGATATGATGTGGCGTTTCGGCGGCTCGCAGTATTCGGCAATCAGCAGGATGACCGAAACCAATAAGCCCTCCGCCGCGTCGTAAAAAAATGCGTTCTGGCCGTAATTGGCCGAGTCCCCGCCGTTGCTGTTGATGATGGTCTTGGCTGTGATCTTGGCGTACTTTTCCGCTCTGGCCTTCAGTGAGAGGTTTTCCGGATGGGCGAGGTACTCGTCCATGTATTTGTTCACCAGGTGGATCATGTTGTTGCCGTCCGAGCGGGTCGGGTTGCGCAGGTCGATGACTCCCACGTTATAACCGTAATGCTCCTTGGCGATGCTGCCGTAGTTGCGGTACAGATCGCCCTTGGTGTCGGTCGTGAGGAAGGACATGCCGCTGGCGCAGGCGTATTCCAGGTTCGGGTATAAAAAGTTGGCCGTTTTTCCGACACCTGCCGCACCGATCATGATACAGTGGATGTCGTCGGTGTCCACCAGCGCTGTGACGGAGCCGTGTGATGTCTTGCAGCCCACCACCAGCCCCTGAGCTTTTGGCAGGTTCTGCTTCCGCCGCCACAGCTTCGGCTCGTAGGACACCTCGGTATAGGTTTTTTTGATTTCTCCCTTTGTCGCCCAGCGCGCCGTGCCGTGCTGCCCGTCGCCCACGGTTTTTGATTTGATGCCGTTGAGCGTATAGTAGTGCGCCAGCAGGGATAAAAGCCCGATGACGCCGAACATGGTCAGCCCGACGACGATCAGGGTGATGATTTGGGACGTCTGCATGAGACCGCCTCCTTTACATGGTCATGATAAAATTTGAAGCGGCTTCCTCCTGAACGGGGAGCTGCTTTTGTGTGTCAAGGGTAACTGCAAGCTGGGCCTTGACGCAGTTAAGCGCAAGGCGCATATAAGACGCGGCGAGGTTCTGCTTGTCCTGCGGGCTTCTGAGCCCTGCCGCGCGGAGCTGCCGGTCCAGGGCCGCGACGTCCAGACGGATGTCCTCGGCCTTGGTCCGGAGCCATCCCCGATCCTGATGAGGGCGGTAGCTTTCTTCAAGCTGCCGGACGAGCTCATCCGTTGCCACCGGCCGTTCCATCTGGCGGTATTCTTTTTGCGCCGCGTGAACGGCGGCGGCCGCTATGAACCGCAGGTGTCCGGCGATCTCGACCTCTCTTGCGGGAGGCAGCTTTCCGTTTGCGACCAACGGCGCCAGCAGGCGGTACCGCTCCGTCAGCAGGGCATGGGGCTCTTTCGGGGAACGGAAAGAGGCGCACGCCTCGGCCAGTCCGGAGCATACCCGCGGCAGAAGCTCCAGCTTCGGATGCTCCTGGGCGGGGATGGGCGCGACGCCGTTCTTCGCTTTGAGATCCTCGTTCCAGTCCTTGTACTGCGGCTGCATCACGGGGATATCCATGTATACCGGATCGTAGTAGTCATGCTCGGCCAGAATATCCTTGAGCCGTCCCGTAGCCTCGATGCCGGCCTCGTCATGGTCCAGGCACAGCACCGCATTTTTGAGATGGGGATTCAGCTTGAGCTGCCGGAGCATGGCGTGTTCGGACACGCCGTCGAGGGTGACGTAGCTGTGCCGCTGCCAATCCTGGGGATGCAGCGTAATGAAGGACAGCATGTCGATGGGCGCTTCGAACACATAAAGGGTGTCGCTCCCCCCGATCCAGTGAAAGCTGTAGCTCGGATCGCTGCCCTCCACGTTTCCCTTATAAGGCTCGCCCTGGGTGTAGGTGCCGCGCTTGTGCGCGTGCCGGGCAGCGCCGTTTTCATCAAGGCCGACGAACACGGCGTTGTGATATTCCTTATCCTCGTAGATCAACCTTTGATGGGCGAAGAACGACAGCACGTCCCGGTTTATGAACCGCTGCTTGAGCAGATACGCAAACACGCGGCGCATGTCGTGATTTGCGTCCGGCAGGGCGAATTTCTTTCGGGCCGCCGGCGCGCTCTTGGCGGGCTGGTTCCATTCCACGCCGGTTTCATCCCCAAGCAGAAAGGTCACCGCTTCAGGGAAGCTCATGCCGTAGAATTCCTGCACAAAATCAATGGCGAGACCGCCTTCCTCACGGGAGTGCCTGTACCATCGGTTTCCCCGGATCGTCACGCTGTCGTGCCGCTTCCAGCGCCATTCGCATCCGGAGCGGACGAGCTGCTCGCCCTGCCGCTGGAGGAAGTCCACCAGGTCGACGGAGTTGGCGCGTCGTTTCTGATCATCGGTAAATGGGATGAATGCCATGGAGAGACCTCCTTTGTCAGCGTTTGCGTTTGCCGCACCTGCGGTAAAAAGCCGCCCGCTGGTGAACGGACGGCTTGGCCGGTGTCTGTAAGGGTCGGATGGGGACGGTTTCTTTTTTCTGTGTGATTCGTTTTTGCATGATGGATTCTCCTTTACTGGACTTGCTTCGGGGAATGGTCGTCGGGGGCGTGCCCCTGGGCCATCTTCTTCTGGCGTAGCTTTCGAAGCAGCTTGCTGTCCACCTGCATGTCCGGGCCGCCGCCCAGCCTGCGCTGTTCCTCACGAAAGATCCGGCTCAAATGGTGCAGGAGCCGCGTGACCGCCAGAAAAGCGGAGGGATCGCGGAACGAATCCCAATGATCGAGGAAAAATTGCGCGTAGACGTTGCCCTGTTCCGCCGACAGGATAAACCAGCCGCGGGCGGCTTCCCGGTCGCGGGGAACGTCCTGCCCCGTGAGATAGAGCTTTCCGAGAATGTATTGCGCGTATTGGTTGCCCTGCTCCGCGGAGGAGGTCAGCCACCTGACCGCAGCCTCCACATCCTTCGGGATATCCTCACCTAAAAGATGCAGCTTTCCGAGCTGATACTGCGCGAACATATTGTTCTGTTCCGCCGCCTTTGTGAACAGCTCCACGGCTTTCGGGATGTTTTTGGGAACATCCTCGCCGGCGAGATACAGCTTCGCCAGGGCATACTGCGCGTACTGGTTGCCGAGGCCGGAGGAGAGGGTCAGCCATTTGACGGCGGCTTCCGCGTCTTTCGGCATATCGCCGCCCGCAAGGTACAGCTTGCCGAGGGCATACGCGGCGTATTGATTTTCCTGTTCCGCCGCCGCGGTAAACAGCGCCGCGGCTTTTTCGATGTTTTTTTCGATATGCGCTCCGTCGCGGTAGAGCTTGCCGAGAGCGTACTGCGCCCCGTCGTGACCGCTGTCCGCGCTCTTGGAGAGCCATCCCGCCGCCGCCGTGGTCGATGTTTCCCTCGCCTTCGGCGTAGGCGGTCAG
>CAYZTQ010000034.1:7592-20398 GCA_964481445.1 uncultured Christensenella sp. | reverse complement strand
GTCTGTACGGCACGTGAAAACGATGCTATAATCGAAAAGCATCGAAAGGAGAAACAGACATGCTGGAGGACGGAAAAAAAATCTGGAACGTGCCCAACATCCTCACCATGCTTCGCCTTTTCCTGATCCCGATTTACTGGATGCTGATGATGGTCCGCAACAATGAGACTGCCGCGCTCATTGTTTTTGTTACGGCTTCGGCAACAGACTTGCTGGATGGATATATCGCAAGGCACTACAATCAGGTGACCGACTGGGGCAAGCTGTTTGACCCGCTGGCCGACAAGCTGATGGTGATTAGCGTCATGCTGACGCTGGTGCTGAAAGGCGCGGCGCCGCTGGTGATTCTTCTGATCATCGCAGTGAAGGAACTGACCATGATGATCGGCGCCGCCTGCATGCTGCGCCACGAAATCGTGGTCTACTCAAAGCCCATCGGCAAAACCGCCCAATTCACCATGGTTCTGGGCATGATACTCGCCTTCTTCAGAGACAGCTTCAGCACCCCCTATCATCTGTATGTGCTTTGGCTGGCCACCGGCCTGACGCTTGTGGCCTTTATATACTATGGCCGCGGCTGTATCAAGGCACTTGGCGGCAAGAAGCAGCCGGCCGATACCGAAATAACGAAGGAGCAATGAATATGTTGTCAAACCAAATCCGTGAGGGCCTGACCTTTGATGATGTTCTGCTTGTGCCGCAAAAGAGCAGCGTGCTGCCCAAGGAAGTGGATGTATCGGTGCAGTTGTGCAGCAAAATCAAGCTGAACATCCCGCTGATTTCGGCCGCGATGGATACCGTAACCGATGCCCGCATGGGCATCGCCATGGCGCGCGAAGGCGGCGTCGGCGTCATCCACAAGAACATGACGATTGACAGGCAGGCCGCGGAGGTTGACAAGGTAAAGCGCAGTGAGCACGGCGTGATTACCGACCCCTTCTATCTTTCCCCTGTTCACCTGATCGCGGACGCCAAATCCCTGATGGCGCGCTACCATATTTCCGGCGTGCCGATCACGGATTCCAACGGCGTTCTGGTCGGCATCCTGACCAACCGCGACCTGCGCTTTGAAGAGGATGACAGCCGGGCCATCGGCGAAGTGATGACTTCCAAAAACCTCGTCACAGCGCTTGAAGGCACCACGCTGGAAGACGCGAAAAAACTGCTGGCCGCCCACCGCATTGAAAAGCTGCCGATCGTGGACAAGGATTTTCACCTGCGCGGCCTGATTACCATTAAGGATATTGAAAAAAGCACCAAATACCCCCACTCCGCCAAGGATAAGAACGGACGCCTGCTGTGCGCGGCTGCGGTCGGCGTGTCGCACGACATGATGGACCGCGTCAGGGCCCTCGCGGCCGCCAAAGTGGATATTATTTCCATCGACACGGCCCATGGCCACAGCGCTTCCGTGCTGAGCGCGGTGGAAAGCATCCGAAAGGCTTTTCCGGACGTGACGCTGTTTGCGGGCAATGTGGCCACCAAGGCCGCGACAAGGGATCTGATCAGCGCCGGCGCGGAAGTGGTCAAGGTCGGCATCGGCCCCGGTTCCATCTGCACCACGCGCGTGGTAGCGGGCATCGGCATGCCTCAGATTACCGCCATTGCCGACTGCGCTGAGGAAGCCGACAAATTCGGCATCAAAATCATTGCCGATGGCGGCGTCAAGTATTCCGGTGATATCGCCAAAGCCATCGGCGCGGGCGCAGGCGCCGTGATGCTGGGCAGCCTGCTGGCCGGTACGGAAGAAAGCCCCGGCCAGACCGAAATCTATCAGGGCCGCAGCTTCAAAGTATACAGAGGCATGGGCTCCATGGGCGCGATGGAGCAGGCGCACGGCAGCTCCGACCGCTATTTCCAGGAGGACGCCAAGAAGCTTGTGCCCGAGGGCGTTGAGGGACGCGTGCCCTTTAAAGGCCCGCTGTCTGACACCACCTTCCAGCTGATCGGCGGCCTGCGCAGCGCGATGGGTTATTGCGGCACAAAATCGATTGAAGACCTTCGCCGCAGCGCGGAGTTTGTGCGGATCACTTCCGCCGGCCTGACCGAGAGCCACCCGCATGACATCTTCATCACCAAGGAAGCGCCCAATTATTCAAGGATGGACTAAGACTTCAAGAGATGTTCAAAGTGAGCCCGACCGATTTCGGCCGGGCTCACTTTGGTGTGATAGAAGCGTTACTGCCCGCGGGCGTTTTTCACCTGGGACCAGAGAGCGTTGTAAATGGTCATGAATTCCGGCGGAATGTCATTAAAGAACTCACAGGCATCGATGGTTTCCTGCGAAGGGTTGAGGTTGGGATTGTTCAGGTAGTCCTCCCCCAGCAGATCGATGGCGCCCTGAATGGGCGTGGAGTACTGAATGTAATCCTGATTCATTTTGGCGATCTCAGGGCGGCTCAGGAAATCAATCAGCTTATGCGCGTTTTCAGGATTCTGCGCATCTTTGGGGATCACCATGCCGTCCACCCAGATATTGGAGCCTTCCTTGGGCACAGCGTAGGCAAGGTTGGGGTTTTTATCAATGGCGTACTGCGCGTCGCCGGACCAGACAACGCCCAGAATGCCTTCTCCGCCCACCATTTTATCCTTGGTCTCATCCACCTGATAGGCTTTGACGATCCCCTGTTCCTTCTGCCTGACCAGAAGATCCTTGGCGGCGTTCAGTTCTTTGGGATCGCGGGTATTCATGGAATAACCCAGATACTTCAGCGCGAGGCCCAAGCTGTCGCGGATGGAATCAAGCATGAAGATTTCACCCTTGTAGGTATCCTCAAACAGAACGGACCAGCTGTCGATGGGGCCGCTCACGCGGGTTGTGTCATAGAGAATGCCGACAGTCCCCCACATGTAGGCCACGGAATACTTGTTGTCCGGGTCGTAGGCGGGGTTTTTCAGCCATTCCAGCGTACCCGCGGCATTGGGAATCTGGCTGAGGTCGAGTTCCATCAGAAGGCCTTCCTTCACCATGCGCTCGATCACATAATCAGAAGGGAAAACCACGTCAAAGGCAGAGGGGCTGGCGCGTACCTTGACCATCATATCCTCATTGGTGGTAAAGTTCATATAGTTGACTTTGATGCCTGTCTCTTCCTCAAACATCGTCAGAACGGCCGGGTCGATATAATCTTCCCAGTTAAATACATTCACAACCCCTTCCGCGTGCGCAGCAGGCAGCAGGGTCAGCATCAGCAGTGCCGCAAAAACCAGAGATAGAGTCTTTTTCAATCGAGGGTACCTCCCGTTTTCCGTGTTTATTTTGTCTCGGCGGTGCGCCGGTTGACAACAAGCAATAAAACCAGCAGCGCGACGAACATCAGGGCGCTCAGCGCGTTCATGGTGGGCTTAATGCCCTTGCGCGCCTCGGAATAGATGAGCGTCGACAGGTTCTGCACCAGCGGGCTGGTGGTAAAGTAGCTGATGGTAAAATCGTCCAGCGACAGCGTAAAGGTCAGAATCGCCCCGGTGATCACGCCGGGCCAGATAGCGGGCATGATAACCTTTCTGAGCGCGTAACCGGGCGTCGCCCCCAGATCCAGCGCCGCCTCATAGCTGAACTTGTTCATTTCCTTGAGCTTGGGCATGACAGACAGCACCACATAGGGCGTATTGAAGGTAATATGCGCCAGCAGCATGGTAAAGTAGCCGCGCTCCACCTTTGTGAAGATAAACAGCAGCATCAGGGAAATGCCCGTCACGATATCCGGCATGGTCATGGGGATGTTGGTCATCGTCATCATCAGGTTCTGAGGGCGCTTGCGCATGGCATGGATACCGATAGCCGCCATGGTCCCCAGCACCGTTGAGATCAGCGAGGCCAGCAGCGCGATGCTGACCGTGACATACAGCGCCTTCATGATGTTGGGGCTTTGAAACAGCTGCTCATACCAGCGCAGGGAAAAGCCTTCCCACTTGGCGCGGCTGACCCCGGCATTGAAGGACTGGAAAATCAGCACTGCAATGGGCGCATACAGAAACAGAAGAATAATGGCAAGATAGCTTCTTTTGAGCAGTTTCATCAGATGAGGCTCCCCCCTTCCCCTTCCGGGTCAACCTTGCGAAGAAGGCCGAGGCTTAAGAGAATCAGCACCATCATGACCAGACTGAGGGCGCTGCCGACATTCCAGTCGTCCGCCGTCAGGAAGGTGCGCTCAATCAAATCGCCGAACATTTCGGTATTGCCGCCGCCCAGCACGCGCGGGATGAAGAAAGTGGTCACTGAAGGCATAAACACCATGGTGATGCCCGACACGATGCCCGGCATGCTGATGGGAAAAACGACCCGCCAGAAGGTTTTCCATTTGTTGGCGCCAAGGTCCATCGCCGCCTCCGACAGGCGCCCGTCCTGACGGCTGAGCGAGTTGTAGATGGGAAAGACCATGAAGGGCATGTAGTTATAGATCATACCAAGCAGCACCGCCTGCGAGTTATACATCAGCTTCGCCTTGCCAAAGCCAAGGCTTTGGAGCAGCGTATTGATCAGGCCGTTGTCTTCAAGCAGACTCATCCAGGCGATGGTACGCAACAGAAAGTTCATCCACATGGGGATGATAAACAGCACCACAATGGTGGAACCGAGCTTGAACTCCCTGTCCGCCATGATAAGCGCGGCGGGATAGCCCAGCAGCAGCGAAATGCCGGTGCATAAAAAGGCCATCCACAGCGAATACAGCAGCGTATCCACATTCACCATGCCGCGGGCGCCCATGCCAAGCTCCTCTGGGTTAAAGCCCTGGGCAATCAGCTCGTTCTTCATGCCGCGGTTGCTGTCCCAGAAATTGGCGAAGTTTTCAAAGGTAAAGCCGCCGCTTTTATCAGTCAGAGCGTAGTAGGCAATCAGGATCAGCGGTACAATGGTGAAAATCGCCATCCACAGGGAATAGGGCCAGGCGTAGAAAGAGCGTCTGATCCCCTTGCTGCGGCGAATCATCTGGATAAACATCCCGACGAATACCGCAAGCCCCAGGCCCATCAGCCAGAAGGACCATCCCGGCACATGCAGGTTATTCATTGGGCGTATCCTCCGACGGGCGCATGATGTGGATATTGAAGGGAACGATGGAAAGACCGACCTGCGCGCCTTCCGGCTGCATGCTGGTGGAATGGACTTTCCATACAAAACCGCCCGCCTCGATCATCATTTCGTAATGCACGCCCTTGAACAGCACGCTCTTGACCGTGCCCGTCAACTGACCGACGTCCTCCCCGACGATCACAATGTCTTCGGGGCGGATCAGCACGTCCACAGGCGCGTTGGCAGGGAAGCCGGAATCGACGCAGGTGAAATTGCTGCCGCAGAAATTCACCAGCTCGTCGCGCACCATGCGGCCGCGGATGATATTGCTCTCGCCGATGAAGTTCGCGATAAAGGCCGATTTGGGCTCATCATAGATGTGCTTGGGCGTGCCGATCTGCGCGATGTTGCCATCCTTCATCACCACGATGGTATCGGACATCGTCAGCGCCTCTTCCTGATCGTGAGTGACAAAGATAAAGGTGATGCCAAGGCGCTGCTGCATGCGCTTGAGCTCAAGCTGCATGCCCTTGCGCAGCTTCAGGTCGAGCGCGCCCAGCGGCTCATCCAGCAGCAGCACCTCCGGCTCGTTGACCAGTGCGCGGGCAATGGCGATGCGCTGCTGCTGCCCGCCCGACAATGAATCCACCCTGCGCTTTCCATAGGCGCGCAGGTTGACCAGATCGAGCATGGCGTCCACGCGCCGCGCGATTTCATCCTTGGGGCGCTTGGACACCTTGAGGCCGAAGGCGATGTTCTCAAAGACATTCAGATGCGGAAACAGCGCGTACTTCTGAAACACGGTGTTGACGCGGCGCTTGTAGGGAGGCAGATCCGTAATATCCTGCCCGTCAAAAATGACGCGGCCCGTCGTGGGCTTTTCAAAGCCGCCGATGATGCGAAGGGTGGTCGTCTTGCCGCAGCCGGAAGGGCCAAGCAGGGTCAGAAACTCATTCTTGCGCACATACAGATTGATATCCTTCAGCACCGGGACGCCATCATATTCTTTTGAAATGTTTTCAAGTCTGATCAGCCTTGTCTGTTCCTGCATATTATCCTCCGGTTTCAGAATGATGGCGGAGTGGAAATCCAGATGAAACTGGCGTTCCGTTTCCCCGGATTGACAATGAAGTGCGTATCGCCGGGGTGCAGGCAGAAGCTTTCGCCCGCGGATACCTTGAGACGCTTGTGCCCAATCAAAAGCTGCACGCTGCCGGAGAGCACATAGCCAAACTCTTCCCCCTCATGCGGCGGCAGCTCGTGGGTGGCCCCGCCCGGGCCGAGCTTGACCAGGATAGGCTCAAGCCTGTTTTTCTGCGCGTTGGGCACCAGCCAGATGATTTCACCTTTCAAAACCTCTTCATCCGTTTTGACAAAATGATCATCCGGCGAAAACACGATCTTATCATCGGAAGGCTTCGCGAAAAAATCAGACAGGCTGCTGCCGAGGCATTCCAATAGATCGGTCAGCGTGGCAATGGAAGGCGAGGTCAGGTTGCGCTCCACCTGAGAGATGAAGCCCTTGCTCAGTTCCGCCCTGTCCGCCAGCTCTTCCTGCGTCAGATTCCGCGCGATGCGCAGGCTGCGCAGGTCGCCCCCGATATCCATGTTCCCTCCTGCCTGAAAGCCCAATCCGCAATTCCTTTGTTTAGAAATGCTAAACTTCCGAGCGCTGAATATTAAACCATGCGCATTCGCGCTTGTCAAGCGATTCTACCTGTAAAATCCGCGTGATGTTCACCTGATATTCGTTGGTTGTATAGAAGGCTCCAAACGAAATAAAAATACCGTTCTTTGTTTGCGTCTCGCTTCCTCGCATGATAAAATGTAACCATCAAAACAGAAAAAGGAGCCCTTATGCACCTTGAGACAGAACAGGCTGTCGAAATCGACGGCCACCATTTGGACCTGAATCAGCTGGTTGCCGTCGCCCGTTTCGGCGTGCGCGTCAGGGTATCGGAAGAAGCAATAGAGCGAATGCGCCGCTCGCGGCAGGCGGTGGAAGATATCGTCAAGAAGGGCGAGCCCGCCTACGGCATCAATACGGGCTTTGGTGATTTTTCAAAAATTTCCATCAGTTCTGAGGATGCAAGCACGCTGCAGAACAACCTGATCCTCAGCCACTGCACGGCGATGGGCGACCCCTATCCGGAGGAGACCGTGCGCGGCATGCTGCTGCTGCGCGCCAACGCGCTGTGCGGAGGGTATTCGGGCATACGCCCTGAAATCGTGCTGACCATGGCGGAGATGCTGAACGCCGGAGTTCATCCGGTCGTTCCTCAAAAAGGCTCGCTTGGCGCTTCGGGCGATCTGGCCCCGCTCTCCCATCTGGCCCTTGTCCTGCTGGGACTTGGAGAAGCGGACTATCACGGCAAGCTGCTGCCGGGCCGCGAAGCCATGGCGCAGGCCGGGCTGCCCACCTATGTACTGCAGGCAAAGGAAGGGCTGGCCCTTATCAACGGAACGCAGGCCATGTGCTCGCACGGCGCGCTGGCGCTGTATGACGCGCTGATGGCGGCCAAACTGGCCGATCTCACGGCCTCCATGTCGCTGGAAGCGCTGCGCGGGCTGCTCAACGCCTTTGAAGACCGGGTGCAGGCCGTGCGGCCGCAGAAGGGCCAGCGCCTTGTCGCGCGCAACATGCGCCTTTTGTGTCGGGGAAGCGAGATCCTCGATAAATCAAAGCATCTGCGGGTGCAGGACGCCTATACGCTACGCTGTATTCCGCAGGTGCACGGCGCCGTGCGAAAGGCGCTGCAGCATGTCAGCGAGGTAGTCGCGGACGAGCTCAACGCCGTCACCGATAATCCTTTGATTTTTGCCGAGGACGGCGCCGTTATCTCGGGCGGCAACTTCCACGGCGAGCCTTTGGCGCTGGCCTTTGACTATCTCGGCATCGCGGCGGCAGAGCTGGCCGATATGTCGGAGCGCAGGCTGGAGCGTATGGTCAACCCGCAGCTCAGCGGCCTGCCGGCGTTTCTGGTGCGGCAGGGAGGGCTAAACTCCGGCATGATGATCGTGCAGTACGCCGCGGCTTCGATGGTGTCGGAAAACAAGGTGTACGCGCACCCGGCCAGCGTCGATTCCATCCCCTCCTCCGCCAATCAGGAGGATCATGTCAGCATGGGGGCCACAGCAGCGAGAAAAGCGAGAATGATTATAGAAAACGTGCTGAGCGTGCTGGCGATGGAGCTGATGTGCGCCTGTCAGAGCCTTGATCTGCTGGAAGACAGACCTTCCCCCGTGCATGCCGCCATCAAAAAGCGGATACGCGAAGAGGTCGCGTTCTACGAGAAAGACAGGGAAATACGGCTCGATATCGCAGCCGTGAATAAAATCATCCGCAGCGGCGAACTGCTGCGGATAACCGAAGAACTGATTCCGGAATTTGAATAATACCAAACTCCATGTCGCTGGTGGCGACATGGAGTTTGGTATAAGGCTAATTTTCTGCGGCCAGCTCTCCGTCTTTAATCACCTTGCTGACGAGGTTCTCACCGAAACGGTAAAAAACATAGTCAAGATTATCGCAATTCCAAAGCACCAGATCGGCACGCTTGCCTTTTTCCAGCGTGCCGGTTTCTTTTTCGCGGCCGATGGCCGCGGCGGCATTGAGAGTGACGGCCGTCAGCACCTCCGCAGGCAGCAGGCGGTAGTTCCAGCAGGCAAGATTCATAGCCAATTGGAGGTTATGCCCGGGGCAGCTGCCGGGGTTGAAATCCGTCGCCACGCAGACCGGGACATGGCTGTTGATCATCTCCCGGGCTCTCGCGTAGGGCTTGCCCAGATAGAAACTTGTGGCAGGCAGCAGGCAGGCGATCACGCCGCCGCGGGCCAGAGAAGCAATGCCCTCATCCTTCGCCGCGATCAGATGCTCGGCGGAAACCGCGCCCACTTCTCCCGCCAATTCGCTGCCGCCGATGGCGTCTATCTCATCCGCGTGGATTTTGCTTCGCAGGCCGAGCGCCTGCGCCGCCAAGAGGATACGGCGAGATTCCTCCGCAGAAAACACGCCTGTCTCGCAGAAAACATCGCAGAATTCCGCCAGCTTTTCCCCGGCCACCTCGGGCAGGATTTTATGAATCAGTAGGCTGATGTAGCCTTCCCTATCCCTTTTGTATTCTTCAGGCAGGGCGTGCGCCCCCATGAAGGTCGAAACCAGATCTACCGGCTGTCTTTTGTTCAGGTTTCTGACAACGCGAAGCTGCTTCAGCTCCGTTTCCAGATCAAGCCCGTAGCCGCTCTTGGCTTCACAGCCTGTAACGCCGTGCTGAAGCATGGATACGAGCGTTTTGAGCGTTTTTTCTTCCAGTTCTTTCTCGTCTGCCTGCCGGGTGGCACGCACAGTCGACAGGATGCCGCCGCCGCGCGAAAGGATATCAAGATAGGATACGCCCTGCAGCTTCAGCGGCAGCTCATGCTCGCGCCAGCCGCCAAACACCAGATGGGTGTGTGCGTCAATCAGCCCGGGCGTCACCAGACAGCCCTTCGCGTCAATCCGCCGCCCGGATGTTTGGGGCGGCTTCCCCTCCCCGGCCTCGGCGATTCTATCCCCCTCAATCAAGACGTAGGCATTGCGCAGGAAGAGGATATTTCCCTGTTCTTCCCCGGCTTTTGCCCGGGTGCCAGTCGGGGTCGCCAGAAGACCGATATGATGGATCAGCAGGCTCATATCTCCGCCTTCTTCACCGCGGCGCGCACCAGCTCATCATCGGCCGCATAAGGGAGGGTAATATGATCGCTGTCCCCAAACTGCTCGTTGTAGGCTCCCGCCGTTTCAACCGCGTGCCCATTCATGGCCCAGCTGCGGCGGGAGACGCCCACCATTACATCCCAGGGTACAGCCATGCGAAGAATGGTGTCCACGCGCTCGCTGCCATCCAGCACCATGCCGAAGCCGCCATTCACGGCCTTGCCGATGCCGACCCCGCCGCCGTTGTGCAGGGCCGCCAGCGTCATGCCTCTGGCGCAGTTGCCCGCAAAGCACTGCACCGCCATATCGGCCATGATGTTGGAGCCGTCCCGGATATTGCTGGTCTCTCGGAAGGGCGAATCGGTGCCGCCCGTATCGTGGTGATCGCGCCCGAGCATGACCGGCCCGATTTCTCCCTTTCGCACCATGTCGTTGAATTTCAGCGCGATGTTCATCCGGCCCAGCGCATCCTGATAGAGAATGCGGCATTGCGTGCCGACCACCAGCCTGTTCTTCTTGGCGTCGCGCACCCATACCCAGTTATCCCTGTCCTGATACCGCCTGCCGGGGTCGATACATTCCATGGCCGCCCTGTCCGTCCTGTCAAGGTCTTCTTCCTTCCCGCTCAGGCAGCACCAGCGGAAGGGCCCGTAGCCGTAGTCAAACAGCTCCGGCCCCAGAATATCCTGCACATAGGAGGGAAACACAAAGCCCTCCAGATCATCCCGGCCGTTCTTGCAGACAGCCTTTACCCCGGCGTCGTATACAGCCTTCAGGAAGCTGTTGCCATAGTCAAAGAAATAGGTGCCGCGCTCATACAGCGCGCAGATCAATTCGTAATGCCGCCTGAGCGAGGCATCCACCAGCTTTCGGAAACCGGCCGGATCCTCATCCAGCATGTGGGTGCGCTCTTCAAAGCTGAGGCCCTGAGGGCAGTAGCCCCCGTCATAAGGGACATGGCAGGAGGTCTGGTCGCTCATCAGATCGACACCGATATTCTTTTTAAGCAGATAGTCGAGCAGGTCAACCACGTTGCCGTGATAGGCAATGGCGCAGGCCTTCTTCTCCTTCCGCTTTTTAAGCGCGATCTCCGTCACTTCTTCCAGAGAATCGCTGCGGAGGCTGACCCAGCCCTGCCGGAAGCGAGTTTCGATGCGGGAGGCATCCACCTCCGCAATGATGGCCACCGCGCCCGCTATTTCAGCCGCCTTGCCCTGCGCGCCGCTCATGCCGCCAAGGCCGGAGGAAACAAAGAGCTTGCCCGCCAGATTATCAGACAGCCCAAGCCCCAGCTTCAGCCGCCCCGCGCCAAGCAGGGTGTTGAAGGTGCCGTGCACGATGCCCTGCGGGCCGATGTACATCCATCCGCCGGCCGTCATCTGGCCGTAGTTGGCCACCCCAAGAGCGGCCGCGCGGTTGAAGCTGTGCAGATCGTCATACATACCGACCATCAGACCGTTGGTGGTGATGACCCGCGGCGCCAACTCATGTGAGCGGAACAGCCCAAGCGGATGGCCGCTCATCATGACGAGCGTCTGATCCTGCCTGAGCTGCTCCAGATAATCCCTGATCAAATGGTACTGCATCCAGTTCTGGCACACCTGCCCGGTCTCGCCGTAGGTGACCAGCTCATAGGGATACAGAGCCACTTCAAAATCGAGATTGTTATCGATCATGACCTGGAGGGCCTTGCCCTCCAGGCAGTTTCCTTTATATTCAGAAACGGGAAGGCCCCTGATGCGGCCTTTGGGCCTGAACCTATAGCCATAGATCCGCCCATGTTCCCGCAGCTCTTGCGCAAACTCCTCCGCCATCACCTCATGATATTCGATGGGAATATAGCGGAGCGCGTTGCGGACGGCAAGCTCCTTTTCCTCCTGGCTCAAGGCGGCTTCGCGCCTTGGCGCGCGCCTGATGCCCGGTTCAAAGGGAGGATATTCCGGCAAAGATCCGGACAGCCACTGGGTACTGATTTCCTGCCGCATCAGGGGCCTCCTCTACACTCGATCAGGGCAGCTCGTTGCCTGCCGCCAGATAGATTTCATACCACTCTTCACGGGTCAAATGGATATCGGCCGCCTTGATGCAATCCTTCAGGCGCTGAATGTTCATCGTGCCGGTAACGGGCTGCATTTTGGCCGGATGGCGCAGCAGCCAGGCCATGGCGATGGTGGTATTGCTGACGCCGTATTTTTTCGCGATCTCATCGATTTTTTTATTCAGCTCGGGGAATTTGGCGCTGCCGAGAAACACGCCCTCAAACATGCCGTACTGGAAGGGCGACCAGGGCTGCACCGTGATGTCGTGCAGCCTGCAGTAATCAAGCACGCTTCCATCCCGATTGACCGCGAACTCATCCACCATGTTGACATGCTGCCCCTGGGAAATCATGGTCGCGTGCGCGATGCTCAGCTGCAGCTGATTGCAGACGATCGGCTGGCGCAAAGAACGTTTGAGCAGTTTCATCTGCATCGGGTTCTGGTTGGACACGCCGAAATGGCGCACCTTGCCGGAAGAGGCGAGAATATCAAAGGCTTCCGCCACTTCCTCAGGCTCCATCAGCGCGTCCGGGCGGTGAAGCAGCAGCACATCCAGATAGTCGGTATTCAGACGCTTCAGGCTGCCATCGACCGACTTTAAAATATGCTCTTTTGAGAAATCGAAGGCTATGCCGGGACGGATGCCGCATTTGGATTGAATCAGAATCTTCTCGCGGACGGCGCTTGTCATATGAATCGCCTTGGAGAAGATGGCTTCACACTCACCGCCGCCGTAGATGTCGGCATGGTCAAAGAAATAGGCGCCCTCATCAAGAGCCGTCTGCACAAAGCGCTCCGCTTCAGCGGGCTTCAGCCCGTTGATGCGCATGCACCCGACCGCAATGGTAGGCACACTCAAGCCGGAAGTGCCCAGTTGTATCTCTCTCATAGTTAACTCCCTCTTCTGCCTGTATTATCCTTATTGAACCGATTGATAAATGGCCAGCACATCCTGCCAGTAAAGCTTCTTGAAGCCGCCGATTGGCTGCTCCGCCCCGAAGGCAAAGCCGGTGCACTTCTTGGCCATTTCCTCCAGCCTGTCAGGGCCAATGCCCAGTTC
>CAYZTQ010000034.1:3383-7492 GCA_964481445.1 uncultured Christensenella sp. | reverse complement strand
CCGCCGAAGCCGATTTCACACCAGGCATCGTAATTGTTTTCGGTTTTCAGCGCCTTGGGGGCGTTCTTCATAATGGTCTTGAGCACCGTCTCGCACAGGCCGTCCGTCAGGTCAGTATGCGTGGTGTTGGTGAAATAGCGCTCGAACACATGGCTCATCATATCCGCCACGCCGTTGGCCACCTGGTTTTTGGGTAGGGTGAAGAACAGCTCGGGATTGATGATGCTCAGCAGCGGGCGAAGATGCGGGCTGCCGTAGCCATACTTCAGCTGCTTTTCCTCGTTGGTGATGACCGTGTCACCGCTGGACTCGCTGCCTGCGGCGGGGATGGTCAGCACCGTGGCGACGGGCAGCGCCCGCTCGATCTCTTTGCCCTGCTCATACACTTCCCACACATCGCCGTCATAGTACACGCCCATGGCAATCGCTTTGGCGGAGTCAATAACACTGCCGCCGCCGACCGCCAGGATGAGATCGACCTTTTCCTTTTTGCAAAGGGCGATGCCCTCGTGGGCCAGGGAAAGCCGCGGGTTGGGCTTCACGCCGCCAAGCTCGACAAAATCAATGTTTTCAGCTTTCAGGGAGGCGACAACACGGTCATACAGGCCGCTCTTCTTGATGCTGCCGCCGCCGTAGTGCAGCAAAAGCTTCTTGGTGTGAGACTTCAGCAGCTTGCCGATCTGCTGCTCCGAATCTTTCCCAAAGATAATTCGGGCGGGTGAGTAAAAGTCAAAATTCAGCATGAATCGTTTTCCCTCCGTTTTTTATTGATCAGCGGTGACATAAAATCGCCATCACATTTAGACAATAAAATATTACCCACTGACTGGTGTCTTCATTGTATATGCCGCTCACGGAAAATGCAAGGCATCCGCTAAGTCATTCTCCAGACGCCCGTATTATCATATTCGTCCGCCATCACCTGCGCCCTTTTGATGGTATCGGCGCTGAAACCCATGGTTTCAAGCAGCCGGATCGCGTTTCGGCCTGTGGCCGGCCCTTCCTTGATCAGGTAATCAAAATGCACGCCGTCCTGAAGCACCGTTTCCTCAAAATGCGCATTCCTGAAAAGCTGCCGCATCAGAACCGTCAGTTCGATATCGTGCGTGGCCACCATGCAGAGCATGCGAACGCCTGCGATTTCCCTGAGCACGGAGGCAGAAGCCGCGATCCTCTCCACTGTATTGGTCCCGCGCAGTATTTCATCGATAAAGCCATAAATCATTCCGCCTGTTTGCGCCGCGTCCAGAATCCTTTTCAGGCTTTTGATCTCGGAGATAAAATAGCTTTCCCCCGCCAGCACATTATCCCGGATGGCCATGGAGCTCATCACTCTGCCCCGATGCATGGAAAGAGACGAGGCAAAACAGATATTGAGCGTCTGAGCCAAAATCAGATTGATAGCCACCGCCTTGATGAAGGTAGATTTACCGGAGGCATTGGCGCCGGAGATCAGCATATTGCTGTCCCAGGCACAGTCGTTCAGCACCGCATCCCTGATCAGCGGATGGCGGACTTCTTTTATGATAACGCTCCTGCTCTCATGGAACTCCGGGATGCTCCATCCCTTTTCTCGTATTTGCAGCTGGGCAAGGGAGAGGCAGACATCTATGGTGCCGACCAGCTCATATAAGCGGTTCATATATTGCCCTTGGCGCTTCAGGGCTTTTACAATTTCGCACAGACTGACCATGTCCAGCATGAAAGCGATTTTCAGATAATCGGTAATAAAATCAAAATCGTTCACCCGCTCCACGCCAAACAGAGGCAGCCAGGCTTTGACAGACCTGAGCTTTTCCGAGAGCTGCCTAAGCTCATCAAATTCGGGCTGCAATTCGGCCTCATCACTCAGCGCAGACAGCTTTGCTCCGCAGCGCAGTACCGAAGCGATGTGGCGAATCGCCGTCAATTCTTTTTCCCATTGCGCTTTTGTGATGTGGTAAATGACAATATTCAGCAAAAATAAACCGGCGGCAACCAGAAAGAAGGGATGATAAAACAAACCGATCAAAACGCTGAAAAGAGGCAGCATACCGAGCACATAATATAATTGCCGGTGCCGGGGATACTGATAGCTTTCACCTGACAGATACCTGGAAGCGCCATGAAACGACTGATATCCAACGCCGTTTAACAGCACCTGTGCTTCACACCGCAGACTCGGATGACGAAGAAAAACATCGGAAATCTTAAAAAGCCGGTCCAGCTCGTGACGGCTGCTGCCCTGATTGCGCAGCCTGGCATACAAGACTTCGCTGCCGACAATGCTTCTTGAACAGTCAATGGCGCGGAACACCTGATCCATGTCCAGATCGTTCCAGGTGATGTCATCGGTCAAAAGTTGAGACCGCCTGGTACCGGAAACAGCATCGTAATACCGGCGGATATCATCAATCTGCTCATCATCCGCCCGTCTGAGCGCTGCGTCTTTCCCCCATATCTCATTCAGGTATCGACGCAGCTTATTCAGCGCGAGGCGCTTGATCAGAAAGTACAGGCAAACCGCCAGCAAAATCGCGGCAGGAACGATAAGAAACCACACGGAAGCATCACCTCCCTTTGAAAGGAGTATAGCATAGATTGTTATTTATTTTTCAGCAGTCAGAGTACTGCGGGCAGACACAAGTCAAAAATGAAAAAGCCACAAGCAGTGAATGCCTGTGACTTGTTCTGGTGGAGCATAGCGGATTCGAACCGCTGACCCCAACACTGCCAGTGTTGTGCGCTACCAGCTGCGCTAATGCCCCGAACAGCGAAATTGACTATAGCACAGATAAGCGGGCTTGTAAATACCTTTTGCGGACAAAATTTATGGTCAAGGCTTTGGGGGCATGATATAATCAACAATAAACAAACGCTGAGCATCGGAGGTTCTGTATGCTACAAAGGCTCAAAGCCGCGCTGAAAACGCTGCGGGCGCGCTTCATCGTCATCGTGGCGCTTTGCTGGCTGCTGCCGATGATGATTCTGGGCATCTACATGAGCGGCAGCTTTATGGAAGCCCTGAAAGCAAAGACCGAGCAGGCGCTGCAGTCCGGCCTCGTGCACGCGGAAGACCTTGTCGTCAAGGAAATCGAGCGCGTGCTCAAAAAATCCAAAGATATCACCTACGACGAAGTGATCTATAATAACTATACGGCCTACAAGAACGGGACGCTTGACTATGAGAGTTTTTACGCGGCCAGCCGCTCCTATTGGCAGCGCCTGTTTCAGCGCGAACGCTCCATGCCCTTTACCGCCTTCTATTTTCTAGATGAACCCTGGCGCATGGTCTATACCTCCGCAAGCGCCGCCATGGTGCGGACATTTAACGAAAACGTCAAGCCTGATTTGCTGCTGCTTGGCGAAACGCTGGATACACGCAGCCGGTTCGCCAGCGTGGAGGGCAGGCTGTATCTTGTGCGTAACCTGTATAACCGCAAGTTGGAGCGCTTTGGCATGGCGGTGATGGAAATCGAGCCGGGTTCGCTTTTTGCCCCGCTGACCGATCCCGCTTCCATCTGGCAGGGAAAAACAGATATCAAGCTGGATGATTTTGAACTGACTTCAAACGATACGCTGCCGCAGGTACAGGAAGACGCTCCTTTGGGGCTGCTTGAAAATAAAGGCAGCATTACCTATACCGGCAGAAGAGCAAGCTCAGACTATCATCTAAACTATCGGGTCAGCCTTGACCGCTCGCTGATCTTCGGGCAGCTCGATCAGTATTACAGGCTGCTGTGGCTGCTGATCACGCTGTTTATCCCTTCGGCCGCCCTCATCATGGTATTGATCCACCGCTGGATGACAAGGCCGCTTGCCCGGCTTGCAAAAGCCAGCCGCCAGATGGCCGAGGGGGAGCTTGGGGTAACGGTCGCCATTCAGGGGCCGGATGAAATCGGCGCGTTGGGGCGCAGCTTCAATGCCATGAGCAGCCGGATAAAACAGCTGATTGATCGATCGTACAAAGAAGAGCTGGCGCTGCGCGATGCGCGCATTTCCGCCCTGCAAAGCCGCATCAATCCGCATTTTATGAACAACGCGCTGGAAATGATGAACTGGCAGGCCCGCATGGAAGGCTCGGAGTCGGTCGGCCAGATGATTGAGGCGCTGAGCACGCTGCTTAACGC
>CAYZTQ010000034.1:0-3283 GCA_964481445.1 uncultured Christensenella sp. | reverse complement strand
ATCGAGGTGCGAAATGACGGCACGCCGCTTGACAGTCAGCAGCAGGAGAAGATCAATACGCTGCTGACCGGCGCCGAAGACGCGCAGGACGGGCATCTGGGCCTGCGCAACGTCAGCCAGCGGCTGAAGCTGATCTATCATGGGCAGGCCAGCCTGACCGTCCGCGCCGCCCAGAACGGCGAAACGCTGGCCTGCATGCGCATCCCGGAAAGCGCAGAAGAGACAGCCGCACAAAGGAGTGAAGAGACAGCATGAAAAGAAAAAATATCATTTTGTTCTTGGTGTTTCTGCTGCTTTTCCCTTCCCTCACCGCGCGTCAGGAAGGCGTCACGCTTCGGACTGTCAGCACCTTTGTCGGGCTTGACGCGGGGGTCGCCTATGTTGACCTGCTGCATTCGTGGGAGGAAAAGACAGGCAACAGGGTGGATGATCAATCAACCACTTCCGATGAAGCCTGGAAGGCTTCCATGCTGAACGATTTTGCGGCGGGCAACGAGCCCGATGTCTTTTTCTTTTTTGCCGGTACCGCTGACTCAAAGCCCCTGCTCAGCCGCGTGGTGCCCATCAGCGAAATCAACGCGGATTATCCGGGCCTGGATCTTGCCGAAAGCGAAGGCCTCCGGGAGGAAGACGGCCTTGTCTACGCCATTGACGTGCGCCCCTTCTGGGAAGGGCTGTTTGTCAACACCGATCTGTTTGAGCGCTATGGGCTGGATCTGCCGACGGACAGGAACAGGTTTGAAAAAGCGATTCAGGTGTTCCGGCAGAACGGCATTGTGCCACTGGCCATCTCGCTGAGCGACATTCCGCACTATCTTGCGGAATTCGCCATCCTTTCCTGCGGCAGCGTCAATGAGCATCAGGCAAGGCCAAAGAATGCTGACGAAATCCCTTCCTCCTGGTTCAGCGGGATGGAGCTGATTCGGCATCTGTACGAGTTGGGAGCCTTCCCCGACAACGTAAACGCTACCTCGGAAGTGCTGACGACCGCCCTGTTTCAAAACAAGCAGGCCGCCATGCTGCTGGATGGATCCTGGCGCGCCAACAGCATCGCCAGAGAAAATTGGGACACCACTATCGTTCTGCCTTTCCCGGCCTACAGCGAGCAGGCGAACCCCGCGGCGATTATCGGCGGCACCTCGATGGGGTTTTATATCAGCAGACGGGCCTATGAGGATGAAAGTAAGCGGGATGCCGCCGTCAGCCTGCTCGCGCACCTGACAGGCGATTACGCAAGAACAAAGCTCGGCTTCGCCTTCGGGGGCGAAATGCTCAAAAGCGCGGTCAAGCTGACTGAGAATGCCAGAAACCGCAACGCGCTCGCCTTCCCCATCGGGGATGTGATGGACGCAGACGCCAGAAATTACTGGTTCAGCCGGATCCCTTCCATCGCGGACGGCACTGCAGATAGCCGCGAGGTGCTGGAGGAGACCATCCGGCTCGGAGCCTTTTAGCAAGGAGGGACAGGCGACACATGCTGAAGGTTGTGCTGGTCGACGATGAGCAGATCATTCTAAACGGCCTGCAGAAAGTGATCGCGTGGGATCGATTCGGCTGTGAAGTGGCCGGAACGGCAAGCGATGGCAAAAGCGGGCTGGAGCTTGTCCGCAGGCTGAAACCCAATCTGCTCTTCACGGATATCCGCATGCCCAACATGGATGGCCTCACGATGATTGCCGCGCTGAAAAGCGAGTTTCCCAACCTGCGGATCAGCATCTTGACCGCTTACAGGGATTTTGAGTATGCCCAGCGGGCTGTCAATCTGGGGGTAAGCAGATATCTGCTGAAACCCAGCAAAATGGATGAGCTGGAAGAAGCCATCTCCTGTATGGCAAAGGCATCAGAGAGCGCCAGCTTACCTATTGAAAGGGAGACTGACGCGCAGCAAGGCGCAACAGGCAGCGATCCTTCCACCTATGTGGTTGAATGTGCGCTTCGCTATATGAAAGAAAACTGCCAGATGCGGCTGCGCCTTTCGGATGTGGCCGACAATGTGTATGTGAGCCAGTGGCATCTTTCCAAGCTGCTGAACCGTTACGCGGGAAGAAGCTTTTTTGATCTTCTCAATGAAATGCGGATCGAGAAAGCCAAGGAGCTGATTGGCAATCCCTCCCTGCGCATGCATGAAATCTCGGCAAAAGTCGGTTTTTCGGATGTGGCGCACTTCTCAAAGACCTTTAAGAAACTGACCGGCAAATCGCCCGTGGATTACCGGGCGGCAGAAGCTGACAGCGGACGCTGAAAGGAGCAGCCATGCGGAAAAGAATCATCGCCGTCTGTTATGACTTTGATAAGACCCTGGCCCCGGATGACATGCAGTCCTTCACCTTTATCCCCTCGGTCGGCATGGAAATCGATGATTTCTGGGCGGAGTCGGATCAGCTGGCCAGAGAGAACGGCATGGATAAGAACCTTGCCTGGATGAAGCTGATGCTGGACAAAGCCAGGGAAGGCGGCCATTCCATCGAACGCAGCGCCTTTGAGGCGCTCGGCAGGAAGGTGCCTCTTTACCCCGGCGTGGAAGCATGGTTTGAACTCATCAATCGCGAGGCGGCCGCCATGGGCATTCAGGCGGAACACTACATCATTTCTTCCGGCCTGAAGGAAATCATCCAGGGCAGCGCCATCGCGCCCTATGTAACGCGCATTTATGCTTCAACCTTTTACTATTCCAAGGAGAATATTGCGCTTTGGCCGGCGCAGGCCATCAACTACACCAACAAGACGCAGTATATTTTCAGAATCGCGAAGGGTGCGTTCGATGAGAACGACGACAGAGTCAACGCCAGCCTTTCGGATGAAGAGCTTTATCTGCCCTATGAAAATATGGTCTATATAGGCGACAGCGACACAGACATTCCCTGCATGCGGCTTGTAAAAAGCAAGGGAGGAACCTCCATCGGTGTCTATGACCCGATGAAAAAGAATGAAGAAAAAATCCACCGCCTGTTCCGCGACGGCAGGATCAACTACTTTGCCCCGAGCGATTACCGTGAAGGCGGAGGCCTGCACCGGATCATGAAAAAAGTCATTCGCCTGATTGCGGCCAGGGAAGACCTCTTTCAGGAAGAGACGGCCTTAAGGAACAGAGCAGGCAGAAATTGATATGGCAATCTATCAGCCTTGAAGCTTATATGCTTTGGGGCTTTTTAATTTGCAGACAAGGCAAGATCATTTCCGGTTGTACAAAGCATTCTATCGGTTCTCTACCGGACAACAGCTGTGTGTAATGGTAATGAACAATCACTCAATATTAGTTATCCGCCCTCCATACGAATCTAAA
>CAYZTQ010000033.1:19676-20873 GCA_964481445.1 uncultured Christensenella sp. | reverse complement strand
TACAGGCACAACCCGTCCAGATGCATCAGCGCGCGCTTTTTGACGCGGTAGAGCTGGCGGGGCGTCATGCCCAGCACATGGGCGGCGTCGTCCGCCGTCATCTGCTTTAAGTAGAACAGCGTGAGCGTCTGCCGCTCGCCGCGGTCGGGCAGCCTGTCGATCAGGCACTGGGCGCGGCGTCTGGACACGCGGTTGTCTTCATAGGCGGCGGCGATCTGGGCTTCCAGCAGGCGGCGGTCGCGGGCGATCCGCTCACTGGGCGCGGGCACGCCGCTCATGGCGCTTTGCAGCCGCACCAGCTCGCCGATGTGCCGGTCGGATTCTTTGATTTGCAGCAGGTATTCTTCCGCGCTCAAGCCTTCATCCCCTTTCCGGTCAGAGCCGCCAGCTTTTGCATATCCCCGGCGGTAAAATCCACCTCTCCTTTCAGGCGCTTATCCAGCGCGCTCAGGCTGAGGGAAAGCGCCCCGGCGGCCTCGCGGCGGCTGATGCCCCGCAGCGCCAATTGCGCCCTCCATGTGATGTTTTCTGTGTCGCCCGGCATTCCAATCCCTCCCTAAAACAAGAACACTTGTTCTCTTTTGTCTGCGAGTATAGAGGGGAGAGGCTCTCCTGTCAACCGATGGGCGCAAAAGAAAAGCGTAGGCCTCTTTTTTTCCGCGGGGCGCGTTTTGAAACGCGCCCTTCGGGCAGAGAGGCGAACGCAAACAAACGGAGGACCGACGACTTGACTGTCCTCCCTTAATCAAATATCGAAGTCTGTTTTCAGCCCGCCCTGACCGCGTCCAGCAGCGGCTTGAGGTAAGCCCTGTCCGTCCAGTCGCAGGGCGCGTCGCCCGCCGCCATCAGCGCCTTTTCCCAGACGGCGTAGGTGGAGGGGTCTTTTTTCGCTACGGTCTTGCGCAGCAGTTTGCACAGGTTGCGGTCGATCAGGTTCATCCTGTCAAGGTCCCAGGCGCCGCGGGCATAGAAGCAGGGGATGTGTTCCAGCCCCTCCTTCATGTTGCGGCGGATGCCCTCCTGAAAGGCCTCTTCATCGTAGGGCGAGGCGCCCACGCACAGCACAAACAGCCGCTTGTTTTTCAGCAGCGCAAGGTTCTTTTTGAGAAAGGGCAGGGCCGCGAAGCCGGAGGCGTAGACGCCGCCGCACAATATGACGCAGCCGCAGCCCTCCACCTCCTCAAGGTCGGCCCTGGC
>CAYZTQ010000033.1:0-19576 GCA_964481445.1 uncultured Christensenella sp. | reverse complement strand
CGGTGTCGAAATACCGCTTTCTGCCGTGATACTCGCCGTACAAATGGATGACAGGGGTAGGGCGGGCGCGCGATCTCCCTTTCCGGCAGCAGCAGGAGAACGGCCGCCAGCAGGGACAGCACCAGGTAAAGCAGTGTGCGGAAAATACTACGCATCTTCTGTATATCTTAGAGGAATGGACGCGTCCTGTCTATCAAGATCGTGTAAAGTTTGACAGAATGGAGAGAAACAATGGATATAAAAAAGAACCGTCTTTTCAAACGGCTCCGTAGATTTGTTTGGGCATACAAGCGGCCCCGGCGGAGACGCCGGGGCCCTGTTCATTCAAGCCCTGTGCCTCAGGGGGTCAGGTGTACAGATTGATTACATACCGCCAAAGGAGGCGTAGATTTCCTGCGCGTTTTCGGGGGTGACGGCCTGGGTGCCCAGCACGACGGTCTTTTCCAGCTCCTTGCCTTCGACCAGCAGCTGATAGGCGCTCTCGATGGCTTCCTTGCCGCCGGTGGGGTAGACCATGGTCAGGCTCAGGCGGCCGTCGATGACGCTCTTGATGCCGCCGTCCGGGGTGGGCAGCGCGTCGATGCCGACGAAGAGCATGCCCTGCTCGCGGCCCGCGTTCTTGGCGGCGATGTAGGCGCCTTCAGCCATCGGGTCATTGTGGCAGTAGAACAGGTCGATCACATCGTTGGTCTGCAGCATTTCCTCAGCCACGGTGATGGCCTTCTCGCGCAGCCAGTCGGCGTTGTTCATGGCCACGACCTCGATCTTGTCGTTCTTCTTGATGCCCTCGCGGAAGCCCTCATGGCGCTCCATGCCGGCGGAGGTGCCTTCCAGACCCTTGATCTCGCAGACCTTGCCGCCGTCCTTGAGCAGCACGTCCGCGATGTACTCGCCGCAGACCTTGCCGATGTACACGTTGTCGGCGCCGATCCACTGGGTGTAGGTGTCGCCCTCGATCTTACGGTCGAGCAGGATGACGGGGATGCCGGCCTCATAGGCTTCCTTGACCACGTTGGTCAGGGGCTTGGCCTCGTTGGGGGAGGCGATGATCAGGTCGACGCCCATCTGGATGAAGTTCTGAATGTCGGAAATCTGCTTGGAGTTATCCTGCGCCGCGTCGGCGAAGATGACTTCAAACATCGGGTATTCCTTGGCGGCGGCCGTGATCTGGTCGTTCATGGCGACGCGCCAGGGCTCGCCCAGGTTGCACTGCGACATGCCGATGACGAACTTCTTTTCTTCCGCGGCGGCGGCAGTGGTAAACAGGCCCGCAAGCAGCAGGGCGGCGAGCAGAATGCTCAGATACCGTTTCATAGGTTTTCCTCCTCTTTATTTGGGCCGCGCAGAAGGCGGCCGTCTGATTGTCTACAGTATACGGGAAGAGACCGGCCCGTGCTTTTCAATTATCCATACTCTGTTTTCACTTTTCCGCATTGACGCTTCGGGGTACAGGCCTAAAACTCCGCGCCGCTCTGGCTGGAGATAAGCTTTGGTTCCAGAATCAGCTGGCGCGGCAGGCCTTCCTCTTTTTTCAGGATGCGCATGGCGTAGTCGATGGCCTGCTGGCCGCCCGTGGGGCAGACGATGGTGGCCTTCAGGATGCCGCGCTTCACCAGCTCCATGCCGCCCTTTTGCCCCTCCAGCCCGTCCACGCCGATGATGGGCGCCTTCGGGCTGCGGAAGGCCTCCATGGCGATGGCGGCCCCGTAGGCCATGGCGTCGTTGTAGGCGAAGATGGCGTCGATGGGGCCGGTGGAGATGGGCAGGTACTCCTTCATGCGGTCCTCGGCCTGATCCTGCATCCAGTTGGCCGTCATCCTGCCGGATACGCGGATATTCTGATGCTCCCTGAGCACTTCATGAAAGCCGGCGCTGCGGTAGAGCGTGGAGGAGGCCTCGGCGCCGCCCTGTATCTCCACCACATTGCCGCCGTCCCTGCCCAAAAGCTCCGCGATATACTCGCCCGCGATGCGGCCGATGGCCTTGTTGTCCGGCCCGATATAGAGCGTAAAATCCGCCTCGGGGACGCTGTGATCCAGCACGATCACGGGCACGCTGGCGTTGACGCGGGAAATATCCTCGCTCAGCGCCCTGGTGTTGTTGGGCGCGATGATGAGCAGGTCAATGCCGTAGCCCATCAGCACCCCGATGTCCTCTTTCTGCCGCGCGGTATCCATGGCCGCGTCCGTCACGATCAGGCGCACATGGCCGTATTCCTCCGCCGCCCGCGTGATCTCCTCATTCATGCGGATGCGCCAGGATTCGATCAGGTTGGCCTGGCTGACGCCGATCAGCACCTCGTAGGGGGCCGGCCGATGCGGCTCCTGCAGGCGCGCCCATACAGCGAAGGAAAAGACCGACAGCAGCAGGGCCAGGATCAGGATCAGGGCGGAGAGGCGCTTGCCCATCACTTTTTCATCACCTCGCTGCGGTATTCGTTGGGCGGCACGCTCAGCACCTTCTTAAAGGCGGTGCTGAAATAATAGGGGGAGGAATAGCCCACGCGCAGGGCGATGTCCTTGAGCATCAGCCCCTTTTCCATCAGGCTGACGGACTGCTTGACGCGCGTCATGTTCAGGTATCTGGAGAAGGACATGCCCAGCTCCTGCTTCATCAGGCGCGACAGGTAGGTGGGCGTCACGCCCGCCACCTCCGCCGTGTCGGGCAGGCCGAGCGAAGGGTTCATGTAGTTCCGGGCGATATGGCGCTGGGCCGCCGTCACGATGGGCGAGGCGCCCCGCTGCTCAAAGCCGGATTCGGTCAGGCTGTCGTAGACGGCGGGCAGATGCCTGAGGCCATCCAGATGCCCGCACAGGACGCGGGTCTGCGTGCCGGTATCCTCGCTGACAGCCAGGCTGAGGGCTTCGCAGGAGGGCAGCTGCCTGCCCGGCGCAGGCTCATACAGCGCCAGCACGTTGCCGCGCGCATCCGAGAAAAGGCAGCGGAAGCCCAGAGCGGGGTAGGCCTGCCTGATCGCGCCCTCCACCTCGTAGCGAAGCGTCACATCCTGCTCGGGCCTTGATTCGGCGCTGGAAATCAGGGGGATGATGAGCAGCAGCTCAAAGGGCCCGTCAGGATCGAGGCCGAACCAGAGGCAGCGCTGCGCGATCTCCGTTTCCTCGTACTCGTTTTCCACCACGTCGCGCAGAAAGTTTTCCAGCAGCATATCCTTGCGCCGCTCGATCTGCTCCATGGCGAAGGCGTAGTGCCTGCGGCGCTCCCGCTGCAGGGACAGCTCGCGGATGGCCGCCTCCAGCTTGCCCTGCAGCTCCTCTTCGCCCACGGGCTTGAGCAGATAGGCGAAGACGGACATCTCAAGCGCCTGCCTCGCGTACTCAAACTCCTCATAGCCGGTGATGACGATGATTTTCATCTCCTGCCGCATGCCGCGCAGGCGGTCGATCAATTCAAGGCCGTTCAAAAAGGGCATGTTGATATCCACCAGCATCAGGTCAGGCTGCAGCTGCTCCGCCAGCTCCAGCGCCTTCAGGCCGTTGTCGGCAAGACCCACGATCTCCAGCTCCAGCGGCATCCTTTTCAGCATGCCCGAAAGCCCGCGCAATATTTTGGGCTCGTCGTCGGCGATCAGTACTTTCCACATGCTATCTTGTCTCCTTGATGCTGCGTTCCATGCCGGAGATGGCGGCTTCCTGCCGCAGGGGCAGCATCGCCCTGACGGTGACGCCGCCCTCCTCATTCAGGCTGTAAAACAGGCCGTACATGCTGCCGTGGGTCAGGCGCAGCCTGTCGTTGACGTTAAAAATGCCGTAGCCGTGCTTGTAGCTGTCGGGCGAGTTCTGCCGCAGCGCGGCGTTCAGCACATCGCACTGCTCGCGGCTCATGCCCGCCCCGTTGTCGCGGATGGTCAGCACGAGGAAGCCGTCCTCCTCCCGCGCGCTGACGTCGATGCGCCCCTGCCCCTCCTTCTGCTTGATGCCGTGGTAGATGGCGTTTTCGACCAGCGGCTGGAGGATCAGCTTGTTCACCTTGCAGGGCAGCAGCTCCTCGGGGCAGTCCACGCTGTAGATCAGCTTCTCCTCGTAGCGCACCTTCTGGATGTAGAGGTAGCTTCTCACATGCTCCAGCTCTTCGGACAGGTTGATAATCTCGTGCCCGCGGCTGAGGCTGACACGGAACAGCTTGGTCAGCGCTGTCACCATCATGGAGATATCCCCGGCCTGATGCTCCTCCGCCATCCAGCGGATGGTATCCAGCGCG
Source organism: uncultured Christensenella sp. (assembly GCA_964481445.1). Lineage (GTDB taxonomy): Bacteria > Bacillota > Clostridia > Christensenellales > Aristaeellaceae > UBA1038. The sequence goes on along the minus strand of CAYZTQ010000033.1, from coordinate 15,358 downwards.
TTGTACAGAAAGTGAGGCTTGATCTGCGCCTGCAGGGTCTTGATCTCGGCCTCGCGCTTCAGGTTCTGCTCGATGACCACCCGGTCCATCAGGCTGTGCAGGCGCGCGATCATGGCGTTGAAGCTGCCCGCCAGCTCGCCGATTTCCTCGCAACTGTTGCCTGCTTCAAAGCTGACGGTCAGGTCGCCCTTTTCCGCCTGCTGCATCAGGCGCTTGATGCGGCTGATGGGCCGCGTAAAGCTGAAGGAAAACCAGATGGAAACAAGCGCCGTCACCGCCAGCGCGCCCGCCCCGATCATCAGCGTGTAGCTGTAGATGCGCTGCACCGGCTCCACCATGGTATCGGTATTGAACACGCCCACGATGCGCCAGTCCGTCAACTCGGAATGGACGGACATCAGCTGGTAGCGCCTGCCGCCGATGCTGTGCACAGGCGGCTCGTCCTCCTGCAGCCAGGAGGATTTGATGCGGTACACCGTGTCGTTGATGGGCGCGTAGACGATCTCCTCATCCGCGTCGATGACAAACACATAGCCGTCCTTGCCCAGCGTGATGTTGCGGATATAATCCTCGATCACCTTCAACTGCAGGTCCATGCAGATGACGCCCAGCAGCGCGCCACCCTCCGGGTCGTAGACCGCCTGCACGAAGGAGACGATGTCCATTGAGCCGTAGCCGCGGTAATTCTGCAGGTTGCGCCCGATAGGCTTGGAGATCAGCAGGCAGCGCCCGCCCGCCGCCGCCGCCTCGCGGTACCAGCCCTCTTCCGCCAGCGGGTTGCGGGAGGTGCGGTACAGCTCGCCCGAGGCGTACAGGCCGCTTTGGCTCACGATCAGCATGCCGCCGATCAGATCCGGGTTGTTGTGCACATACACGCGCATGGCGTCGCGCGCTTTGGTCTCCAGCTCGATGCGGCCGGGGGAATAAAAGCCCTCCAAACGCAAAAAGCCCAGCACCGATTCGTCTTCCGACAGGTACCGGACGATATTTTTGCCCGTGGATACAATGCGCTCGATGTTGCTCTGTATCTGCGCCAGCATTTGCGATGTGTAGTTGTTGGCCTGCTCATCCAGCGCTCTTGCGTTGAGATAGCTGCTGACGATGACGGTCGTCAGCAGCATGGCGGCCATCAGGATGACCATATAGACAAGGAGCTGGGCCTTGAGCGTTTTGAATACCCTCATGCCGCCTCCTCAGCTTGTTGGCTGGTCAGTCTGCCTTCTTGGTGGCCTGCGCGAACACGGCGATGATGATCAGCAGGCCCTTGATAACCAGCTGCAGGTTGGAGTTGATGCCCTTGAGGCCCAGCATGTTGTCGAGCATGCCGAGAATCAGCGCGCCGATCATGGTGCCGAACACCGTGCCCTTGCCGCCCGACATGCTGGTGCCGCCAATGGCGACCGCGGCGATGGCGTTCAGCTCGTAACCGATGCCCTCGTTGGGGCCGCCCTGGCTGATCTGGGCGCCGTGGATCATGCCCGCGACGGAGGCCAGCATGGCGCAGATCATGAAGGCGATGGTCTTGACCCGCTGCACCTTGATGCCCGACAGGTGGGCCGCTGTGGCGTTGCCGCCGATGGCGTAGATCTGCCGGCCGAACCTGGTTTTGTTCATCACGATGCTGAAAACGATGACCAGCAGCAGAAAAATGATGGCGGGTACCGGCACCACACCGCCCACGCGCACCTGCAGGTACTCAAACTCGGGCGCCGCCAGCCCCGGCCCGATGCCGTAGCTCAGCGGGATGCCGATGCCGTTGGACCAGAAGCGGGCCAGACCCCTTGCGATGTTCATGGTGGCCAGCGTGACGATGAAGGCCTGGATTTTGAGCCTTGTGATGATCAGGCCGTTGAACAGGCCGAACACCGCGCCGATGCACAGAGAGCTGAGCACCGCGGGGACGAAGCTGAAACCGTTGTTGACCATCAAAGCGGCGCTGCCTGTTGAAATCAGCCCCACGACCGACCCGACGGACAGGTCGATATCTCCCAGCAATATGATGATGGTCATCCCGATGGCGATGATACCATTTTCACTGACCGAGCGCAACACGTTCATCAGGTTGCGCGTGGTGAGGAAGACGTTCTTGCCGTTCTTCACCGAGATCAGCGAGGCGATGACGAAGATGGCGATCAGCGCGATATAGCTCTGGCTGCTTTTCAAAAAGGCCTTCCAGTCAAACTCTCTGCCGTCCGGGCGCTGCCGGATGCTTTTGCCGTTCATGCGGATGCTCCCTCCCGCAGGGTGGCCGCGTAGAGCAGCTTCTCCTGCGTTGCTTCTTGTTTGGAAAATTCGCCCGTCAGCCGTCCCTCCGAGAGGGTGAGGATGCGGTCGGAGATGCCGATGATCTCCGGCAGCTCGCTGGAGACCACGATGATGCCCATGCCGGAAGACGCCAGCTTCTGGATCAGGTGGTAGATCTCGCTCTTGGCGCCCACGTCAATGCCGCGGGTCGGCTCATCCAGCAGCAGCACCCTGGGCCGCATCATCAGCCAGCGCCCCAGCACCACCTTCTGCTGGTTGCCGCCCGACAGCGTGCCGCTGAGCGTATCGTAGCTGCCGGCGCGGATGGACATGGCGTCCATCTGCTCCTGCCACTGGAGGCGCTCCGATTTTCTGTTCATGAACCCGGCCCTGTTCAGCTCCTTCAATTTGGGCAGCGACATGTTTTCGCCGATGGAGCGAAGCAGCACCAGGCCCTGGTTCTTGCGGTCCTCCGTCGCGAAGGCGATGCCGGCCTCAATCGCCCGGTCGGGCGAGGTGATCTCCCTCTTCTCGCCGTCGATATAGATGCTGCCGGTCATTCTGCGCGGATGCAGGCCGAAAATGGCTTCCAGCAGCTCGGTGCGCCCGGCGCCCAGCAGACCCGCGATGCCCAGCACCTCGCCCTGCCGGAGGGAGAAGCTGAGGTCGTGGAGGGGGCGCTGGTAGTTTGCCGCGTCGCCCCTGAGGCTCAGGCGCTCCACGCGCAGCACTTCTTTTCCCGGCGCGCGGGGCAATCTGGGGTAGACGTCCGACACCTCGCGCCCCACCATCATGGAGATGACCCTGTTGCGGTCCGTTTCCGCGGTCGGCACGCGCCCGACAAAAAAGCCGTCGCGCATCACCATCAGGCTGTCCGCCAGCTCAAACACCTCTTCCATGCGGTGGGTGATGTAGATGATGCCGACGCCTTCATGCGCCAGCTGCCGGACGATCTTGAACAGCCTTTCCGATTCGTTTTTCGAGATGGCGCTGGTCGGCTCATCCATGATGAGGATCTTCGCGTGCTTGGAGATGGCCTTGGCGATTTCCACCAGCTGCTGCTCGCCCACGCGCAGCGACTTGACCGCGCGGCTGGATTTGAAGTCAAGGTCGAGCATATCCAGATACTTCTGGGCTTCGCTCTCGCTCTTCTTCTTATCGATGAAGCCGAAGCGCTTTGTCTTTTCGCGGCCCATGAACATGTTTTCGGCTACGCTCAGTTCGCCCACCATCTGCAGCTCCTGATGGATTTTGGCGATGCCGAGGGCGGCGGCCTCCAGCGGGCCGCTGATATGCACCTGTTTGCCCTGTATGAAGATTTTGCCCTCATAGTGCCTGAGAGCGCCGGAGAGTATGTTCATCAGCGTGCTTTTGCCGGCCCCGTTCTCGCCCATCAGGGCCAGAATCTCGCCCTCATGCAGCACGAGATCAACGCCGTTCACGGCCTTTACCTGCCCGAACGACTTGTAGATGCCTTCCATCCTCAGCAGCTCGCTCATATGCGCTCCCCTTTATACAGCATACTATCAGTATACTACCACCGGCGCGCGGAATCTGCTTTTCAAATATGCAAACTGCGTTTATGAAAATATAAACTGGAACGCCCCCTCCGCCCTTGCGCGCGGGGGAGGGCGGATGGTATCATCCCTGACAGACCAAGCAAGGAGGGACTTTCTTTGAACGCCTCACATCACGCTTCCGCCCTGCCCGGGCAGGGAACCAATATCCGCCAGATGGTGATGGCGGCGCTGTTTGCCGCGCTGCTGGCCGTGTTTTCGCAGATTCAGATCCCCATGGTGCCCGTGCCCATCAACCTGGGCCTGCTCGCGGTGTACCTGTGCGCGCTGGTGCTGGAGCCGCGCTGGGCGCTGATCAGCGTCGGGCTGTTTCTGGGCATGGGCGCGGTCGGGCTGCCCGTGTTCGCGGGCTTTAAGGGCGGGCCGGCGGCGCTGTTTGGCGCGACGGGCGGCTATCTGCTGGGCTATGTGTTTTCAGCGGGGCTGATCGCCGCGCTGCGCGAGCGCGCCGACACGCTGCCCAAGCGCCTAGCCCTGCTGCTTTGCGGCATGCTGGCCTGCTACATCCCCGGTACGCTCTGGCTGATGCTGCTGACCGGGCGCACGGCCGCCGAGGCCCTGCCGCTGGCCGTCTACCCCTTCCTGCCCGGCGACGCGGTCAAGATCATCATTGCCGCGCTGGCCGCCCCCAGGCTGAGCGATGCGCTGAAGCGGGCCTGAGCAGGGCTTTAATACCAATTCAACTTGTTAACGCATCGTCGCGGCGGTCATTTTGTCCTGATGCTATGTCGCAGAAAGCTTGACGTAGCGCTGCTACGCCTTCGCTTTCGCTCCTTGCCTCAGACCAAAATTCCTCGCCGCTTTAGATGCATTAACAAATTTCCTTGGTATAAGGGCCCGCGTTCACAACTTGCATCAACTGAAAACGGCGCCGTCCGCACAGGACAGCGCCGTTTTTCAGCCACAGGGGATTCCTGTGGATTCTTCCCGCGGAGATCAGCCTTTCACGCCGCCCGAGGTCAGGCCGGAGACCAGGTGCTTTTCGATGGTCAAAAACAGAATGACCACGGGGATGGTCGCGATGAGGGCGGCGGCAAACAGATATTGCCACTCGATCATGGTGTAGGAGCTGAACTGGGTGATGCCCACGGTGATGGGGCGCTTGACGGCGGTCGAGATCAGCACGGTCGAAATCGTGTACTCGTTCCACGCGTTGATGAAGATGAAGATGAGCGTGGTCACGATGCCGGGCGCCGCCATGGGGATCAGGATGCGGATCAGCGACCCGACGGTGCTGCAGCCGTCGATGCGCGAGGCCTGCTCCATCTCCGGCGAGATGGCGACGAAGGTGCCGCGCAGCAGCCAGATGGCGAAGGCCTGGTTGAACGCGGCGTTGATCAGCATCAGGCCGGTCAGGTTATCGTTGAGCCGGATGGCGTTCATCAGCCAGGAGATGCCGACCAGCAGCACCACGGGCGAGAACATCTGGCTCATGATGATGAAGCCGAGGAAGGCCTTTTTGCCCCTGAAGCGCATCCTCGCCATGGCGTAGGCCGCAGGAATGCCGCAAAGCAGGGCGATGCTGGTCGCGCCCACCGACATCAGCACGGAGTTGGCCAGATACCTGGGCACGCCGCGCTGCAGGATATCGGAGATATTGCTCCACATCCATTTGACCGGGAAGAGGTGGCGGAACTCCATATCCGTCGTCTCGGCGTTGCTGCGCAGGCCCACCACCAGCATGGTGTAGTAGGGGTACAGAATCAGCACGCACAGGGCGATGATAAACAGATACAGAAAGCCCTTGGCCAGTGAAGAGCGGATTTCGCCCTTTACCAGATACACCGCGCAAAGGGCCATCGAAAGCAGCGGCAGCATCAGTAAAAACAGCGCGGGCCGCGCCGAATAGGACAGTTTGGTCAAGAGCGCTTCCCTGTTTTCCGCGGCGACGCCGCCAAAAAGAAGATCCCCCGCCGCCTGCATCGTCTGCGCGATGGAGGCCTGGCTGCCGTCCTTGACGGCCAGCCTGATCTGGCGGTTCAGCACATAGGTCATTTCCATCGACAGCACGGGGAGCAGCACCAGCGCGGCGAGCAGCAGCCACGCAGCCAGCAGGCGCAGCAGGCGCAGGCCCCGGGGGCGGCGCGGCAGGCGCGAAAGAAGGAAGCTGAGCAGAACCAGCGCGAAGGCGATCAGGCTCAGCAGGGCTGTTGCCCGCAGCGTGGCGGCGGGGCGCAGGGAAGAAGAAAGAAGCTGGAACCCGCTCTTTTCTTCCTTCAGCTCCACCCGGAAGGTCACCAGCGTGCTGGTGACGCCTTTGGAATTGGTTCTCTGCGTGATCTCCTCCGAAATCGTCCCCTTTTCTCCGTAGGGGAGGGCCGCTTCTTCCGCCAGCGCTCTGGCCGCGAGGTATTTTTCGCTGCCTACTTCGGTGTTGGCGGATTTTTTCTCAAAGACGGTCGAGCGGAAGGAGAAGAAGGGCAGGGACATCAAAAGCAGGGCCGCCAGGAAGAAAGCGGCGAAAAGAAGCAGCGCCAGCTGATTTTTGTTGGTGTGATTCTTTTTCATAGTTCTTCTTCCTTGCGCATGGAGATCAGCATATAGGCGCCGGCGACGAGGCACAGCGCGCAGAAGCCGATGACCGACAGGGCGGTCGCCATGCCCTTCTTCTGGTCGTAAAACGCGCGCATGTACAGCAGCGTGACGAGGGTATCGGTCTTGTTGCTGGGGGCCCCTCGGGTCATGATGTAGATGATGGGGAAGGAGTTGAAAACGTAGATGATGTTGAGGACGGTGCTCACTGTAAGGCTTGGCTTGACCAGCGGCACGGTCACATGGTACAGCTTCTGCCAGAAGCCGGCGCCGTCCACCGTCGCGGCCTCGTAATAGGAGGCGTCGATGGACTGCAGGCCGGAGAGGATGCAGAAGGTGACGAAGGGAATGGTGACGAAAATGCCCACGCCGCATTCCCACATAAACTCGATCTGATAGCTGGCGCGCCAGTTGATCGCCTCTTTGATGATACCGAGGTTCAGCAAGACGTTGTTGAGGTTGCCAAACTCATACTTGATGATGTAATCCCAGGCGGAGGCCTGAATCACCAGCGAGGTGGCCCAGGGCAGCACCACGATGGAGCGGGCCAGCCTGCGCCCGAAAAACTCCTGATTGAGCGCCATGGCGGTGATGAAGCCGATCAGCGTCGAGATGCCGACGACCGAGACCACCCAGTACAGGGTGTTCAGCATGACGGGGGCGAAAACCGGGTCCCGGAAGGTCTCAATAAAATTGTTGAGGCCGTTGAACCCGCTGACCACGCCGGCCTTGGAGATCTCGCTGAAGGCCAGCTTGAAGACGATGCCGATGGGAAAGACGACAAAAACCGCCATCAGCAGCAGGCTGGGCAGCAGCCAGAGGTAGGGCTCCCATTTGCGGCGGATCAAAATATCATTCATAGCGCTGCTTCTTTCAAGGAAATACAGCGAGACCCGGCGCGAACCGGGTCCCGCTGTTTTATGTCTTACTTGGTCAGTTCAGCCTGCAGCGCGTCCAGCTCGGCGCGCACATCACTGCCGGTCAGGGCGTTCTGCTCGGCGCGGATCACGCCCTGCTTCACCTGATCCCACTCGGCCTTGGCGGTCGGGTAGAACTTTGCGCCGTCCAGAACGGACAGCCAGGCTTCAAAGGAGGGATCCGACGCGACCAGCGCGGACACGGCGGAGTTGACGGCGGGCAGGAAGCCTTCCATGGAGACCCAGCCGACGTAGTTTTCGGGGTTGTAGAAGAAGGTCATGAACTTGCCGATCGCTTCGTTGCGGGCCTTGTTCTCTTCTTCGCTCAGGGAGTCGTCCTTAAAGGCCATCACGCGGTCCATGATGCCCACGGTGCTGGAGGTCTTGCCCTCGTTGTGGGGCAGGTTGGCGGTGCCGAAGTTGATGGAATAGCCCTTCTCGGCCAGGTAGGTGGGCAGCTGGTTGGGGGCGATGATCATCGCGCACTTGCCGGCGCCGAACATATCCTGCAGGTCATAGCGGTTCTGGGTGGCGGGGTTGGGGTTGGTGTAGCCGTCCTTCACAAGGCCGATGGCGTACTCAATCGCTTCCACGTTGGCGTCGCTGTTGACGGCCCAGTTGTTGTCGGCGTCCACAAAGCCGCCGCCGTTGCCCCAGGCATAGTAGGCAAAGGCCGCCTGGCCTTCGTCGCTGGTCATGTCAACCGCCCAGGGGTAGACTTCGCCGTTGTAATAATCCTTGATGGCCTGGGCGGCGTCGCGCAGATCAGCCCAGGTCTCGGGCACTTCCACGCCGACCTCTTCCAGAATGTCCTTGTTGTAGTACATGGCGCGCGCGGAGGCCAGGTCGGGGACCGCCCACACGGTGCCGTCGATCACGGACTGGTCGATGAAGGAGGGGAAGAAATCCTTGTACAGCTCTTCGGGGCAATAGTCCTTCACGGGCATCAGCAGGCCCTCGGTGGCGTAGTTGGCAAACACGTCGATGTTCAGGATATCGGGGGTGTTCTTGCTGGAGATGCGGGTAGAGACGACCGTGTACACGTCGGTCCACGAAACCACTTCAAGGTTCAGCTTGATGCCGGGGTTCTCCGACTCAAACTTCTTGACGAAGCTGGTGCCGTTCATGCCGGTGCCGGTAAACCAGTCGTTGGTTTTGTTTCCGTACTGGCAGATGATCACGTCCAGCTCAAGGGGTTTCTCCGCGGCGGCGATGCTGGCGACCGACAGGGTCATCAGCGCTGCCAGCAACAGGGCAAGCAGTTTTTTCATGGTCCATACATCCTTTCCATATGATTGCCGTGAGGCAATTATTTACATTAATTATAGAGCAATTGTTTTTATTATGTCAAACATTTTAGCGCATTCTGCGCTGTATACATGAAGTATGGCAACAGAATACCGCGGCCACTTTTGAAGCCGCGGTATTCTGCTGCGTTGGCGGTGAACACCGGCCTTTTATTTCCCCGAAATCGTAATCCCGTCGACCGCGATGTAGGGGATGAGGCTTTCGCCGTCCTCCACGCGTTCTTTGGAAAGGCCGCGCAGCTTTTCAAACATGCCGGCGAGGTTGCCGGAGATCATGGTCTCGCTGACGGCGGGGCCAACCCTGCCGTTCTCGATCAGAAAGCTGTTTTTGGCGACGCCCGAGAACTCGCCGTTTGAGGAGGGGCTGCCGCCCGAGAAGCGGCTGACCAGAAGGCCCCTGTCGATGCCCGCGATGATCTGCTCGATCGACTGGTCGCCTTCCTTGACGATCAGGCTGTAGCCGGCGTTCCCCGCGGGCTCGCGGCCGGTCTTGTTGGCCACGAAGCTGGAGAGCATGAAGGCGCTCAGGCGGCCTTCCCGGATGATGTCATAATCCTCGCTCAGGCGGCCGTCCGGCGTGTAGCGCTCGCCGCAGACGATGGCGGGGTTGTGGGGCGCGGCGCTGAGGGTGAGGCGCGGGTCGGCCACCATGTCCCCCAGACGGTCCTTCCAGAGGCTGGTGCCCTCCAAAATCACGCCGTCGGTCACATAGTTGCCCAGCAGCTCAAACAGCATGGCGCCCGCGCAACCGGGCGTGAAGACGACCGGGCCCACGAACTTGCTGTCCGTCTGCACGGTGTGGATCTGCTTTTCCGCCCCGGCGAGCAGCTGGCGCGACTCGCCAAGCTCGATCAGCGGCCTGTCCAGACTTTCGGTGCTGACGCCGCAGCCGTTGAAGCTGGAGGTCTTGTCGCCCTCGTGGCCGGAGAACATCAGGTTGTAGGCGTAGCGGCCCTCGCGGGTATCGTATTCGGCGCCGAGGTTGTTCAGGTACAGGGTTTCGGCGCTGTCGTGCTCCACGATCATCTGCTCCACCATCACCTTGGGGTACTCCCGCTTGATGTCTTCCAGCAGCTCTTTGGAGCGCTCAAACAGTTTATCCATATCCCCCTCGGGCGCGCCGAGCGTAAAGCTCTTCTTCGCGCCGGGGTAAAGCTGCCAGGCGGGGTCGGGCTCCGCGCCAGCGGCGGAAGCCAGGCAGTCTTCCACCGCCTGATCGACGGCCTGCGCCGTGAACTCGTTGATCAGCACCTTGCCGCGGCGCTGATCCCTGATCAATGTCAGGTCGAGCCGGTTGTCGATGGTGGTGCGCAGCAGGCTGAACAGGCCGCCATCCACGTTGAATTCGCTCTTTTTGCTGGTGCGGGCCTCGCAGCTGTATTGCTGGGCGCCGGACTGCGCGAGCTTTTGCAGCGCGTAGCGCGCGATCTCATGTACGTTCATTTATCTGCCTCCTATGGTCACGCGGCACTTGAGGGCGGGGCCGCCCAGGCCCACGGGCATCGGCTGCTTCTTGCCGCAGAAGCCGCTGGAAGACCAGTTGACGGTATCGGATACCATGTCGACCGATTTGAGCATGTCAAAGGCCACGCCGGAGATGGTGGTATCGAGGATGGGCCTTGCGAGCCTGCCCTTCTTGATTTCATAGCCCATCGTGATGCCGAACATGAACTCGCCCGTGCTGTCCGCCTGACCGTTGCCGGTTTTCAAAAGGTAGTAGCCGTCGTCCACCGAAGCGATCATGTCTTCCAGGCTGTCCTTGCCCGGGTGCACGGCAGTGTTGCGCATGCGGATCAGCGGCTCGTCGCTGAACAGCCAGGCCCTCGCGCTGCCCAGCGGCCTGTGGCCGAAGTGCTGCGCGCTCTGGCGGTTATGCATGTAGCCGACCAGCATGCCGTCCTTGATCAGCGGCGCGTCCTCAGCCTTGACGCCCTCATCGTCCACATAGACGGGCAATGGGGCCAGTTTGCCGAAGGCGGTGTGCGCAAAGTCGGTCATCGACACCAGCTCGCTCGCCACGCGCTTGCCAAACATCGGCCCCGCGACCGAGCCGCCCAGCACCAGATCGGCCTCCACCGTGTGGCCCACGGCCTCGTGCGCCAGCATGCCGGAAAGCTCGCCGCCCAATATCACTGTCTTGCTGCCGGCGTCCGGGTGCACGCCCTCCGCCTTGCGCATCACCAGCTCGTAGAGCTCATCCACCTTAGCGTGCATCAGCGCGGGGTCGGTAAAGTGCCGGTCAAAGCTGCCGAGGCCGCCCAGCGGCTCGAAGATCTCGACCGGCGAGCCGTCCTTGCCCTTGGCGGTCAGAAAAATATAGAGATAGCTGCGCGGCTGCAGGCTGTGGCTGAAGAAACCGTCGGAGGTGAGCAGCAGCTTTTCCATGCTGTCGTGATAGGCGACCAGCGTGCGGCTCTCAAGGCCCGGGTATTTGGTCTTGATGTAGCTGTCCAGCCCCTGCAGGTAGTCGATATAGGTCTTCTGCGGCAGGTCGGGGTTTTCGGGCAGATGGGTCTCGCTGCCCTGCGCGATGGCGGGCAGCTCGCCCGTGCCGCGCCCCGCGTGGCGGGCCAGCAGGCTGGCGTTTTCGGTGGCGCTTTTCAGCACGCTGCCCGCGGCCTCGCGGCTCAGATCGGCCGCCGAGGCAAAGCCGTATACGCCGTCCCTGTACACGCGCGCGCCGATGCCGCCCACGTTGGTGCGCTGGTTGGTGGTCAGGCTGCCCGAAACAAGGGCCAGCCTGCGGGTCAGGTTGCGCTGCGCGCGCAGCTCGGTGGACGCGCCGGGCGCGAAACTGCCCTTATATGAGCTTACAATATCTTGCAGCAATGATTGTCCCTCCTTGTAGAAGCTGCGTTCAGTTTAGCAGAAGGAGGGGAGGAGGGTCAAACGGGAAGATATGAAAACACCCCACCGAAAAGGCTTTGATAAGGGCGCGCCGTTATCAAGGAACAGCGCTTTTTATTATTTCCTCAAATCTGCCACGCTGCCGCGCTCCACCAGGCTGACATCCAGTATGATGCGCTCCGAGGGCCGGGTGGGGTCATCAATGTGGTGCAGCAGCGTATCCACTGTATAGCGCGCCTTCATCAGCAGATCCTGCCGCAGCGTGGTCAGCGCGGGGGTGGTGAAGGCGGCAATCGGCAGGTCGTCAAAACCGATCAGCGAGCAATCCCGCGGCATGCTCAGCCCCTGTTCCCTCATGCGCAGGGAAAACTGTATGGCCTTCAGGTCTGAGGTAATAAACAATGCCGTCGGCCGCTGCCCGTCCGCGTAGGCGGAAGGCAGAGGCAGGCTCTCCAGGTCGGTATCGAAAACGCGATCCTGCGACAGGGGGCAGCCCGCCTCCGCCAGCACGGAGGAAAAACCCAGGAAACGCTGGCGGTCTACGCCGTTGTCGTTCAGAGAGGTGCCGCAGAAGCCGACTACGCGGTGCCCCATGGCCAGCAGATGGCGGGCGGCCAGCTGGCCGCCCTTGTAGTCGTCGATGCCGATGTTGGTCACCTGCCGCAGGGTGCTGTATGAGTCGTTGAATACAAGGGGAATCTTGTTCTCCTCGCGTATCAGCTCGATTTCATTGTCGAACATGCCGAAGAAGATGGCCCCCTGCGCGTTCCAGGTGCGCAGCCTGCGCGTCACGTCCCGGTAATCGAGCACCGTGTAGATCATGGTGCTGTACCCTGCCTCCTGCAGAAACTGAGACATGTAGCCGACAACGGCGCTGTTGTAGGGATCCATCAGGCGGTTCCCCTCGCCGCGGATAATCAGCACAATGATGCCGGAGGAGTTGGAGGAAAGGCTGCGGGCGGACAGGTTGGGCACATAGCCGTATTTGTTGATGATGCGTTGGATTTTTTCGATGTTCTCCTGAGAAACCTTGTTGAACTGGCCGTTGACCACGCGGGAGACCGTCATGACGCTCACCCCCGCTTCCCGAGCGATGTCTTTCTGGGTAATCATCATGCTCCTCCTCGCAAAATAGCTCCTCAGCATGTGTTATCGATAACTATTATAACACAAATTCACCGCTGTTCTCAACGGATTTCGAATCATTTCGGAAGAATATTCAAAAATTCATTGACAATGTGGTCGCTGTGTGCTATTTTTTACATATGTTAACGGTAACAGAAAGTGGGAGGCGAAAACATGCCTAAACCTACATCGGGCATCGCTGCCCAGCCAAGGGCGGGTTTTACCTGGCGCAACATTTCAAAAAACGCCGGTCTGTATCTGCTGCTGGCCCCGGCGCTTATTCTATTGCTGCTGTTCGCCTACAAGCCGATGTACGGTATCATCATCGCCTTCAAAAATTACCGCAATTCGCTGGGCATTTTCGGCAGCCCCTGGATGAAGCCCTGGTTTGCAAACTTTACCAAGTTCTTTAATTCCTTCCAGTTCGAAAACACGGTGTTCAATACCCTCCGGCTCAGCCTGTACAGCCTGCTGGCGGGCTTTCCGCTGCCCATCCTGCTGGCGCTGGCCGTCAACCAGATGCGCGCGCAGCGCTTCAAGCGCCTGTTTCAGACCGTGACCTATCTGCCGCACTTTATATCGACCGTCGTCATGGTGGGGCTGATCATGATCTTTCTTTCCCCGGGATCGGGGCTGATCGGTCACCTCTACCGCCTGCTCGGGCTGGAAGCCCCCAACCTGATGGGCAGCGCCGCGGCCTTTCCGCACATCTATGTCTGGTCGGATATCTGGCAGCACGCGGGCTGGGACAGCATCATCTATTTGGCGGCCCTTTCTTCGATAGATCCCGCGCTGTATGAGGCCGCCACGGTGGACGGCGCCAGCCGCCTGCAGCGCATCCGCCATATCGATCTGCCGCTGATTCTGCCGACGGCCTGCATCCTGCTGGTGCTTCGGGCGGGCAACATGATGAACGTGGGCTTTGAAAAGGTCTACCTGATGCAGAACAACCTGAATGCCGCCACCAGCGAAATCATCTCCACCTACACCTATAAAATCGGCATCATCAGCGCACAGTACAACTATTCGACTGCCATCAACCTGTTCAACACGGCCATCAACCTGGCGCTGCTGCTGCTTGTCAACTTCATTACCAACCGCATGAACGATTCGGGCCTGTTCTGATTGGAGGGAAAGAGCATGACCGCCTTGAAAAAACAGGAAACGCGCATCCGCAGCAGAGGCTCCGACCGTCTGTTCAGCGCCTTTAATTACGCCTTTGCCGTGTTGCTGCTGGTGATGATACTGTATCCACTGTACTTTATCATCATTTCCTCCCTCAGTGACCCGTCGGCGGTCAGCACCGGCAAGGTGTGGCTGCGGCCGGTCGGTTTCACCACGGAGGGCTATCAGGCGCTGCTGGAGCATGAGAAGCTATGGATCGGCTACCGCAACACGCTGGTGTACACCCTGCTGGGCACTGCCTTCGGTCTGTTTGTCAACATTGCCGCCGCCTACGCTCTTTCCAGAAAGGATTTGGTGCTGCGCGGCCCGCTGATGGTGCTGTTTGTCATTCCCATGTTTTTTTCCGGCGGGCTGATCCCCATCTTCATGACGGTGAAACAGTTTGGCTTTTACAACAATTTCTGGGTGATGGTCATCCCCTTCGCGGTATCCAGCTACAACGTCATCGTGGCGCGCACCTTCTTTGAAAGCAACATTCCGGGGGATTTGTGGGACGCTGCGCAGATAGACGGCTGCGGTAACCTGCGCTTCTTCTTCACCATCGTGCTGCCGCTGTCCAAGGCCATTGTCTCGGTGCTGGCGCTGTGGATTGCGGTCGGACACTGGAACTCCTACTTCAACGCGCTCATCTATCTGCGCGATGACAATCTGATGCCGCTGCAGATCATCCTGCGCAACATACTGGTGACCAATCAGATGCAGTCTGCCATGGGCACGGGCGAACATGTGCAGATCGCCCTTCGCAAGGCGGCGCTGATCCGCTACAGCTCCATCATCGTTTCCACCATCCCCATCATGTGCTTCTATCCCTTTGTGCAAAAGTACTTCAACCAGGGCGTTATGATTGGCGCCGTGAAGGGCTGATATCAGGAATACACGCGGCAGGGGCCGCGCAAATAATAGAAGGAGTGGTTCATATCATGAAAAGACTGAAGTATCTGGTAAGCCTTCTGCTGCTGGCGGCGATGCTGGCATCCGCTGCCGGGGCGCTGTGTGAGGCGCCGCTGACGCAGGAGCCTGTAGAGTTCACCGTGCTCACCATGCGCTGGGGCGACATGGGCGACAGCTTCAAGAAAAATCAGTGGCTGATTGATCTGGAGGCGCGCACCAACGTCAAAATCAACTGGCAGGTTGTCTCCAGCACCGACTGGGAAGAGCAGAAGAACATTCTGCTGGCGGGCGGCGAGCTGCCCGATATCGTATTCGGCAGCGGCACCTTCAACGATACGGATATCATGAACAACCTGGAGTATTTCCTGCCGCTGGAAGACCTGATCAAGGAAAACATGCCCAACTATCAGGCGGCCATGGCGAGCTACGAGGCCTTCAAAACCCTGACCACCTATCCCGACGGCCACATCTACACCCTGGCCAAAAACCTGCCCGCGCGGCCCGTCACCTGCAACCAGCCCATTATCAACAAGCAGTGGCTGGACAATCTGGGCCTTGCCGTGCCCACCACGCTGGACGAGCTGACCGCCGTGCTGACGGCTTTTAAGGAACAGGATGCCAACGGGAACGGCGACCCGAACGACGAGTTTCCCATCAGCTTTGACAAGGATTATCACACCGATTTTCTTAACCCCTTCCAGATTTCGGATTACAAGGGCAACGGCCTGACCAG
>CAYZTQ010000032.1:0-21144 GCA_964481445.1 uncultured Christensenella sp. | reverse complement strand
TTTGTGCATTTCAAGGAAAAACCGACGCCGGACGGCGAGCAGATTTATTTCGGCCTGAGCCGGGATGGCTTTCACTGGCAGAGCGTCAATGGGGGAAGGCCGGTTCTGTGGAGCTTTTTAGGCGAGAAGGGCGTGCGCGACGCGACGATCATCCGCCATGAGAACGGGCGCTACTATATCATCGCCACCGACCTCAGCCTGGCCTATTCCTTCAAACACAAATACCACAGCAACTGGAACGAAATCGGCATGCGGGGCAGCCAGTGCCTCTCGCTGTGGGAAAGCGGAGATTTGGTGCACTTTGAGCCCCAGCAATTGCTCGATTTCAGCGGCAACGGCTTCGGCTGCCTCTGGGCGCCCGATGTCATACGCCCCTTGGGGCAGAAAGAGTATCTGCTGCACTGGTCCTCGCCTCTGCCGCACAACCCCGCGAAAAAGGCCATCTACTATGCTCAAACAGAGGATTTTGTCCATTTCTCAAAGCCTTGCGTGCTGTACGAGAAGGAGGACGCCTCGGTAATCGATTCCGCCATGTATGAGGAAGACGGCTGGTTTTATCTCTTTGTTAAAAGCGACGCGAACCCGGAGGCTGTCATCCTGCTGAAATCGAAGGCGCCGACGGGCCCCTTTGAGCGGATCGGCCGCTTTGACGGGGAAATGGCCAAGCTGCAGCAGGGCAAGTATGAGGCGCCGACGGCTGTAAAGCTGCCGGACGGCCGCTGGGCGCTGTTTCTTGATTATTATGGCGTGCCAGGCAAGGGCCAGGGCTATGTGCCCTTTGTTTCAGACAGCCTCGGGTCGGGCGCCTTTATCCGCAGCGACCGCGATTTCTCCTTTCCCTACGGCTTTAAGCACGGAACGATTCTGAACATTGATGAAGAGACCTGCCGCGCGCTGGAAGCGTTGGATACGGAGGGCTGAGCGCAACAAACGAAACGCCTACTGTATGTTCTGAACAATTGATAGCCACTCATCCACTCCGGCATCGACACCTTGCCATACAGAGATTCGAGAAGCCGGGGATAAGATTAATGATTTTTATCATACCGCGTGTGCAGCAACATGCGGCTGTCATATCCCCGTATTTTTCGACAGGATAGTAATACTAATTCAACTTGTTAAGCATCTTCATGTCGGTTACCCTCGAGAAAGCAGACAAAAAATAGCAATAAAGTGAGTGAAAATTTCTAAAATTGACGCTTCTAATGCTATTATCGGTCTTAAAATATGTTAATATACACATATAAGCGGGAAGTGAAGGAAGAAGTCGCAGAAGTTGCAGTATTCTTTTATCCCTGCTGTTGCGTAGAAGAACTGCAAACGATTTCTGCTGGAATCCAAAACCCGCAAGGGAATAAGATAGGAGGAAAAGTAGATGAAAAAACTATTGGGACTGGCTCTTGTGCTGATAATGCTGTTTGGCATTATCGGAATGACTCAGGCGGAAGGCGCGACCAAGATGACGCTGTGGACCTTTATCGATCAGCACGCCACCTTCTACAACACAATGGCTGAACTGTGGAACAAGGAGCACCCGGATCGTCAGATTGCGCTGGAGAGCACCGTTCTCGGCTATGACGACATGCACAACAAGCTGAAAATTGCGTTGCAAAGCGGCGTGGGCGCCCCTGATATGTGTGATGTGGAGCTGGGGCAGTTCCCCAACGTGCTGTTGGGCGATCCTCAGCTGGTCAAGCTGAACGATTATCTTGCGCCCTATATCGACACGGTTGTCCCCAGCCGTCTGTCGATTTATTCCAAAGGTGACGCACATTATGGCGTGCCTACCCATGTCGGCGCTACGGTTGCTTTTTACAATGTAGAGCTTCTGGAAGCCGCGGGGGTTGACTACAAGACCATTGTGACCTGGGACGATTGGTCTGCCGCCGGTAAGAAGCTGAAGGAAGCCAATGCCGAAGCCTACATGGGCTATGCTGAAACCACCACTCAGTGGATTACAAGCCTGATGGTTACCGAGCAGGGCGGCGATTTCCAGGACATGAGCAACCCGGACGATCCCCAGCCCACGATTGATACGCCCGAACTACTGAAGGCTGTGGAAACGCAGCAGCAGTGGCTGAAGGACGGCATTGCGATGGTTTGCCCCGGTGGCCAGCCTGACACCGAAGAAGGCAAAGCCTGGATTGGCACCGGCGTTGTTGCATCCGTCATTATGCCCGAGTGGTATATGAGCCGCTTTGTCGATGAGATTCCTACCATGGCGGGGAAATTCGCCATCGCTCCGGCCCCTGTGTTTGAGGCTGGTCAGCCCCGCTCCATCGGTCTGGGCGGTACCGGTACGGTCGTTACGCTGACCGCAGCGGACAAGGATCTGGCGGGCGAGTTCCTGACCTGGGCAAAGCTTTCCGCGGAAGGCGAAACAATGATCTGGGATGTGATGGGCTTTGACCCGGTCAATACCGCCGTATGGACGGATGAAGCGATGACCAAGAATCCCGAAAACAAGTTCAATAAATATTTCCTGACCTTCGTGTTTGATACGCTGAATGAAATCAAGGACGAAATCAAGTATGTGTCATCCAGCTCTATCAGCCCGACAATCAATACCTATTTCTCGTCCACCCTGTGGAATAATCTTTACATCGATTTGATGGACGCCAAGACTGAACTGGCTACAGCTCAGGAAGCCATTGCGGCCGATATCTTCTAAGCGGCAGCACAAACAGCCGCCCGCCGGTGGGGCTTCTGCCCCACCGGCGGGCCCATTTCAACAGCGACGGGAGTGACATACCATGCAAAAAATTAAGAAACTGCTCTACTCACAGAGAATTGCGCCATATGTGTTTGTTCTGCCGTTTTTGCTGACTTTCCTGGTTTTCTTTATCAGCCCGCTTGTTTCCACTGTAAGAATGAGCTTTTATAACATTCTTCCCGGACAGGAGGAATGGTGGGGGCTGAAGAACTATCAGCGGCTGCTGGGCGACAAGGTTTTCGGCCAGGCTGTATTCAATTCTGTGCGCTACATGCTGATTACCTGCGCGCTGCTGATTCCCTTCCCGCTTCTGTTTGCCTATATGATTTCCAGCAAATCCATGAAATACGGCGACTTCTTTAAATCTATCTACTTTGTACCGGTGCTTAGCTCCGTCGTGGTGGCCGGCATCATATTCCGCATGATGTTTTCGGAATTGCCTGGCGCGATGATGAACTCTCTGCTCGCAATGATAGGGCAGCAGCCGATCTACTGGATGAAAATGGAATACCCCAGTCTGGTTGCGCTGATCCTGCTGGCCTGCTGGCGCTGGACGGGCATGAACATGCTGTATTATCTGGCGGGGCTGCGTTCCATTCCCAAGGAGGTACATGAGGCAGCTGAAATTGACGGCGCGAGCGCGCTGCAAAAGTTTACCAGAATCGTATGGCCGCTGCTTCGGCCGACGACCATCTACGTATTGACCATTTCGATCTACGCCGGTCTTGCGATGTTTACGGAAAGCTACATGGTGTTTGGCAATAACACTTCCCCGCATAACTATGGATTAACTATCGTCGGCTATCTGTACCGCTATGGATTTGAAAAGCTGAGGATGGGCTATGCTTCGGCTGTCGGCCTGGTGCTTCTGGTTACAGCCATGGCCATTAACCTGATCCAGCTGAAATTTACAGGCGCCATCGGGAAGAGGAGGGAAAAGCAATGACAACTTCGGAAGCAATCAGGAGAAAGAGCAAACTCAGCTACAATCCCCTTGCAAGAACGTTTCTCCTGCTTTTCTTTACCGGGCTGGCCGTGTTGATCCTGATTCCCCTGCTCGCCATGGTGCTGGGCACGCTAAAGGGCGGCGCCGAATTGTGGCGCAACGGCCTTAACCTTCGCCTTGAAATTGACAAATGGAGCATCAAGCCCTGGAGATATCTATTTACGGGCATTACGCTGGATGAGGAGTATCTGCCGCATTCCTATTTCACCTGGTTTGGCAACAGCATGTTCGTCACAATCACGCAAACCGTGCTTACCCTGATGGTCAGTTCTTTTGTTGCTTACGGGTTTGAAATGTATGAGTTCAAGCTAAAGAACGTCCTGTTTGTCTGCGTGCTGATTGTATTAATGATACCCTTTGAGATTCTCATGCTGCCGATGTATGTGCAGGCGAACCAGATGGGCCTGCTGGATAAGTTCTCGGGCATTATGCTGCCCTTCCTTGCCAACGCTTCCGCTATCTTCTTTTTCAGGCAGTACCTGAAAGGCCTGCCCAAGGATCTGCTGGATGCCGGACGGGTGGATGGCTGCAACGAATATTCCATCTTTTTCAGGATTATCCTGCCCATCATGGCTCCTGCGATGTCTTCCATGGCTGTCATGGTGGGGATGGGTGCGTGGAACAATCTGCTCTGGCCCATGCTGGTGCTCAAGACGATGACACGCTACACCCTGCCTATTGGCCTGAACACGCTGTTTACGCCCTACGGCAATAACTACGACCTGATGATAACAGGCAGCTGTTTCGCGGTGCTGCCTATCCTGCTCCTGTTCATCTTTGCCCAGAAATACATCATCGAGGGCATGACGGCAGGGAGTGTGAAGGGATGAGAAAACTACTTAAGCGCTTGCTGTGTTGCCTTGGTTGTGCATTGCTGCTCATTCCTATCGGAGCTGTTTCAGAGAAGCCTCTTTTTCAGGATGCCTATGTGCATGACCCTTCCGTGCTGAGGGTGGGCGATTGGTACTACATTTATGGCAGCCACATGGCTGCCGCCAAATCGCTGGATTTGATGACATGGCAGATGATTTCCACCAACGCAAAGGACGGCTGCACGCTTGTGCAAAACGTGCAGACCCAAATGCAAGAGGCGCTCACCTGGGCAAAGACAGATACCTTCTGGGCATCCGGCATTGCAAAGCTGAGGAAGGGGCCTTACTGCCTTTACTACTGCGCCTGTGAGGGGAGCAGTCCGTTGAGCGCGATGGGACTGGCAGTGTCGGATAACCCTGAAGGGCCGTTTGAGAACAAAGGAATATTTCTCAAATCGGGCATGCGGGGATTGGGGGAGAACGGAACTCCATACGATGCGACCATCGAGCCCAATGTCATAGACGCAGAGGTGTTCTATGATGCGCAGGGAAACCTCTGGATGGTCTATGGTTCTTACTCCGGCGGCATTTTCATCTTGCGGATGGATGAAAAAACCGGCTTGCCCGTACCAGGGCAGGGCTATGGAAAGAAGCTGCTCGGCAGGAACCATTCGCGTATTGAGGGCCCCTACGTTCTGTATTCGCCTGAGACGGAATATTATTATCTCTTCCTGTCTTTCGGAGGCCTGGATGCATCTGGCGGCTACAATATTCGTGTAGCAAGAAGCAAAATGCCGGATGGCCCTTATCTGGACGCGCAGGGGCAGGATATGATGACTTGCGGCGGCTCCGACGGAAGCTTCTTTGATTATGCGGCAATCGAACCGTATGGTGTCAAGCTGCTTGGGGGATTCAGATTCATGCCGCTTGAGGGGGTCGAAGCGCTGCCCGAGCAAGCCTACAAATCGCCCGGTCACAACAGCGCCTTTTATGACGAAACCTCAGGCCGGTACTTTCTAATTTTTCATACCCGCTTTTCTGCCCTCGGAGATGAGTTCCGGGATCGTGTTCACGAGTTTTGGATGAGTGAAGAAGGGTGGCCTCTCGTGTCCCCTCTGCGGTACGCTGGCCCCGGAGAAGAACCGGAGAGCGGTCTGGACGGAAGATGGCGGCTTCTTGAACATGAGAAGGATATCAACAGGTATCAGCATCGCTCCCGGGAGGTCATGTTCGAAATAAATGGAACAATCACGGGCGCGGCTGAAGGAAACTGGACAGAAAAAAGCATTACACTGAATGGCAAGAGTTATACGGGATGTTTCTCTATCGGCTGGGATGCCGAACGCAAACAATGGGTACGAACACTGACCATGCTTTCCGAGGATGGAGAAGCTCTTTGGGGCATACAAGGATAATGAAGGACAGATAGGAGAAGAAATATGAAAAAAGCCAACATGACCCTGGACCGCTCGTATGTGATCGACAGGATAGACCCGCGCATCTACGGCTCGTTTATCGAGCATCTGGGCCGTGCCGTGTACGGCGGCATCTACGAGCCCGGCCACCCCGCGGCGGATCAAAACGGCTTTCGCCGCGATGTGATTAAGCTGGTGCGAAAGCTGAATGTGCCCGTCACGCGCTATCCGGGCGGCAACTTTGTCTCCGGCTTTGACTGGGAGGATTCCATCGGCCCGCGCGACCAGCGCAGGCAGCGGCTTGACCTGGCCTGGTTCACGACCGAGACCAACGAGGTGGGCCTGCACGAGTTTGTCGACTGGTGCAAAGAAGCGAACACCCAGTGCATGTACGCCATCAACCTCGGCACCCGGGGCGTGGACGCTGCCCGCGCGGTGGTGGAATACGCCAACCACCCCGGCGGCAGCTACTGGAGCGATCTGCGCAAGAAGAACGGCGCCGACAAGCCCTTCGGCATCAAGCTCTGGTGCCTGGGCAACGAGATGGACGGCCCCTGGCAGATCAGCCACAAGACGGCGACGGAGTACGGCCGCACGGCCAACGAGGCCGCCAAGGTGATGAAGTGGGTCGACCCCTCCATCGAGGTGGTGGCCTGCGGCAGCTCCTCCTCCCAGATGCCCACCTTCGGCGACTGGGAGCTGACCATGCTCGACGAGTGCTACGAGAATGTAGACTATGTCTCGCTGCACCGCTACTATGGCAACCCCACGGGCGACACCCCCGGCTTCCTCGCCCGCTCGATGGATATGGACGCCTTCATCAAGACGGTCGCCTCCATTTGCGACGCGGTGGGCGGCAAGAAGCATTCCAAAAAGAAGCTGCACCTTTCCTTTGACGAGTGGAACGTGTGGTACCACAGCCGCGAGCAGGATCAGGAGGTCTGGAAGCAGGATAAATGGAACCGCGCGCTGCCGCTGCTGGAGGATGTTTACAACTTTGAGGACGCGCTGCTGGTGGGCAGCATGCTGATCACCTTCCTGCGCAACGCGGACCGCGTCAAGATCGCCTGCATGGCGCAGCTGGTCAACGTCATTGCCCCCATCATGACCAGAAACGGCGGCGGCGCCTGGGCGCAGACCATCTACTGGCCCCTGATGCAGGCCAGCCGCTACGGCCGCGGCGAAGCGCTGTGCGCCATTGTGGATTCGCCCGTGTACGACTGCTCGGATTACGAGGGCGTGCCGGAGCTGGACGCGACCGCGACTGTGGATGAAGAAGGCAACGTTAATATCTTTGCCGTCAACCGCAGCATGGCCGATGACATTCTGCTGCGCGTCGACCTGCGCTCGTTTGAGGGCCTGCGCGCGGTGGAGCACACGGTGCTGCACCACGACGACGTGAAGGCCGTCAACACCGAGGAAAACCCGGACGAAGTCAAGCCTGTCGTCTGCAAGGGCGGCAAGCTGGATGGCGGGGTGCTGGAAATCAAGGTGCCCGCGCTGAGCTGGAACGTAATCCGCGTGGTGAAATAACCCCGGCTTTTGAATCCGCCGGTCTATCTTTGAGAACGCGCTCCGCGCGTGAGAATAGGAGAAATATTCATGCTTACGGCGAAAAACTATCAATTCTGGTTCTGCGTCGGCTCGCAGGATCTGTACGGGGATGAGTGCCTGAGCCATGTGGCCGAGCACGCCCGCATCATGACGGAAAAAATCAACGCCTCGGGCCTGCTGCCCTTCCCGCTGGTATTAAAGCCCACGCTGCTGACCAGCCAGATGATCCGCGCCACGCTCAGCGCCGCCAACGCGGATGAAAACTGCGCGGGCGTTATCACCTGGATGCACACCTTCTCGCCCGCCAAATCGTGGATCGCGGGCCTGAAGGAGCTGAAAAAGCCCCTGCTGCACCTCTTGACCCAGTTCAACCGCGAGATCCCCTACGACAGCATCGATATGGATTTCATGAACGAGAACCAGTCCGCTCACGGCGACAGGGAGTTCGGCCATGTGGTCACCCGCCTGGGCATGGAGCGCAAGCTGATCGCCGGCTACTGGGAGGATGAGAAGGTGCTTTGCCGCGTCGCCTCCTGGATGCGCACCGCCATCGGCGTGGTGGAAAGCCGCGGCCTGCGCGTGCTGCGCATGGCCGACAACATGCGCAACGTGGCCGTTACCGAGGGCGACAAGGTGGAGGCCCAGCAGGTCTTCGGCTGGGAGGTGGACGCCTACCCCTCAAGCGAGATCGCGAAGGCTGTGCGCGACGTCGCGCACAGCGATGTAAACGCGCTGGTGGATGAGTATTACGAGCGCTACACCATTCTGCTGGACGGGCGCGACCCCGCGGAGTTCCGCCGCCATGTGGCCGTGCAGGCGCAGATCGAGATCGGCATCGAGCGCTTCCTTAAAGAAAAGAACTACCACGCCGTGGTCACGCACTTTGACGATCTGGAGGGGCTGCAGCAGCTGCCCGGCCTTGCCATCCAGCGGCTGGAGGAAAAGGGCTACGGCTTTGGCGCGGAGGGCGACTGGAAGACAGCCGCCATGGTGCGCCTGATGAAGCTGATGAGCGCCGGCATCAAGAACGCCAAGGGCACCTCGATGCTGGAAGACTATACCTACAACCTGGTGCCCGGCAAGGAAGGCATCCTGCAGGCGCATATGCTGGAGATCTGCCCCAGCCTTGCCGACGGTCAGATCGCCATCCGCTGCCAGCCCCTGTCGATGGGCAGGCGCGAAGACCCGGCGCGGCTCGTGTTCACCTCGAAGACCGGCCCCGGCATCGCGACCTCGCTGATCGACCTGGGCACCCGCTTCCGCCTGGTTATCCAGGAGGTGGACTGCGAGAAGAACGAGCAGCCCATGCCGAAGCTGCCGATCGCCACGGCCTTCTGGAAGCCGCGGCCCGACTTCTACACCGGCATCGAGGCCTGGGTGCTGACGGGCGGCGCGCACCACTCCTCCTTCAGCTTTGATCTCTCCTCCGAGCAGATGGCGGACTGGGCGGCCTACATGGGCGTGGAGGCCGTGGTGCTGGATAAGAATACCACCATCCGCGAGCTCAAGCGCGATCTGGCGCTGGGCAGCCTGATGTATCGGTGAGCGCCATGGAAAAAGAAGATCTCAAAAAAACTGCCCGCCAGCTGGAGGCGGGGGAAGGCGTCCTCGGCATCGAGTTCGGCTCTACCCGCATCAAGGCGGTGCTGATCGGCCCCGATTACCGCACGCTGGCGACCGGCGGCTACAGCTGGGAAAACCGCTTTGAGGACGGGTATTGGACCTACGCGCTGGAGGAGGTCACCCGCGGCATGCAGGAGGCCTACGCGGGCGTGAAGCGCGCCGTGCGGCAGAAATACGGCCTCACGCTGAAAAAGCTCTCCGGTCTCGGCGTTTCCGCCATGATGCACGGCTACCTGCCCTTTGACAAGAACTTCAAACAGCTGGCGGCCTTCCGCACCTGGCGCAACACCAGCACAGGCGAAGCCGCGGCGGCGCTTTCGGAGTTGTTCTCCTTCAACATCCCCCAGCGCTGGAGCATCGCCCACCTGTATCAGGCCCTGCTGAACGGCGAGCAGCACGTAGGGCAGATCGACCAGCTGACCACGCTGGCGGGCTATGTGCATGCGAGATTGACGGGCGAAAAAGTGGTGGGCGCGGGCGAAGCCTCGGGCATCTTCCCGCTGGATGCGCAGGGTGCGGGCTATGACGGGGAGAAACTCAAAAAGTTCATGGCCCTGCCTGCCTGCCGGGCGCTGAAAAAGGACATCGCGGAGCTTCTGCCCCGCGTGCTGAAGGCGGGCGAAAGGGCGGGCAGCCTCACCAAAGAAGGCGCCGCGCTGCTGGACCCGGAGGGAGACCTTGAACACGGCATCCCGCTGTGCCCGCCGGAGGGCGACGCCGGCACCGGCATGGTCGCCACCAACAGCATCGCCGCCAGGGGCGGCAACGTATCCGCCGGTACCTCCATCTTTCTGATGGCTGTGCTGGAAAAGCCCCTGTCACGCCCCTACCCGGAAATCGACATGGTGGCCACGCCCGACGGCCTGCCCGTCGCCATGGTGCACTGCAACAACTGCACCACCGACCTGAATGCCTGGGTGGAGCTGTTTGCCCAGTTCATGCGCGCGGCCGGGCTGAAAGAGGATAAGAATGCCATCTACGAAGCCTTCTTTGAGCAGGCGCTGCACGCCGACGCCGCCTGCGGGGATATGCTGTCGGTCGGCTATTACTCGGGCGAGCATACCACGGGCTTTGAAGCGGGTCGCCCGCTGCTTACATGGGCGGATACAAAAGACCTGAGCTTTGCAAATCTCGCGCGCTCCATCCTGTTTTCTTCCCTCGCGACGCTGCGCCTCGGCATGGATATCCTTAAGGATGAAAATGTGAAGCTCGATAAGCTGCTCGGGCACGGCGGCCTGTACAAGACGGGGCATGCCGGCCAGCAGTTTACGGCCGCGGCGCTCAAGACCCCTGTTTCTGTGATGGAAACGGCGGACGAAGGCGGCGCCTACGGCATCGCCCTGCTGGCGGCCTATCTGAAGCAGCGTGAGGCAGGCGGAGAGACGCTGGATGAATACCTGAATCGGCGCGTGTTCAGCGGCGCCCCTGTCAGCACCCTGAAGCCCGAGGCTGCGGACCTGTCCGGCTTTGAGCGTTACATCGAGCGCTTCAGGAAGGGCCTCCAGCTGGAGCGGGAGGCTGTGCGCCTGTTCGCGCAGCCGGAAGGGAAGGAATAAGATGCTGGAACAGTTAAGGCAGCAGGTGCTGCTTGCCAATCTGGAGCTGCCCAAGCGCGGCCTTGTTACCTATACCTGGGGCAATGTCAGCGCGCGGGATGCCGAGACCGGCCTTGTCATCATCAAGCCCAGCGGGCTAGACTATGACGTGATGCGCGCGGAGGATATGGTAATCGTCGACCCGGAGGGCAAGGCGGTGGAGGGCTCTTTGCGCCCCTCTTCCGACCTGCTGACGCATCTGGAGCTGTACAGGCGCTACCCGAAGCTGGGCGGCGTGGTGCACACCCACTCCGCTCACGCCACGGCCTGGGCGCAGGCCGGGCGCGCCATCCCCTTTTACGGCACCACGCAGGCGGACTACTTCCGCGGCCCCATCCCCTGCACAAGGGAGCTGACGGCGCGGGAGGTGGAGGAGGCCTACGAGCTGAACACCGGCCGGGTCATTGTGGAAACGCTGGACGCCCTCGGCCTTGATCCCCTTGAGATGCCCGCCATTCTGTGCAAGAACCACGGCGTCTTTACCTGGGGCAGGGACGCGGCGGAGGCCGTGCACAACGCCGTTGTGCTGGAGGAAGTGGCTAAAATGGCCCTGTGGACGGAGCAGTTGAACCCGAAGGTGCAGCCCGCGCCCGACTCGCTGCTCAAAAAGCACTACGAGCGTAAGCACGGCAAAAACGCCTATTACGGGCAGAAAAAGTAATCGCAGACAAAGCCAAGAAGGCAGGGCTCCACAAGAGTCTCTGCCCTTTTTGCGGGCCATCCGATGTGCTATAGTGACGGCGGAAACAATACAAAAAAGCGGCGGACGCGTGAAGGAGAGGCTATGAAATTCACAGACGGTTTCTGGGTCGTCAAGCCCGGCGTTGAGCTGTATAACTGCGCGCAGGTGCAGGACTGCAGGCGGGAGGGGGAAGCCTTCGTGGTCCACTGCTCGCATGTGCCGGTCCGGCACCGCGGGCAGACGCTGAACGCGCCCATCCTGACGCTTCGCTTCACCGCGCCGAGGGAAGGGATCATCGCTGTCAAAATCGAGCACTTTCAGGGCGCGAATATCAAAGAGCCCGAGTTTGAACTTGAAAGGGACGGAAAGCAGCTGCGGGTCGAGGAGAAGCAGGACAGCATCACTTTGACTTCGGGCAGCC
Source organism: uncultured Christensenella sp. (assembly GCA_964481445.1). Lineage (GTDB taxonomy): Bacteria > Bacillota > Clostridia > Christensenellales > Aristaeellaceae > UBA1038. Next base: position 9,323 of record CAYZTQ010000032.1, on the reverse strand, counting down.
TGTCCGCCGTGATCGGCAAGGAGAAGTTCAGCCTTGATTTTTATGAAAACGGCGTCCGGCTGACGGGCCTGCGCGACCGGCACCTCGGCTATGCGAAAACGCCGCAGGGGCCGCAGATGCGCGTCAAACTGGACGTTGGCGTGGGCGAAAAGATCTACGGCCTCGGCGAGCGCTTTACGCCCTTTGTCAAAAACGGCCAGAGCGTCGATCTGTGGAACGAGGACGGCGGAACGGCCTCGGAGCTGGCCTATAAAAACATCCCCTTCTACCTGACCAACCGCGGCTACGGCGTGCTGGTCAATTCTTCAGGCCGGGTCAGCTACGAGCTGTGCAGCGAGGCGGTGCAGTCGGCCCAGTTCTCGCTGCCCGGTGAAAGCCTTGAGTTCATGATCATCGGCGGCGGAAGCATGAAGCAGGTGCTGGAGCGCTATACCGCGCTGGCAGGCCGCGCCGCGCTGCCTCCGGCCTGGAGCTTCGGGCTGTGGCTGACTACCTCCTTCACCACGGATTACAACGAGGAAACCATCCTTTCCTTTGTGGACGGCATGAAGCAGTATGATATCCCGCTGCATGTGTTCCACTTCGACTGCTTCTGGATGAAGGGCTATGAGTGGTGCAATTTCACCTGGGACCCGGACAATTTTCCGGAGCCTGAGAAGCTGCTGTGCCAGCTGCATCAGCGCGGCCTCAAAACCTGCGTGTGGATCAACCCCTACATCGCCCAGAAGAGCCCGCTGTTTAAGGAGGGCATGGAGCAGGGCTATTTTTTGAAGCGGCAGGACGGCAGCGTCTGGCAGTGGGATATGTGGCAGGCCGGCATGGCGCTGGTTGACTTTACCAACCCCGCGGCCTGCCTTTGGTACCAGAGCAAGCTGAAAGCGCTGCTCGATATGGGCGTCGACTGCTTCAAAACCGATTTTGGCGAGCGGATACCCGCCGACTGCGTCTATCACGACGGCAGCGACCCCGTGCTGATGCACAACTACTACACGCTGCTCTATAACCGCTGTGTGTTTGAGCTGCTGGAGCGTGAGCGCGGCAAGGGCGAGGCCTGCCTGTTCGCCAGAAGCGCCACGCTGGGCGGGCAGAAATACCCCGTGCACTGGGGCGGCGACAGCTCCAGCAACTATCCCTCGATGGCAGAATCCCTGCGCGCGGGCCTGTCGCTTTTAATGAGCGGCTTTGCCTTCTGGAGCCACGACATCAGCGGCTTTGAGGATACGGCGAAAGAGGATGTCTACATCCGCTGGGCGCAGTTCGGCCTGCTCAGCAGCCATTCCCGCCTGCACGGCTCCGGCAGCTACCGGGTGCCCTGGCTGTTTGGAAAATCCGCGCCCGCGATGCTTGGCCGCTTTACCAAGCTCAAGTGCCGCCTGATGCCCTATCTGTACGCCGGGGCAGTCGCGGCGCACGAGACCGGCATTCCCCTGATGCGCCCGATGGTGATGGAGTTCCCGGAGGATAGAAGCTGCGAGGATCTTGACCTTCAGTACATGCTGGGCGACAGCCTGCTGGTCGCTCCCGTGTTCCGCGCGGATGGGCTGGTGGAATATTATCTGCCGCAGGGGCAGTGGACGCACCTTTTGACCGGGCAGGTCTATGTGGGTGGCCGCTGGGTCAAAGAGACGTATCCCCTTGACAGCCTGCCCCTCTTCGTCCGTGAGAACAGCATCCTTGTGCTGGGCGCAAGCGACAACCAGGTGGACTACGACTATCTGGATCAGCCGGAGATCCATCTGTACCGGATCGGGGAAGAGGGCGCGTCCTGCCGCCTGGTGGACAGCAGGGGGAAGAGCTGCCTGACACTTTCTGCCAAACAGGAGGATGGCCGACTGCGCCTGAGCGCCGAAGGGGAGCACCGGGGCTTTTCGGTCATCGTGCATGAGGGGGAGAAGGCGCTGACCGCCCGCATGGAGCCGGGGCTGAACAGCCTTATTCTCTAAGTTTTTTCACTGTTTTTATCAGGCGCGGGCTACACAAAAGCCCCGCGCTCATCTGGCCGCCAGTGTTCAATGGCGGTCTGATACCAATTCAACTTGTTAACGCATCATCGCGGCGGTTATTTTAGCCTGATGCTGTGTCGCGGAAAGCTTGACGTAGCGCTGCTACGCCTTCGCTTTCGCTTCTTGCCTCAGGCCAAAATTCCTCGCCGCTTTGGATGCATTAACAAATTTCATTGGTATTATGCTTTTTAGAAGCAAGAGGTTATGAATTGACGGATACAGATGAGACCGATATAATGGCGAAGGTCAAAAAGGATTGGAACGGAGGAGAAATATGCCCTTATCTGAAGGTGTGATGGTTGCCCTCTTCTGCGTGGGCATGGTGTTTGCGCTGCTGACTTCGGTTTTTCTTTTGATTAAGCTGACCACGCTGGTGGTCTCCCGCCTGTCGAAGAAAGCTTAATGCTGATAACTGGAGAAGAAGGGGGAGTATATCTGCATGTTTGTACACGCGCTGCAAAAAATCTGGGCCGATTCGGGCTTTGCCGCCCTCACCTGGCAGCACGCGGTGATGATTCTGATCGCCGGGGTGCTGATTTATCTGGCCATCGGCAAGAAGTTTGAGCCGCTGCTGCTGCTGCCGATTTCCTTCGGCATGCTGCTGGCCAACCTGCCGCTGGCGGGCCTGATGGATGGGCCCAGGGACGGCGGCGTCGGCGGCCTTTTGTATTATCTATACCAAGGCGTTAAGCTGGGCATCTATCCCTCGCTGATTTTCCTCGGCATCGGCGCGATGACGGATTTCGGCCCGCTGATCGCTCGTCCCTCGGCCCTGTTCATGGGCGCGGGCGCGCAGCTGGGCATCTCGGTCGCCTTCCTGATCGCGCTGGCGCTGGGCTTCACCCCGCAGGAGGCCGGCTCCATCGGCATCATCGGCGGGGCTGACGGCCCTACCGCCATTTACCTGACCACCAAGATGGCTCCGCACCTGCTGCCCGCCATTGCCGTGGCAGCTTACAGCTACATGGCGCTGATCCCCATGATTCAGCCGCCCCTGATGCGCCTTTTGACCACGAAGAAGGAGCGCGAGGTAGTGATGAGCCAGACCCGCGTGGTGACCAGGCTCGAGAAGATCTGTTTCCCCATCATCGTCACCGTTTTCTGCGTGCTGCTGCTGCCCTCCGTCGCGCCGCTGATCGGCATGCTGATGCTGGGCAATCTGTTTAAGGAGTCCGGCGTGGTCGAGCGACTCTCCTCCACCGTGCAGAACGAGCTGATCAACATCGTCACCATCTTTTTGGGCGTAACGGTCGGCGCGACCGCCAAGGCCGAAACCTTCCTCAGCGTGCAGACCATCAGCATCATCGCGCTGGGCCTGACTGCCTTCATGTTCAGCACCGTCGGCGGCCTGTTGATCGGCAAGCTGATGTACGTCCTCTCGGGCGGCAAGATCAACCCGCTGATCGGCTCCGCCGGCGTTTCCGCCGTGCCGATGGCTGCCCGCGTGTCGCAGATTGAGGGCCAGAAGGCCCGCCCGGGCAATTACCTTTTGATGCACGCCATGGGCCCCAACGTGGCCGGCGTCATCGGCTCCGCCATCGCGGCCGGCGTGCTGCTGTCGCTGTTCGGCTGAATGTAATTCAGATATTCTTTCCAATCCGTTGACAAACTGTGTTTGTCAACGGGAGGGGGAACCGGCCATCCGCCTTTTCGCTACGCTCTCCGGGCGGCGGATGGGGCGGAACTGAACGCCGCCTGTGGCGGAGTAAGTGAAGTGAAGCCCCAATGAGCAAAGGAACCTTCGAGCGCATAGGCGCGAAGAAGGCGACTATTGCGAATTGAGACAAGGAAACCCTTGCTACGCAAGGCTTGCGGCCTCGCCGCACAAGGGCAGAGGTGAGCGCCCGCTGTGCGGGGTAAAGCGAACCGTCAGCCCAATAAGCAAGGGAAAGCGAGAGCGGTGCCTGCACCGCGAAGCGCTTGACCATTGCGAATTGAGACCGCCGAGGCCGACCCCTAGCAGGAGGGCTGCGGCCCTCCTGCACCACCCACGGGGTTTGCCAATAGTCTGAAATGGAGAAGCCAAGTGGCTTCTCCGTTTTCTTTTATTACATCGAGCTTATGGATGCTGCTGTACCTCGGCCTGCGCCTGCAGGCGGCTGATCAGCCCGCGCCCTTCGTCGCCTGTCAGAAAGGCGTAGGTGGTGTCCGGCACCAGCGGCCGGACCGCCTCCACCTTTCCCTCCCGCAGCAGGGCCCGCACGCGCGAGGCGCTGATGGGCTGCACGCCGTCGTCGCTTTTGCGCTTCAGCACATGGAAGCGGATGCCTTCCTGAGGTAGCAGCTCCGCCATCGCGCGGTTGTACAGCGCCGTGGCGGGGGAGAGGGGCTCTTCGCCGACGAAGCGGTCGGTGATATGAAGGGCGGAAGCGATGCTTGAAAACACCTTCGCGTCAAGCTTCGCGTGGGCCAGCGTCAGCGCCTCGTCTTCCCGGATAAAATAGCTGGGAAAGGTCGCGCTGCTGACCAGGTAGGGGCCGGTCGGGTGGGGATAGACGTTTTTAAGGTCCGCCACCCCTTCGCGGATCAGCCTTTCGCGCACGGCCCGCGGAAAATCCGACACATCCTCCGAAACCATGAACAGGTGCAGGGCCTCGCAGCGCGCCGCCGCCCGCTCCACCAGATAGCGATGGCCCAGCGTGAAGGGGTTGGCATTCATTACGACGGCGCCGATGGCTGCGCCGGGGGCCGCCTGCGGCCTTTCCAGCGAGGAAATATAGCCTTCAAAGCCCTTGCGGCGGTTTTCAAGAAACACCACCTCGTCAAGGCGCGCGATCTCATAAAAGCCAAGGCCGGTGAAGCTTTCCGCCGCCTTGCGCTTGGTGTAGATAAACAAATCCTGCACCCCGCGGGCAAACAGCTCGCTCACCAGATGGGTGACGATGGCGGCCATCAGCCCCTCGCCCTGCCTTGCGTCGTCGACAGCCAGGCAGCGCAGCGTGTTGCGGTAGAAGGAACCGGTCGCGATCAGCTTCTCGCCCTCATAGATGCCCGCTGTGTAATCAAGGTGCGGGTCGAGGCCGAGCCCCTCTTTTTGAAGCAGCGCCCGCACCTCTTTCATGGCGGCCTGGTTCCATATGGGGATGCGCACGGGGTCAGACATATTGGCTCTCCTCCAGCTTCTGCTTGACGATGTCAATCAGGTCGGTCATGAAGCGGGGCAGCACCATGTCCTGCCGGTAGCTGGCGTAGAAGTTGCGCGTATATTCCATGCCCTTGATCTGATAGCAGACCACCTTGTCGCGCACCTCCCTGTCCTGATTGATGTAGACGCTGGGGCAGAGCATCAGCGCCGCGCCGGTCGCGGCCAGCCGCTTGGAGGCCTCCAGACTGTCGCTTTCCAGCAGAATGGGCGGGTCGATCAGATGGTTGTGAAACAGCCTGTCCTGCACATGGCGCACGCTGTGGCCGGGCCGCAGCGACACAAAAGGCTCGTGCGCCGCCTCGGTGATGGAAATCTTTTCCCGCTGGCCCAGGCGTTTGTAAAGGCGGGAATCCTTGCCGGCCATCAGCACCACCTCCTCGGATTCGAGCAGATCGTATATAAGGTTGGTGTAATGGTGGCCGGTGGTTATCAGGCCAAGATCAAATGCACCCTCGTGCAATAGCCGCTCCAGAACCGAGCTGCCTTTCTCCGTCAGCTCGATGCGCACGCGGGGGTAGCGCTTGGCAAACTCGGGGATGACCAGCGGCAGCAGCTGCATGCCGCGCTGGATGGAGATGCCAAGGCGCAGGCAGCCGCGGGTCTCGCCGTTGATTTCGCTGACCTCGTTGAGCAGGTTGGTGCTGATGGCCGTGATCCGCCGCATGGCATCGAGATATCTTTCACCTGCGTAGGTCAGGCTGATGGGCTCCGTCGCCCGGTTGAAGATCTCCGCCCCCAGCTCCCGCTCCGCTCTTTTAATCATCTGGCTGAGCGCGGATTGCGAGATATACAGGCTTTTGGAGGCCGCCGTGATGCTGCCGCTTCTCAGCACAGCCTGGATGCATTCCGCATAGCGTACGTTCATTTTCTACCCCATAAGAAAAAACTTATAATGTTCATAATAATAATCCTGATTGCCTTATCGGCGTGGAGAGTATATCATGTGGCCAACGCATTAACAAGTGGGCATTTATTTGGACGGAAAAAGCATCCCACAAGCGAGCGGAAAAAGGGCCGAAAGGTCGGTCCATCCAACATATTTTAAGGGGGAAAAGCACTATGAAGAAAATGGTAGCCCTGCTCATGGCCGCTGCGATGCTGATCGGTATGGTATCGATCGCGTCGGCCGAGTGGAAGTTCGAGAGAAAGATTGACATTGTCTGCCCCTGGGGCGTGGGCGGCGGCGCTGACAGCACCATCCGTCCCATGGCCGACCTGCTCAAGGGTATCCTTGGCCAGCAGGTGGATATCGTGAACGTCGAAGGCGGCGGCGGCGTCAACGGCGTCGAGTACACCTACAAGCAGCCCGCCGACGGCTACACCTTCATGCTGGGCACCCAGAGCCTGATCATGCAGGATCTGCAGGGCAACATGTCCATGAACTACAAGGAAGAGTTTGTGCCCGTGGCCAAGCTCGTGCACTCCATCAACATCATCGCCGGCTCCAAGAAGGCGCTGGAGCAGAAGGGCATTTCCACCTTCTCCGAGATGATGGCCTATGCCAAGGAGCACCCCTTTGAGGTGACCATCGGCATGCTGACCGCGACCGGCGCTGACGGCGTGAGCATGAAGCAGACCATGCAGGGTATCGACGTTCTGGAAATGCCCTATAACAGCGGCGCTGAGATGAGCGCGGCTCTGATGGGCGGCCACATCGACATGATGATTACCGGCACCGACGAAATCCAGGGCCTGATCGAATCCGGCGACGTGATTCCGCTGGTTGCCTGCGCCGAGCAGCGCATGAAGCGCTACCCCGACATGGAAGCCACCGGCGAGCTGGGCATCAACTCCTTCGTGGGCACCTGGCGCGCTCTGTACGCCAAGAAGGGCACCCCGCAGGAAGCCATCGACGCCATGATCGCCGCCCTTGAAAAGGCTGTGCAGGATCCCACCTGGACCGAGTTCCTGACCCGCGCCGCCTATGATGAGCGCGAAGGCTTCACCTACGGTGAGAAATTCCAGCAGCTGATTGACTCCGAGTATGCCATGTTTACCGAGTACCTGACTGCGGAAGGCGTTCTCGCCGCCAAGTAAGCACAGAACCTGAATCGACATAAGCGGAAAGGGGAAGTGATTCCCCTTTCCGATTATTAAAGGAGTTGAAAGCCTTGTTTGAACTCATTTTGAACATTCTGCTTTTAATTGGCCTGGGATATACCATGGCGTTCCATGTGGTGGAAGCTCCCGTGCCGATGAAGGTTCAGAAAAACCCCTACGCGCTGCAGCCGGGCGTCTGGCCCAATGTGCTGATTGTGATCCTGATGGTGCTGATTGTCATCAACATCATCGGCATCATCAAAAAGAACAGGGGCAAGGAAAGCTTCAGCCTGAAGGCCTTCGCGGCCGGCATCCCCGCCTTCTTTACGGGCAAGCTGTTTCTCGGCATCGCCATCGTGGTGATCGCGTCCTTCCTGCTGGAGCCGCTGGGTTTCATGATGACCTGCTTCCTTTTCCTGATTGGCTATGGCCTTCTGCTGGGGGAGAAGAAGTATCTGCGCCTCGTCCTTGTGTCGGCAGTCGTCACCGTTTTTCTGTATGTGGTGTTCGGCGTGTTGCTGGCCGTCAATCTGCCGCGCGGTACCGTTCCCTTCCTCCGGAACTTCGCCCTGGCGATCGAGTCTATTTTACAGTAAGGAGGCGCTGACCAGTGTTTGCAACCTTAATTGAAGGCTTTAGTGTCGTTTTCGCGCCGTCCATTCTTCTGATGGTTTTGTTCGCCGTCATTCTGGGCACTATATTCGGCGCTCTGCCGGGCGTCAGCGCCACCATGGCTGTCGCCCTCGGCCTGCCCTTCACCTATACGATGAACCCCGTGCAGGCCATCGTGTTCCTGGTCGCCATCTACTGTTCCTCCATCACGGGCGGCAGCATCGCGGCCATATTGTTCAAGATTCCGGGCGTGCCTTCCAGCGCGCCTACCACCTTTGACGGCTATCCGATGGCCCAGAGGGGCGAGGCGGGCAAGGCGCTGGGCGTCGCGCTGGTCACCTCCGCCATCGGCGGTCTGGTTTCGGCGCTGGCCATGTTCCTGCTCAGCCCGCAGCTGACGCAGGCGGCCCTCAAGTTCGGCCCTTCAGAGATGTTCGCGGTCACCTTCCTGGGCCTGTCCATCCTGACCAGCCTTGACAGCAAGAATGTGCTGCGTACCCTGATTTCGGGCGTGCTCGGCCTGCTGCTGGCCTCCATCGGCCAGGATCCCGCCTACGGCGTGCAGCGCATGACCTACGGCTCCAACCAGCTGCTCTCCGGCATTGAGATGATCCCCGTGCTGATCGGCGTCTTCGCCGTCACCGAGGTGCTCAAGCAGACCAACAAATCCGACCGCCTCAAGGCGGAGGACGGCATCGGCGGCGGCAAGGTGAACACCACCATCCCCAAGCTGAAGGAATGGCTCTCCATCAAGTGGGTCATCGTCCGCAGCGCCATCATCGGCACCGTGGTCGGCATTCTGCCCGGCGCGGGCGCGACCATCGCCAGCTTCCTGTGCTATTCGACGGAGACCCGTCTTTCCAAGCACCCTGAGAAGTTCGGCACCGGCATCATCGACGGCGTGGCGGCTTCCGAAACGGCCAACAACGCCGCGACCGGCGGCGCCATGGTGCCGCTGCTCAGCCTCGGCATCCCCGGCGGCAACGCCGCGGCGGTCATGATGAGCGCGCTGGTGCTCAAGGGCGTACAGCTCGGGCCCCTGCTGCTGGTCAACCAGCCTGAGTACCTGAGCGCTACCTTCGTCTCCATGATCATCTCCAACATCGTCATGGTCATTGTGGCCATCGGCATCGCCAAGGTGTTTGCGCAGATTCTGGCCATTCCCTACTCCTTCCTCGGCCCGATCATCGTGATGCTGGCCATCATCGGCTCCTACGCCACCAGCATGAGCATTATGGATGTCAAGATCATGGCCATCGCCGGCATCGCGGGCATCCTGTTCAGCGTGCTGAAGTTCAACAGCGCCGCGCTGATCCTCGGCTTGGTGCTCGGCCGCATCTGCGAGAGCAACTTCGGCCGCGCCTACACTATGAGCCGCGCGAACATCATCACCATGTTCTCCAGCCCCATTTCGGCCATCCTGATGATTGTCTGCATCTCCGCTTTGATGTACCCGATTGTGGCGCCTCTGTTCAAGAAGACTCTGCCCGGCAAAGGCAAGGGACAGAAGGCCTGAGTTCTTA
>CAYZTQ010000031.1:18760-21291 GCA_964481445.1 uncultured Christensenella sp. | reverse complement strand
CCCAAAGCCCAGCCAAAAGAGTGCGTATTTTGTTTCAGGATGAAGCAGGCTTTGGGCGGATCAACAAGCCCAAAGCCTGCTGGTGTGCGAAAGGGATAAGGCCGGCCGTCCCATGTCACCATATACGGGAATGTTGGTATGCCTATGGCGCAGTAGACCCGCGTGATGGCAGCAACTTCTTTTTGGTTATGCCCTACTGCAATACTGACTGTATGAACGTGTTCCTGCAGGAACTGTCAAAGGCCTACGCTGAGGACGAAATACTGCTGGTATGTGACGGTGCGATGTGGCACAGGTCAATCGGCTTGGTGATACCGGCCAACACTCATATCATCCATATTCCACCCTACACTCCGGAGATGAATCCGATCGAACAGATATGGAAAGAGATACGAAAACGCGGGTTCAGAAACGAAATATTCAAAACCTTGGAGGATGTTGTAGAACGGCTCTGTGAAACCATTAAAAATCTTCCGGAAAATGTCATTCAAAGCATTACCGGTAGACAATGGATTATGGATATGAATTAGACAATAAATAGCATTAATCAGGGTGTCCCGGGCTCGAGTCCCTGATGGCGCACCAACAAGAGAACTTTCATCAGATACGATGAGGGTTCTTTTTATGTTATGATACGGTTGAAAGGTTAAATAAGGATGGATTAAGACATGGAAAGAAAGATGGACATCATCAACTGGGGCATTATCGGCGCGGGCGGCATATCGACCAGGTTTTCGAAGGTATTGGCGGGGGAAAATGGGATGGCCGTGCGGGCCATCTATAACCGTCATATTGAAAGGGCGCGGAAGCTTGCGGAGAGCTTTCCGGGCTGCGAGACCTTCGATAGCCTGGATGAGCTGCTGAAAATTGATGAAATACAGGCGGTCTATATTGGCCTGACCAACGACATGCACCTGCCTGCGGCGATGAAGTGCATGGAGGCGGGCAAGGCCGTGCTGTGCGAGAAGCCCATGGCCATGACGGAAAAGGACGCGAGAACCATGGCGGCCTGCGCAAAAGCGAACGGCGTGCTGCTGATGGAAGCGATGTGGACGCGCTTTCTGCCTGCCTACCGCCGCATCAGGGAGTGGATGGACGCCGGCAGGGTCGGCAAGGTGCGGCAGGTGGAAGCTTCCTTCTGCTTTCATATGGCCTACGACCCGACAAGCAGGCTCTACCAAAAGCAGATGGGCGGCGGGGCCACCTATGATGTCGGCGTCTACAGCATTGAGTTTGTGACGGGCCTCCTGGGAAGACCCGACCGCGTCAGCGGCGCCCTTTATACCGGCGCTTCCGGGGTGGATGAACTGAGTGTTGTGAATCTGATCTACGACAGCGGGGCGATCGGCACCGCGACCAGCGGCGTCATTGTGCCCGCTCCGGCTCGCGCCGCTATTTATGGCGATAAGGGTTCCATCCGAATCCCCGATGATTTTTACCGCGCGGACAGGGTAATGCTTTATGACGCGGAGGGGCGGCTGCTGGAGGAGTTTGAGGATCATTTTGACGACGGCTTTATCTACCAGATCAGGCACTTTGGCAAGCTTATCCGCAGCGGAAAGAAAGAGAGCGATATGATGCCGCTGTCTGACACGATTGACTGTGCCAGAATCTTTGACGCGGTGCTAACGGGCAAGGAATACCGCTAAAACTGCTGCCATGCACTCGGTGTGCGCGACCGGGTGCCGGAACATGTTAGGATTGCAGTTACAAAAATCTCAAAAACAGGTCAATAGTGCGCTCTGCGGCGCCTGCCAAATACTGAGATGGGCTTTCCTAAACCCAAAGTCGAGGCGGCTCTGCTCAACCCCTGAGGAGGAATAAGGCAAAGAGGCATGCGTGTGATTCGCATATGCCTCAGACTATTGACAAACCAAGTTTGTCAACGGAAGAGGAACCGGCCATTCGCCTTTTCGCTACACTCTCCGGGCGGCGGGTGGCAAGGAAACCCTTGCTACGTAAGGCTTGCGGCCTCGCCGCACATGTCGCCGAGGCCGATTGATAGCAGGAGGACTGCGGCCCTCCTGCACCATCCATAGGGTTTGTCAATAGCCTGAGGCATACACGTGATTCGGGGCATGTCTCTTTGCGTGTTAGAACAAAAAAACCGCCTGAGGTCAGCAAATATCCATATGTAAAATGTATGAGCGAACCTCGCTGGTCTATTGACAAACGAGGCGCAATAAGATAATATATTCACAATTTCATAAAGGTGTTTCCGAGCTTCAGCGCCTAAAAGGCAGCTCATGGGGCTGAAGCCTTGCCCGACAGGGCAGCGGGCCGGGGCGAAAACGCCCTGACCTTCCGTGTTTGAGAAGGAAGCAGTGGAGCGGCGGGCTTGTTTGTCGGCCGCGGTTCGGGATGAAGCCATCTGTTTTTCTTCGAAACAGGCGGCATTTTATTTTGACAGGAGCAATGCATGAGAAAACTGGCGGTGGAGCAGGCGGTCGGGCAGACGCTGTGCCACGATATGACGGCCATTCTGGAAGACGGCTTCAAGGGGGTGCGCTTCAGGCGCGGCCATGTGATCC
>CAYZTQ010000031.1:0-18660 GCA_964481445.1 uncultured Christensenella sp. | reverse complement strand
GCCTTGTGATGCAGGGCGTGCCGATGCAGCCGGGCAATATGCTGACGCTGGCCTACCGTGGCAGGACGGCTATCGTGGGGGTGCCGGGCGCTTCGCTGCACTCGAAGGTGACGAGCCTGGATGTGTTCCTGCCGCTTCTTTTTGCGGGGGTCGAAGTCAAGGCCGAGGATATCGCCGCGCTGGGCGACGGCGGTCTCTGCCTCGGCTGTGAAAGCTGCATCTTTCCCCGCTGCGCCTTCGGCAGCGCGCTGGGCAGGTAAGCTTTGCCGCCTTTGCAAGGCAGGAAGGAGAGAACATGAGAAAACTATTGCTGTACGCCCTCTCGGCGCTGCTGATGCTGGCCCCGCTGGCCGCGCCCGCGCAGGAGAAGGAGACGGAGCTGTATGTGCTGGCCGCCAGCAGCCTGACGGATGTGATGGGGGAGATCGGCAAAGCCTATCAGGAAGCTGTACCCGGGGTCAGGATTACCTGTGTGTTCGATTCTTCCGGCACGCTGCAATCGCAGATCGAGGCCGGCGCGGTGGCGGACGTGTTTGTTTCCGCGGCGCAAAAGCAGATGAACGCGCTGGAAGAAAAGGGCCTGATCAAGAGCGACAGCCGCAGGGACCTTCTGGTCAACAAGGTGGTGCTGATCGTGCCCAAAGACAGCGGGCTTGCGCTCAAGGGTTTTGAGGATGTGGCGGCGGATCAGGTGAAGATGGTCGCCATCGGCGAGGAAAGCGTGCCGGTCGGCCAGTACACGCAGGCCGTTTACGAGCACCTCGGCCTGTGGGAAGCTGTGAAAGAGAAAGCCAACCTTGGCCAGAATGTGCGCGCCGTGCTGGCCTGGGTAGAATCGGCCGACGCGGACTGCGGCGTGGTCTACGCGACGGACGCAGCCTCCACAGATCAGGTGCGCGTTGTGGCCGAAGCGCCGGAGGGCAGTCACGCGCCCGTGGTTTACCCGGCGGCTGTGGTGGAAGGCACGAAGAACGCCGAGGCGGCGCAGGCCTTTCTTGACTACCTGAGCGGCCCGGAAGCCCGCGCGCTGTTTGTAAAGGCCGGCTTTGAACCGGTACAGTGAATCCCCCACTTGCTGATGATTTTGTAAAAAGGAGCACGATTTGAACCTCAGCCCGCTTTTTGTCTCGTTTCAGGTGGCCATCCCGGCAGGGCTGATTACCTTCGCGCTGGGCATCTGGGCCGCCTGGGGCGTAAGCCGCATGAAGCGGCTGAAAAGCCTCGCGGATGGGCTGTTGACCCTGCCGATGGTGCTGCCGCCGACCGTGGTGGGCTACTTCCTCTTGATGCTCTTTGGCAGAAACGGCCTGCTGGGCGGGCTGCTGCACCGGGCGGGGCTCGCTGTGGTGTTCACCCTCAGAGGGGCCATGATCGCCGCCGCTGTCGTCAGTTTTCCCCTGATGTACCGCGCGGCGCGCGGGGCCTTTGAGCAGCTGGATGAAAATCTGCTGCATGCCGGGCGCACGCTGGGCCTGCGCGAGCGCACCATCTTTTTCCGCATTCTGCTGCCCAACTGCTGGCCGGGTATCGCCGCGGGGGCCGTGCTTTCCTTTGCCAGAGCGCTCGGCGAGTACGGGGCAACCAGCATGCTGGCGGGCAATATCCCCGGCAAAACGCAAACCATGTCGCTGGCCATCGCCGCCGCCGTCGCGGGCAACAACCGGGAGAAGGCGCGGCTGTGGGTGATCATCATCATGGGCATCTCGCTGGCGACCCTGCTGCTGCTGAACGCGCTGACCGGCCGTCAGAGCAGGGCGGGCGGGAGAGGGCTGCGCAAATGAAGCTGCATGTCGACATCAGAAAGCGGCTGGGCAGCTTTCAACTGGATGTCCGCTTTGATTTTGCGGGCGGCATCATGGCGCTGCTGGGGGCTTCCGGCTGCGGCAAAAGCCTGACCCTCCGGTGCATTGCCGGCATCGAAAGGCCCGATGAGGGGCTGATCAGCCTGGACGGGCGGCTCCTGTTCGATGCTGAAAAGGGCATCGACCTGCCCCCGCAGCAGCGCAGGGTAGGCTACCTTTTTCAGAACTATGCCCTCTTTCCCAACATGACGGCGAGGCAGAATATCGAGATCGCCGCGCGCGGCAGTAGGGAAAAGCGAAGGGAGGCGGCGCGGGATAAATTGCGCGCGCTGTATCTGGAGGGGCTGGAGGACAAGTATCCCCGTCAACTTTCGGGCGGGCAGCAGCAGCGGGTGGCGCTGGCCCGCATTTTCGCGAGCGAGCCCGATATCCTGCTGCTGGACGAGCCCTTCTCCGCGCTGGACAGCTACCTCAAGTGGCAGATTGAGATGGAGCTGGCGGACACGCTGACGCAGTTCGGCCTGCCTGCCCTCTTTGTTTCGCATAACCGGGATGAGGTTTACCGCCTTTGCAAAGAGGTCTGCGTCATCCACGAGGGCAAGTCCGAGCCGCCGGTCAGCGCGGATCAGCTGTTCCATTCGCCCAGTTCGCTGCCCTCGGCCCTGCTTTCGGGTTGTAAAAACTATTCGCGCGCGGAGAAAGCGGGCCCCTGCCGGGTGCACGCCCTTGACTGGGGCTGCGAGCTGGAGACTGCCTGCGAGGTGCCGGAGGATATCCGCTACATCGGTGTGCGGGCGCATTTTGTCAGGCCGGCAAAAGAAGGGGAAAGCAACGCCATCCCCTGCGGCGTCAGCCGCGTGACGGAGGAACTGTTCTCTACCGCCGTGATGCTCAGGCCCGAAGGCGCGGCCGACGGGGAATTCGGCCGGCTGCGCATGGAGCTGCCCAAGGCGCAGTGGCAGGGCCTGAACGCGCCGCAGAAGCTTTGGGTGCGCGTGGACGGCGGGGATATTCTGTTTTTGAAGTAGGATCCTGTTTTCGGAAGGAGAAAGACTGTGCAGAAACTCATCAGCATCGACGGGGCGCTGGAGACGCTGCTGCCCCGCATCAGCGCCTTGGATGGAGAAAGCCTGCCGCTTTTTGAGGCGGCGGGTCGGGTCGCCTTTGAGGAGGTGCGGGCCGGGATGAGCATCCCACCCTTCGCGCGCTCGCCCTACGACGGCTATGCCTTCAGGGCCTGTGATGTGAAAAGCGCTTCCAAAGAAAAGCCTGCCGTGCTGCGCGTGGTGCGCGAAATGGCCGCCGGCAGCCCTGCGGGCAGCGCCATCGGCCCCGGTGAGGCGGTGCGCCTGATGACGGGTGCGCCCGTGCCGCCCGGCGCGGACGCGGTGGTCAAGTATGAGATGACTGAGTTTACGAAAACCTCCGTCAGCATTTTTGAGGCGGCAAGGCCGGGGCAGGATGTCATCCCCGAGGGGGAGGACATTGAAAAGGGCGGTCTGATCGCTAAAAAAGGGGAGCGTCTGGACACCGCCGCCCTCGGCATGCTGGCCGCGCAGGGCCTTGACAGCGTGCTGGTCTACAGGCGGCCCGTGGTCGGCATCCTGTCGACCGGCAGCGAGCTGGCCGTGCAGCAGGAAGCCATAGGCGACGGCAAAATCTACGATTCCAACCGCTACTCGCTGGGCGGGGCCTGCGCCGCGCTCGGCCTTTCGGTGCGCTTTATTGGCGCGCGGGTCGATACGAGGGAGGGCATCGCCGCGGGCATCCGCGAGGGGCTGGAAAGTTGCGACGCCCTGATCACCACCGGCGGCGTCTCGGTGGGGGATTATGATTTTACGGCCCAGGCCGCGCAGGACGCGGGGGTTTGCCTTGCGGTGCGCAATGTCAATATGAAGCCCGGCGGCACCTGCGCCATCGGCCTGCGGGGGGAAAAGCCCGTCTTCTGCCTGTCCGGCAACCCGGCTTCCTCGCTGATCGCCTTCTATGTGCTGGCGCAGCCCTGCCTAAGGAAGCTCTGCGGCCTTCAAAAGACCGCGAACCCCATGGTTTCCGTGCGGCTGGCCAAGGCTATTAAAAAGCCCAGCCCCAAACCGCGGCTGATCCGGGGAGAGCTTGATCTGTCGGGCGGCGCGGCCCGCCTTCTGCCGCACGAGGGGCAGGGCAACGGCGTGCTGCGCTCCATGCGGGGTTGCGATCTGATCGGCCTCATCCCCGAGGGCTCGCCGCCGCTGCCCGAGGGGGAAAGCATCATGGCCCTGCTGGTGAATGCCTATGAAGGATGATTTCGGGCGGGAGATCCGCTACCTGCGCGTTTCGGTGACCGACCGCTGCAACCTGCGCTGCGCCTACTGCATGCCGGAGGATGCTGAGAAACAGCAAAAAAACGAGGACCTGCTCAGCAATGAGGAGATTGTCGAGGTCGTGCGGGCCGGCGCTGACTGCGGCATTACCAAGGTGCGGCTGACGGGGGGCGAGCCGCTGATACGCCCCGGCTTCCTCAGCCTGTGCGAGGGGATTGCCGCCATTCCGGGTGTGGAAGAGATGGTGCTGACTACCAACGGCTTGCTGCTGCCCCGCATGGCGGAGGGACTGAAAAAGGCGGGCATCAGCCGCGTCAACATCAGCCTCGATACCCTGGACGAAACGAAGTACCGCCGCATTACGCGCGTGGGCAGCCTACGGGACGCGCTGGCCGGTATCCGGGCCGCGAAGACGGCGGGGCTTTATCCCATCAAGATCAACGCGGTGCTGATCCGCGGCTTCAATGAGGATGAGCTGCCGCGCCTGGCTGCCCTCAGCCTGGAACAGGACGTGCATGTGCGCTTCATCGAGCTGATGCCCATCGGCGAGGGCTGCCGTTTCTGGCCGCAGGGCTATCTGCCCGCGGAGGAGGCCGCCGGGATGATCCCCGGCCTTCAGAACCTTGAGGAGAGCGAGGGCGTGGCGCAGCTCTGGCGTCTGCCCGGCGCGCTGGGCACGGTGGGCTTTATCAAGCCGGTCAGCCATCACTTCTGCTCCGGCTGCAACCGATTGCGCCTGACGGCGGACGGCATGCTGAAGCCCTGTCTGCATTCGGACAGCGAGATCCCCGTGCGCGGCCTGCATGGCGAAGCGCTGAAGCGGGTCTTTGAACAGGCCATTCACAGCAAACCCGCCGAGAACAGGGAGATGTCTGAGGCGCTGCCCAGCCGCGCGGGCCGCAGCATGAACAGGATCGGAGGCTGACATGAGCGATTTTACACATTTTAACGGCGCGGGGCGCGCCATGATGGTGGATATCGGCGCCAAGGACGATACCCTGCGCACGGCGGTCGCCGAGGGCGAGGTGCGGGTGAACAGGGAGACCTTCAGCCTGATCCGCTCCGGCGGCATGAAGAAGGGCGACGTGCTGGGCACGGCGCAGATCGCGGGCATCATGGCCGCCAAGCGTACCTGGGAGCTGATCCCCATGTGCCATCAGGTGGCGCTGACCAGGGTGGATATCGCCTTTGACATGGATGAGGAGGCGTGCCGGGTCGTCATCCGGGCCACGGCCTCCTGCCGCGGAGCCACGGGCGTTGAGATGGAGGCGCTGACCGCGGTCAGCGCGGCGGCCCTGACCGTCTATGATATGTGCAAGGCAGTTCAGAAGGATATGAAGATCGGCAACATCCGTCTGCTTGAAAAGCTGGGCGGAAAATCCGGACACTATATCAGGGAGGAAGAATAGAAGTATGGATTATCAGGCGGCGGTGATTACCGTCAGCGACAAGGGCAGCCGCGGGGAAAGGCTGGATACCAGCGGCCCGGCCGTCCGGGCGATGCTGGAGGAGGATGGCTGGCAGGTGCTCCACACGGCCATCGTGCCCGATGAGCCCAAGGAGATACAGGCGCAGCTGATTCACTGCGCGGACAGGCTTTCGGCAAATCTGGTATTGACTACCGGCGGCACCGGCTTTTCCGGGCGGGATAACACGCCCGAGGCCACACAGGCGGTCATTGACCGGGCCGTGCCCGGCATCCCCGAGGCGATGCGGGCCAAAAGCATGAGCATTACCCCCCTCGGCATGCTGTCGAGGGGAACGGCGGGTCTGCGGGGCAGGTGCCTGATCATCAACCTGCCCGGCAGCGAGAAGGCGGCGAGGGAATGCCTTGCGGCCGTGCTGCCCGCTTTGAAGCACGCGATTAAAATGATTGAGGGAGAGGGACACTGAGATGGCGAAGGTACTGGCGGTTTGCATCAGCGAGGAAAAGGGGACCCCGAAAAAAGAGGTGGAGAGCGTTTTCGTAAAGCCCGACCACGGCATCGTGGGCGACGCGCACGCGGGCAACTGGCACAGGCAGGTCAGCCTGCTTGGCAAGGAGAGCGTTGACAAGGTGCAGCAGAATATCGACTTTGTGCTGCAGCACGGCGCCTTTGCCGAGAACATTCTCACTGAGGGCCTCATCCTCTACGAGCTGCCCGTGGGCACGAAGCTGCGGGTGGGCGAGGCGCTGATGGAAGTGACGCAGATCGGCAAGGAATGCCACTATGGCTGCGCTATCAGAAAGGCGACCGGCGACTGCGTGATGCCGCGCGAGGGCATCTTCTGCAAGGTGCTGAAGGAAGGCACCATTAAAGCAGGCGACAGCCTGGAGATTGTAAAAGACTGAATACCCTGAGAAATACACAAGAATGCTGAAAGGCCGCCCGTGCGTTCCAACGCGGGCGGCCTTTCAGACGTACAAAACCTTGCTGGCTCAGCCGACCAGTCTGTGATATTCCTCTTCGATGGCGTCTTCGCCCGCCTGCATGGCGCGCAGCGTCTTTTCAAGCAGGGTGTCAAGCGGCCAGCCCAGCTGCTCCGCTCCCTGCGCGATGACCTCTCTGGAGCAGCCTGCGGCGAAGGCCTTATCCTTGAACTTCTTTTTGACGCTTTTCAGCTCCATATCTTTGGTGGATTTGGAGGGGCGCATCAGGCTGGCGGCGTAGATCAGCCCCGTCAGCTCGTCCGCCGCGAAGAGGATTTTTTCCATCTGGTGCTCGGGCCTGGGCAGCCCCTCATGGATGCCCCAGCCGTGTGAGCAGACGGCGCGCACGAGGCTTTCGGGGGCATCGATTTCCCTGAGCAGCTCCGGGGCCTTGCGGCAGTGCTCTTCGGGCCACTTTTCAAAGTCGATGTCGTGCAGAAGGCCGACCAGCCCCCAGAAATCCTGTTCTTCTAAAAAGCCTTCTTTCGCCGCGTACCAACGCATCATGGCTTCCACCGTCAGCGCGTGGCGCAGGTGAAAATGATCCTTGTTGTACTTCTCAAGCAGCTCAAGGGCCGCACTGCGGTCTGTCATAGCTTCCTCCTTATTATCGGGCGCTTTGCGCAAGCGCGTCAAAATACTGCTCGGGCGTCCAGCCTTTTTCAAGCAGCTTCAGTAAAACCCTGCCCGTGTTCAGCGCGTCCGCGTGCGCAGTGTGCCACAGGCCGTCCGCCCCGACGCCCAGCTCTTCCGCCGCTTTCTTGAGGCCGGTGGTCAGGCGCTCCTGCTTGATGCGCTTATAGGCGGCCGCGAGGTCGAGGCAGTCTTCCTTCCTGATGGGGTTGGGAAGGCCGTGGCGCGCGCAACCCTCGTCAATGACCAGAAAATCGGCCTCGCCCCAGGTGACGAAATAGGACTGGCCGGGGGTATAGAGGGCCTTGATTTTCTCGATCATCAGGGAGAAATCGATCGCGTCCTTCATGTCGTCCGCGGTGATCATGCAAAACTCCATCGATTCCGCCGCCTGCTTTGGGAAAAAGCGCGGCTTGACAAACTGCTCGATGTCGCCCGTTACCTCATGGCTTTCTGCATTGATGCGCACGGCCCCGATCTCGATGATTTCGGAAAAGAAGGCGCGCGGCCTGCCGGTCGGGCGGGTATACTGCGTAAACTCAAGGTCGATGACGAAAAAATCCTTCTGCATGGCTAAGGTACCGGGCCTTTCCTGCAAACTTTAACAAACGTCTTATTTTAGCACGGAAGGGTCGCCGCGTCCAAGCCCGGCTTGCGAAGGGGGTGGGCGCATGCTACAATTTTACGCACAAGCTGCAGGAGGTACATGGATGGACAGCCCCGTTCTATTGGCCCGCGAGCTGCGCTGGCGGACAAGGCTGCATTTTGCGGGTTCGCTTGGCTGCGCGCTGGTCAGCGTGACGATGCGCGCCCCCAGCGCTCTGCGGCAGAGGGAGGATTACGCTGCGGCTTTCGAAAGCCTGTGCCTCCGTCTGGAAAAGCTGTTCGCATCAAAGGAACAGGAACTCAGGCCGGTGCTTGAGACAAGGGACGCCGAAGGCCCTGCGCGGCACTACGCGGCAGGGGAAGCGCATGCGGTCAAGGCCCTCTGCGTCCGCTTTGAAGAAGAGGAAAGCGGCGGCGAGCTGCTGGATATCGATGTCATGGCCCCGGACGGCTCGGCCGTTTCGAGGGGGGATATCGGCTGTTCGCCCCGTGCCTGCCTCGTCTGCGGCGCGCGCCCTGCCGCGGCCTGCATCGCCGGGCGCAGGCACAGCGCTTCGGAAACGCAGGCGGCTTTCAGCAGCCTGCTGCGGCGCGTCAGGGCGGAGGAAGGCACGGACTGGCCCGAACAGGTGGCGAATTTTGCCCTGCGCAGCCTTCTATATGAGGTGAGCGTCAGCCCCAAGCCCGGTCTGGTGGACAGGGAAAGCGCCGGTGCGCACAGCGATATGGATTATTACAGCTTTCTGGACAGCGCGGCTGCGCTCGCCCCCTATTTTCTGCGCTGCGCGCGGGTGGGGCAGGGGGAGAAATGCGCCGCGCAAGACCTGCTTTCGCGCCTTCGCCCGCTGGGCCTTGAGGCCGAGGCGGCCATGCGCCGCGCGACCGGCGGGGCCAACACGCACAAGGGCCTGATTTTTTCGCTCGGCATCCTGTGCGCCGCGGCGGGCAGGCTGGGCGAGGCGGCGGACGCGGACAGCCTCTGTTGTTTGGCAGCGGAGATTGCCGCCCCCGCTTTAAAGGACGCGCCGGATGACAGCCATGGCGATCTGGCGCGCGGGCGCTACGGCGCTTTGGGCGCGCGGGGGGAAGCGGCGGGAGGCTTCGCCTCGGCCCGCGCGGCGCTGCCTTTGCTGCGGGATGCCCTTGCAAAGGGCGAAGGCCTCGACAGGGCCGGCGCTTTGGTTCTGGCGCAGTTGCTTTCCCAAGTGAACGATACCAATGTGCTGTACCGGGCGGGGGAGGAAGGGCTGCGCTTTGTCCGGCAGGGCGCGCGCGCCCTGCTGGAGCGCGGCCTGCCGCCAGACGCCTGGCGCGCCTTCTGCGACGAGATGACGCGCCGGGGCATTAGCCCGGGCGGCTGCGCCGATCTGCTGGCCATCACTTTTTTCCTGCAGCTGAGCTGCCTTGTTTGACCTGCGAAATCAGGTCAGATTTTTGCCAAATCCGCTTCACGGACGGACCGCGGCATGCTATAATGATTCGGAGCACTGGAGGAGTATATGAGCCAAACCCGGTTTGAGCGCCTTGAAAGGCTGCTGCCGCAGGATACCCTGACGCGCGGCTGCCCGATGTCTGGCTACACCACCATGAAGGTCGGCGGCCCCGCGCGGCTGATGATGGAAGTGCGGGACGCGCAGCAGGTCGCTCTGGCGCTGGAGGCGGCGGGCCGGGAAAAGATCCCGGTGCTGCTGCTGGGCAACGGCTCCAACCTGCTGGTGGCCGACGAGGGCTTTGAGGGGCTGGTGATTCACTTTGGCCGCGCCTACTCTCAGGTGGTGCTGGAGGGAAGGAAAATCACCGCGCAGGCGGGCGCTTCGTTGATGGGGCTCAGCCGTCTGGCGACCGAGCACAGCCTGACAGGGCTGGAGTTCGCAGCGGGCATCCCCGCCTCTGTCGGCGGCGCCGCGCTGATGAACGCGGGCGCCTACGGCAGCGAGATGGCCGAGATCATCACCTCGGTCGAGTGCCTGGATGAAAAGGGCGAGCGCCGCGTGCTGCGCAAAGAGGAAATCGGCTTCGGCTACCGCGACAGCCTGATGATGCGCTCGCGTTACACGGTGCTGTCCGTCACCATGGCGCTGCGCCCGGGCAGCCAGGAGATGATCTCCAACCTGGTGCAGGATTATCAGAAGCGCCGCCGCGAGAAGCAGCCGCTCAACTATCCCAGCTGCGGCTCCTTTTTCAAGCGGCCCGAGGGATACTATGCCGGGGCGCTGATCGAGGCGGCGGGCCTCAAGGGCGCCCGCATCGGCGGTGCCGAGGTCAGCCGCCTGCACGCGGGCTTTTTGATCAATGTCGGCATGGCGACGGCGGCCGATCTGTTCGCGCTGATGGACCATGTGAGGGATACGGTCAGGGCCGCCTCCGGCGTCTGGCTGGAGCCCGAGGTGCGACTGATCGGCAGAAAGCAGCCGTGAGCTTCAGCGCGGAGCTGCGGCGCGAGCTGGTAGCGCTGCCGCCGGGCAAGAGCTGCTGCATGACCTCGGAGCTTGGGGCGCTGACCGCCTGCTCCGCTTCCATTTCGCTGCGCGGGCTGGGGCGGGTGCAGCTGGTGTATGAGACCCGCTCGGCGGGCGTGCTGCGCAGAATCTTTACCCTGCTCAAAGCGCGCTACGGCATCAAGGGCGTACCCAGCCTGACCAGACTTTCCAATTTCGGGGGCGTCAGGCAGTACCAGCTGCGCCTCAGCGCGGAAGACAGCCGCGCCCTGCTGCGTGGGCTTGCCACCGATCACCATTCCTCCGGCCACAGGCTGGGGCTGCCCAGCGTGCCGCGGCGCGTGGTGCGCCGCATCTGCTGCCGCAGGGCCTGGATTCGCGGCGCCTTCCTTGCCTGCGGCAGCGTGTCAGACCCGGCCAGAGGCTATCGGGCGGAGTTTGTGCTCGATGACGCCGCGAGGGCGGACTACCTGATGCGCCTGCTTGAGCTTTCGGGCGTGGAGAGCCTCCGCGCGGCGCGGCGGGGCAGCGAGGTGGTTTATGTCCGCCGGGGCGATTCGCTTTCCACCCTGCTTTCTCTGATGGGCGCTGGCAGCGCGATGATGGAGTTTGAGAACATCCGCGCCGCAAGCAGCCTGCGGGGCCGCACCAACCGGGCGGCCAACTGCGACGCGGGCAACCTGCGCAAACAGGTGGACGCTGCGCAGAAACAAGTGGAGGCCATCACGCGC
Organism: uncultured Christensenella sp.; assembly: GCA_964481445.1. Classification (GTDB taxonomy): domain Bacteria; phylum Bacillota; class Clostridia; order Christensenellales; family Aristaeellaceae; genus UBA1038. Next base: position 7,737 of record CAYZTQ010000031.1, on the reverse strand, counting down.
ATTTCGCTGGCGCGGGGGCTGACCAGCCTGCCCAAAGAGCTGGAGGAGCTGGCGAGGCTGCGTCTCAGCCATCCTGAGCTGAAGCTGAAGGATCTGGGCGAGCTGCTCTCGCCGCCGCTTTCCAAGGCGGGCGTGCAGCACAGGCTCAGCCGCATCCTGCAGGCAGCGCGCGAGATAGAAGAAATGGACTGACCCGGTCGGAACGCGGTTCTGACCGTTTGGATAAGGGGGTTTATTTGTGTTACAAAGAAAGGTGCGCTTGGGCGGCAGCCTGCCCATGACGCGGGAAAGAGTCATCCGTCTGGTAACGGAGGCCAATCGCTTTGCCAGCCATGTCATGCTGGAGCGGGAGGGCGGCAGCGTGAACGGGAAATCCATGCTTGGGCTGCTCAGCATCACGCCGATGTCCGGCCGCGAGTTTATGCTGGTCACCTCGGGGGAGGATGAGAAAGAGGCGCTGGAGAAGCTCAGCGAGCTGCTGGAGGGCAGGGACGGCGGAGAGAAGGCCAGATAGCCTCTGATCGCTGACAGGCCTTGCCTGCCAGTGGTGGGAGACGGTGGGCCTTTCGTCTTTTCGCTGCGCCGCTGCGCGTCGGGTTTTTGGCCGTCTTCACATTTTCTGCCGGATACGGGCCGTATTCGGCAGATTTCTCATCGTAATTATTGAGGAAAGATTGACTTCTTGTCATGATTCTGTTATAAATTGGGTGGAAATTTACCGTTTGTTGGCGTACCGCTGTTTGTGCGCCGCGCGCAGAAAGGGTGAAGAAGCATGTCAGGTACGCAGAGGTCTGACCCTTATTACAAACTGCTTCGGATTATCATCGGCCTTCTGGTGCTGTTCGCAGTATTTCTGGTGGCCTATTTCCTGATAGACTCAAGCCTTCAGGGCCAGCTTCGCAAGGAACAGGGCCGTATCGTCGAAGAGAACAACGCGATGGTGGAAGAGTATAACGCGGCAGTTCTCGCCCAGCGCAGCAGCGCGGAGCCGGATGTGGCCCCAACCTGGCCGCAGCCCAAGGCTGAGGGCATCGATATCGTCAACCTCAAGGGCTTTGCCGTCAAGGGCGTGGATCAGGTTTCCGTCTCCAGAGCCGAGGCGCTGATGGGCGGCCTGATGCTGCTGAACCGCTGGCACAGCCTGCCCAGCGATTTCTCGCTGGTGGAGGGCGAGCTCAAGAGCATCATGGAACTGAGCAACAACAAGGTGCCCACCGAAAAGCGGGTGCTGTCGCTCTTCCCGGCCGCTATCGAGGCGCTCAATGAGCTGGTGACCGCGGCCAAGGCCGAAGGGATAGAAGACTTTCTGGTGCGCGACGCCTACCGCAGCATGGATACGCAGGCCAGCTACTGGACCAACCGCATGGAGAAGACCGGCGCCAGCGGCAAGCTGACGGGCGACGCGCTGGTGGAAGAGGTCAAGAAGTTTGTTTCCTACCCCGGCACCAGCGATTATCAGAGCGGCCTGTCCGTCGAGATGGACGTCTGGAACCAGAACGACCCTGTTCTGAAGGAAGCCAACATCCATGAGACCGCGCAGGGCAAGTGGCTGTACGAGAACAGCTGGAAGTACGGCTACGTCTTCCGCTTCCCGATTTCCGGCTATCCCTATCCCGAGACGGTGGACAAGTCTTTCAAGACCGCCATCAACCTTAAGCTGGACGCCTACCGCTATGTCGGCGTGCCTCACGCCCTTGTGATGCACCAGCTCGATTTGTGCCTTGAAGAGTACATCGAGTACCTGATGGCCAACAGGCATCTGGCCGTGTATGAAGACGGGCAGATCAAGTACGAAATTTTCCGCGTGGAGACTGCGCCCGGCGATGTTGAGCTGCGCCTCCCTGAAGGCGCCGCTTCCTACACCGTATCCGACGACAACATGGGCGGCCTGGTGGTCGCGGTGACCTACTGAGACGGTTCACATATCCCAGGTTTTGCGCCCGGCCGACAGCCGGGCGTTTATCTATGCCAATCAAAGTTGGGTACAATCAAACCGTAAACCAGATAGGGAGGCGCAACATGGAACAGTTTGATACCATCGTCATCGGCTTTGGCAAGGCAGGCAAAACCATCGCGGGCAAGCTGGCTGGCAAAGGCGAAAGAGTGGCTTTGATAGAAAAGGACAGCGGCATGTATGGAGGCACCTGCATCAATGTGGGCTGCATCCCCTCCAAACGTCTGGTGACGGACGCTGCCGCCGCGCCGCGGGGCAGCTTTGAAGAGAAGAGCGCCTATTACCGGCAGGTCATTGAGGATAAAAGAAAGCTGACCGGCGCGCTGCGCGCCGCCAACCTGAACAAGCTGCTGAAAGCGGGCGTGAAGGTCTATGACGGCCACGCGGAATTTGTGGAGGCTCATATTCTGTCCGTTACGGACGCTCAGGGGGCACGGACGCAACTGCGGGGCGAAAAAATCGTTATCAACACGGGCGCGAGGCCGTGGATCCCTCCCATCCAGGGCGTTCAGGACAATCCCCAGGTATTCGTCTCCGAAACGCTGCTTGACCTGGATCGGCTGCCCGAGCGCCTGACCATCATCGGGGGCGGCTATATCGGCCTTGAGTTCGCCTCCATGTACGCGGAGTTTGGAAGCCGGGTGACCATGATTCAGGATGGGACCTTGTTCCTGCCCAGAGAAGACCGCGACATCGCGGACAGCATCCTTGAGGTGCTCAAAAGCAAGGGCGTGTCTCTGATAACCGATGCCGATGTCTACAGCGTGTCGGGCGGCGATGTGCACTATCGTCTGCGCGGGCAGGAGCAGACGCAGCAGGGCGACGCCGTGCTGCTGGCGACGGGCCGCAGGCCCAATACCGATGGGCTGCACCCGGAGCGTGCGGGCATCGCGCTGACGGAGCGCGGCGGCATCCGCATCGATGAGCGCCTGAAGACCACCGCGCCCGGCGTCTGGGCAGCGGGCGATGTCTGCGGCAACCTGCAGTTCACCTATATCTCACTGGATGACAGCTGTATCGTTCTGAGCGATATGGCGGCCGAAGGGGAAAGAACCACCGAGAACCGCGGAGCCTTCGCCTACAGCGTGTTTATCGACCCGCCCTACGCGAAGGTGGGCATCGGCGAGAGAGAGGCAAAAGAAAAGGGCCTCGACGTGCGCTTCGTCAGCATGAAGACCGAAATGATCCCCAAGGCGAAGGTGCTGCGCAAGACGGAAGGCCTGCTGAAGGCCGTTATTGACCGCCAAAGCGGTCATATTCTGGGGGCCGCGCTCTTTTGCGCGGAGGCGCATGAGCTGATTAACCTGATCAAGCTCGCGATGGATCAGAACCTGCCCTACACGGCGCTTCGCGATTTCATGTATACTCACCCCACCATCGCGGAAGGGCTCAATGATTTGTTTGCCCTGTAATACCAAAATCCATGTCGCTTGTGGCGACATGGATGGTATAACCCGTCACTTGTCAATCAAAGCGGCTCCGCGTCCTCATGTTGCGGAGCCGTTTGCTGTACGCCGCAGCGTCACGGGCTGTGCTGCAGCGCCATCCCCAGCGCGCACATCGGGCATTCCTTGGGATTGTAGTGCGTGATGGGCAGCGAAAGCAGGCACTCAAAGGGCGCGTCAAATCGCAGCCTGCCGCCGGACTTATCCACTACGCAGCCGATACCGCAGACTTCACCGCCCAGCGCGCGCACGATCTCCGTCATCTCTCGGATGCTGGTACCGGTCTGCACCTCATCCTCGATCAGCAGCACCTTCATGCCGGGTTTAATCGAAAAGCCGCGGCGCAGCGTCATCGCGCCGTCCTTGCGCTCGCTGTAGATGTAGGGCAGGCCCAGCGCCCGGCTGACCTCGTAGCCGGCGAGCAGGCCGCCCAGCGCCGCGCCGAGTACGATATCCGCCCCCAGATGGCTGAGCTTCGCTGAAAGAGACGCCATCATCTCCTGCGCCAAAGCGGGCGATTCAAATAGCCGGGCAGGCTGCAGATAGTGGTCGCTGTGCCGGCCGGACGCGCGCAGAAAATGTCCTTCTTTCAGGGCGCCCATGTCTTCCATCAGTTTTCGCAGGGCAGTTGCATCCATTTTTGGCCCTCCGCTTTATATTTTTCGTCTGATTATAGCATAATCGGCAGCCGTTGGGGTAGAATGATTTCGATTGGCAGGGGGATCCCTGCCAAAAAATAATGGGGGAGAGAACCATGAAGAAATTTTTTGAGGAGTTCAAGGCCTTCGCGGTGAAGGGCAACATGATCGACCTGGCTGTCGGCGTAATCGTCGGCGGCGCTTTCGGCAAGATTGTCAGCAGCCTGGTCAACGACATCTTCATGCCTGTGCTCAGCCTGCTGACCGGCGGTCAGAATGTCAGCAATTTGTTTGTGCAGCTGAAGAACACCGATACTGCGTACGCGACCATCGAGGCGGCCAAAGAAGCCGGTGTCGCCACCCTGAACTACGGTCTGTTCATCCAGACGGTCATCGATTTCCTGATCATCGCCCTGAGCATTTTCCTGTTTGTGAAGGGTCTGTCCAAGCTGCAGAAGAAGAAGGAAGAAGCGCCCGCGCCCGTTGTCCGCAAGTGCGACTTCTGCCAGGAGCCCGTGGCCGACAACGCCACCCGCTGCCCGCACTGCACCAGCGAGCTGAAGGCCAAGGCCTGACGCATGAGGTTTCAGCACTGGTTCTGGGATTTTGACGGCACGCTGTTCAACACCTATCCCCGCATCGTCCGCGCCTTTCAGAAGGCGCTGAAGGCAAAGCGGATCGAAAAATCCGATGACGAGGTCTTTGCTCTGGTCAAGCAGACGCTGGCCCACGCCGCGCAGGTATGCGGCGGCGAAGAAGCGGAGCAGGAGCTTTTGGATCTGTACTTTAAGCATGCGGAGGAGGAAGGGCCGGACACGCTGCGCCCCTACAAAGGCCTTGAAGCGGTGCTTGCCTTTATCAGCGGCCACGACGGGCATAACTATCTGTATACCCACCGTGACCGCAGCGGGCCCGAGGCGCTGGAGCGCGAAGGGCTGATCGGGTATTTTACCGACTTCGTCACCCACGACGACGGCTTTCCCAGCAAGCCTGCGCCGGATGCCCTGCTGCATCTGGTCGGCAAACACAAGCTTGATATCAAGGACTGTGTCATGGTGGGCGACCGTCCCATCGACTTGGACGCCGGCATCAACGCCGGGATGCAGAGCATCCTCTTTGACGAGGACGGTTCCTATCCCGTCTATCCCGGCGTCCGGCGGGTTGAAAACTACCCGCAGATGCTGACAGCCCTGCAGAACGGGCAGATTTGAAGCCTCACAAAGCATACGCCTCGCAGAGAGCGGCGGCACTGATTCTCGCAGAGCCGGATCAGGGCGCGGCAGGACAGACCGGGCTTTTTTGCGTTGACAGACTTCGCCCTATTTAGTAATATATTTGCGCGCAAAAGCGTATCTGCAGAGGTATCGAAGCGGTCATAACGGGGCTGACTCGAAATCAGTTTGGATGAAAGTCCACGTGGGTTCGAATCCCACCCTCTGCGCCACATCATCAACATCAGTTGATACAATCTGGCCCGTCTCATATGGAGGCGGGTCGTTGTTATTGAGGGGCGAAAAGCGTTGATATTACTTGGTTTTTTGAACTTCTCGAGATTCACAGACATCGGTTTTTCTTGCAACAGAAGCGCTTGATTCTGAGTTTCAGAACGCTCTCCACCAATCGCCCAGAAAAAATGCAACCCCCTCCCCTCCCGCGTGAGAAAGTATCAGGTCGCCGTGCGAAAGTATAAAAGGGCATGCGAAAGTATAGTGTTCTCAACGTGTTTTGAGTTACTGGCGGATTCGTGATCGCTCACAGAAAACTAAGAGTTGATCCAATAAATCTTGGACAATTCAGTCAAAAGACGATAGGTGCCGTGTATTGCTCCTTAGAATCCAAGGTCCCTAGACAGATGAGAAAGTTCTTCTCCCTTGCGACCAGACTTTGCTCAAAGGCTCCTTCCAGCGCATCCTCCACCGGGCCTGGATACCGATACACGCTGAGGAGGAGGGCCTTTCTGCATAGAGTATCCACGCAGTAGCGGTTAACGCCCCTGCGATGGGGTAGGAATCTTCACATGGAGCACTGAAGAAGCATTCGTTTTCCAGAAGGTTCGCAATAGGGATGTAAAAGCCCTCCTTCAGGAACTGCTTGCACCACCAGGTAGTGGCCTTGCCCCACCAAGAGGCGTCCATGTACATGGCTAGACCCTCTCGCAGAAAAGCGCTGAGCGACTTTGCCAATAGCCAGGAAATGACACGGGTGTTCTCATGTGGTCCCAGGCAAGCAACTCTCTCGTTGGAAGTAGATCTCAGTTTCAATACAATGCACCTGGTTACGAGGAGTGGGTTCATCCAATCTTCCTGACAGCACCAGCAAAACCACTGGCCATAAGTTATCAAAATAGATGGAATTCCACAGGCTTGTCTAGATGGATAATATTGTGAACATGTTCATAATAAAGCTTGCTCAAGCAGCACTTTTTGAACTTCATACCGCTTCCGCATGTACATGCTTTGTTTCTTCCCACTGCCTTGATGTCGCTATTCAACCTCAAACTGCTTTGTGACTCAACACTGAACCGTACCAAAGGATTGAGGTTGCTTTGAGTTACAAAATGTAGTAGTGCAAATTTCTCTTCTTCTGGACGATCATCATCACTTAGAGTCATTACACATCGCTTATCAAGCGGATGACTTACAAGAGCTACGGCTTTGAGTTTTACATCATCGATTACTTCGAGTGCGATTTCGCCCCAATAGAGATTCCCCTTTATGTGGGGACAGAGTAATGACAACATTGATAAACCACAGATGCTGCAATGTGATCTTGTTACTGTCATTTCAGTGCTTGCAAAAACTTTGTATGGATAAAGTCTCTCATAGTTTACAAGCAATTCAACAATGTCAGGAACATCATATCGATTACCAGAATCAACGAATTTACCGATAACAATTACCAAATCAAGGCAATTTTGCAGAAGGTTCCATGACTTTGCATACTGAGCCTCATTCAAGGATTGAAAGTATGCGGCTAAATTGCAAAAGAGAGCTATGTACTTGTAGACAATGAAAGCTGAGTTTGCTAGCACTTCATCTCCTATTAGTTTCGCATAATCTATCTCTTTGCTGATTATTCCTTTAATATGTTCAAGCTCAACGAATGCATCTGAATAGTCGAAAGATTTAATCTTTTCTTTCTTTTGATTTAGGATCTCAATAATATTCGTAGAGTCAGCAGGATCAGATTTCGAAAAAAAGTAATCAATCATCGGTAATTACAGCTTTGTTATGTCAATTTTTTCAAAAGCTTTCTCAAAGTCTTTGATTGTTCCCTCATAAGTTAACTCTTTTATAGTTTCATCATTCTGAACCACAAACTTCACGTTGAGATTACAGTCCTCGTGTTCTCGACCTTTCATTCTGTCGTATACAAAGTTTGTGACCAAACCAACAGCTAAAGGAAGCAGAATATTAGTCGCAACAAAAATGATCGGCATAAAGATATCATAAGAATGAAGAGACTTGACTTGGAATGTGTCTTCATCGGCATAGAAAGCAATCCTAACATCGGGTTTACTCTGCTTTGTGAATTTGTAAAACGCCAAAGATTCTTGAGCAAAAACAGATTCCCTCTCATTTTGTTGCTCAGGGAAAATAAGAAAATCTTGGGTTTTACAAAGTTCCAATGTTTCTTTCGAAATATCGGTACTGTCAAATTAAGTTCGCAACTTCCAACTCCGCTTACCATGTCACGCTGC
>CAYZTQ010000030.1:0-21441 GCA_964481445.1 uncultured Christensenella sp. | reverse complement strand
CGCGTCCTGAACCACCGCGAGGAGGTGGATCCCATAACCTGCGAGCGCGTGGACGCGGTCATCGAGCGGCTCAACTATGTGCGCAACGCCAACGCCTCCAACCTGAAGCAGCGGCACACGGACTTTGTCGCCGTCATTCTGCGCGGGCGGCGCAATCTGTTTCTGACCGACCTGGCCGAGCGCATCGTGGCGCTGGGCAGGCAGAAGCACATGCACTTTCTGCTGGAGTTTATTGACGAGCAGGATGATGAGTTTCTGGCCGCGCGAAGGCTGTATCTGGAGCGAAACCTGCAGGGCATCATCTTTCTGGGCGCCAACCTGCACGAGCGGGAGGGGGATATCAGGGGCCTTGATCTGCCCTGCGTGTTCACCAGCGTCGACGCCTCGCGGCTCAAAAGCTCCAAGGTGGCCTCGGTGGCCGTGGATAACTTCGGCGCAGGCCGGGCGGCGGCGGATCGGCTGATCGAGCTTGGACACCGCAGCATCGCGCTGGTCGGCTATTTCGGCCACCCGGAGGATTCGACCGGCCAGCGCCTCTACGGCGTGCTGGAGAGCTTTAAAAACCACGGCATCCCCTACGATGAGCGTCTGTTTGCCGACTGCGATTTTACGCTGGAAAAAGCCCGGCGCTGTACGGCCGGGCTGCTTAAGAAGAATCTTCCGTTTACGGCGCTCATCGCCATGTCGGATACCGTGGCGATGGGGGCCATGAAGGCGCTGTACGATCTGGGCGTCAGCGTGCCGGGGCAGGTGTCGGTGGTGGGCTTTGACGGCATCGAGCAGGGGCGCTACTGCACCCCGACGCTGGCCACCATGCGCCAGCCGGCGGAGGAGATTGCCCGCATCACGGTCAATCTGCTGCTCGACGTTACCTCGGGCGTGGCCGGCCGCCATGTGCTGCTCAAAAGCGAGTGGCTGGAGGGCGGCTCGGTCCAAAGCCTGTTATAGCTGCCAGATATCGCGCGCGTATTCTTCGACAGACCGATCGGAAGAGAATTTGCCCGCGCTCAGCACATTATAAAGGCACTTTTTGGCAAAGCGCAGGCCGTCCCGCCAGTCGCGGTTGGCCGCGAGCTTCGCTTTCAAATAGCCGTCAAAATCAAGGAAAATATAATAGTGGTCGGGCTTGTGCCAGCTGGCGCCGGTGAGCAGGCTTGCGTGCAGCTCTTTGAGCGTGCCCTCGCCTTCGCCGGGCAGGTCTTCGATGGTGCCGTCCGAAAGCGTGTCCACGGCGCGGCGCAGCACGGCGTTTTTAAGATACATAGCCTTCGGGTCATAGGTATCGCCGAGCGCGCGGATTTCCTCCACCGTCGCGCCGAAGATATAGTTGTTTTCAAGGCCCGCTTCCCGCACGATCTCCACGTTGGCGCCGTCAAAGGTACCCAGCGTCACCGCGCCGTTCAGCATCAGCTTCATGTTGCCCGTGCCGCTGGCCTCGGTGCCCGCGGGGGAGATCTGCTCGGAGATATCGGCGGCGGGGATGATTTTCTCAGCGTAGGAGCAGTTGTAGTTCTGCACAAACACAACGCGCAGCAGATTCTTCATGTCGGGGTCTTCGTTGATCAGCTCCGCCAGTTTATTGATGTAATAGATAATGGCCTTGGCGCGCGCGTAGCCGGGCGCGGCCTTCGCGCCGAAGATGAAGGCGGTCGGGGTAAAATCCCTGATGCTGCCGTCCTTCAGGCCCTGATAGATGGCCATGATGGACAGGGCGTTCATCAGCTGGCGCTTGTACTCGTGCAGGCGCTTTACCTGCACGTCAAAGACAAAGTGCTCCGGGATGTCGATGCCCTCGCGCTTTTTGATTTCGGCGGCCAGCTGACGCTTTTTCTCCCGCTTGACGGCCATAAAATCCTGCGCCAGCTCGTCCGTGATCTTTTCCCTGCCGGCGGAGAGGGCCGCGAGGTCTGTGATAAAGGCATCGCTGCCCAGCGTTTTTTCAAGCAGCGCGGTCAGCTCGGGGTTGCACAGAGCCAGCCAGCGCCGCTGGGTGATGCCGTTGGTCACGTTGCAGAAGCGCTCGGGGTAGAGCGCGTACCAATCCTTGAACACGCTGTCGATCAGGATGCGGCTGTGGATCTCGGCCACGCCGTTGGTACGCCGGGAGGCGTAGATCGAAAGGTCGGCCATGCTGACGCGTTGGCTGCGGATGAGCGACATCTTTTTTTCGCCCGCCTGTTCCCTGAGCAGCCGCTGGTTGATACGGCGGATGACGGGGTACAGCTGCGGCACGGCCTTCTGAAGCAGCCTTGCGGGCCACTTTTCAAGCGCTTCCGCCATGACGGTGTGATTGGTGTAGGAGAAGGTCTTCTGCACGATGGAGAAGGCCTGTTCAAAGGAAAGGGAGCGCTCCAGCAGCAGGCGCAGCAGCTCGGGGATGGCCATGGCCGGGTGCGTGTCGTTGAGCTGCACGGCGCACAGCTCGGGCAGCCTGTCATACTGCACGCCCACTTCGCCTTCAAAGCGGCGCAGCATATCGCGAACCGAGGCCGCGCTCAGCAGATATTCCTGCCGGATGCGCATCAGCTTGCCCTCATCGCCCGAATCGTTGGGGTAGAGAAATTTGCACAGATCCTCCGCCTTGTTTTTCCCCGAGGCGGCTTCCTCATAGCGCTGGGCATTGAAAAGAGGGAAGTCGATCTCCTCCGGCGATTCCGCCTGCCACAGGCGCAGCGTGCCGATGGATTTTCTGTTGTAGCCGATCACGGGCATATCGTAGGGCACGGCCGTGACGCGCAGGTCGCCCATCTCGATGTTGAGGCGCAGGTCATAGCGGCGCAGGCTGAAGGGGTCGCCGAACCTGGACCAATCGTCCGGCGTTTCCTTCTGGCGGCCTCCCTCAAAGCTCTGCTTGAACAGACCGTACTTATAGCGCAGGCCGTAGCCCATCAGGGGGATATCCTTTGCCGCGGCGCTGTCAAGGTAGCAGGCGGCCAGCCTGCCCAGCCCTCCGTTGCCGAAGGCGTAATCCTCAATGTCTTCCAGCTGCCGCAGGTCGATGCCCTTTTCCCGAAGCAGCGCGTCCGCCTCTTTGAGCAGGCCCGCGCAGTACAGATTGTTGAACACCATGCGGCCAATCAGATATTCCATCGAAAGATAGTAGGCCTGTTTGCCGCCGCTGCGCCGCCGTGTCGTTTGCTGCCAGTCGGGCGCGATATCTTCCATCAGGGCGGCTCCCAACACCTCGTGCAGCTGCCAGGGGGCCAGCTCCTGAAGGCCTGTCTGGTACAGCAGGGCCGCCTTTTCCCCGGCTCTTTCAATCAGCTGATTCGCGTTCATGCCTTGTTCTCCCTCCTGTATTCGCGGTTGAGTTTGCTGAGGTTCTCCGCAAGCTCGTCCTTCATCGCGTCCGGCAGCATGCGCCAGGCCCAGTTGCCGCCCAGCGTGCCCGGCAGGTTCATGCGGGCGGAGCCGTCCAGGCGCAGGATATCCTGCATCGGCAGCACGGCCAGCATGGCGGGGCTGTCGTACAGCGCCCGGATCAGATGGTCTGTGATGTCGTCTCCTTTTTTCATGTTCAGCAGGCGGCGCGCGTTTTCCTTCTCTTCGCTGTCCGCCTTGTTCCACCAGCCCAGCAGCGTGTCGTTGTCGTGCGTGCCCGTGTAGGCCACGCAGTGCCGTCTGACATGGGACAGCCGATGGGGGTTGTCATCCCCGCCCGAAAAACCGAAGCAAAGCACCTTCATGCCCGGGTAGCCGCAGCAGCGCAGCAGCAGCCGCACGCGGTGGTTGACGGCTCCCAGATCCTCCGCAATGATGTTGAGGCCGGGCAGTTCCCGCCGCACTTTCTCAAAGAAATGCCTGCCGGGGCCGCGCCGCCAGCAGCCGTTGCGCGCGGTGGAAGCGCCCCAGGGCACGGCGTAATAGTTGGCGAAGCCGATAAAGTGATCCACGCGGATCATGTCGTAATAGCCGCCCATGGCGCGCAGGCGGTCGATCCACCAGCCGTAGCCTGTTTTCCTAAGGGCCTTCCAGTTGTACAAAGGGTTGCCCCACAGCTGGCCGTCGCGTGAGAAATAGTCCGGCGGCACGCCCGCCACGGCCTTGGGGACAAGATCCCTGTCCAGCTGAAAGACCTCCGGATGCGCCCAGCAGTCGGAAGAATCCAGGGCCACATAGATGGGCATGTCGCCGAAAATGCGGATGCCCTTTTCGTTGGCGTAGCGCCTGAGCGCCTGCCATTGCCTGGAGAAAAGATACTGCACGAAGCTGTGGAAGGCTGCCTCTTTTTGCAGCAGCTCACCGTATCTCTTCAGCGCCTCCGTATTTCTGCGGCGGATGCCCTCATCCGGCCACTGCATCCACGAGCCGCCTCCGAAATGCTTTTTGAGGGCCATAAACAGCGCGTAGTCCTTCAGCCAGTGCGCGTTCGCCTGGGTGAAGGCCTCCGCCTCCCGCAGCGTCTTTTCGTCCGCGCTCGCAAAGGCCTTTTCAAGCTGCGCCTGCTTGTGCGCCATTATGGCGGGGTAATCCACCTTGGCGCAAGGCTCAGCCTGCGCGGGCGCTTCTTTGAGCAGGCCTTCCTTGTACAGGGTTTCCAGATCGATCAGCAGCGGGTTGCCCGCGTAGGTGGAGAAGCTCTGGTAGGGCGATTCGCCGTAGCCGGTAGGCGAGATCGGCAGCACCTGCCAGACGCTCATGCCCGAGGCTTTGAGAAAGTCTACAAACCGGTAGGCCTCCCGCCCCAGCGTGCCGATGCCCTCCGGCCCGGGGAGCGAGGTGATGTGCAGAAGGATGCCGCTTGTTCGCATAGCCTGTCCTCTCTCTGCCGCCTCCCTGTGAGCGCAGGAAACGGCGGCAGCCTGATTGCTGGACGAAGTATAGCATAGCTTCGGGAAGGGATACAACTAAAAATTTGCCAAAAAACACAAAATTCGTCTTTTTGGTATTGACAAAGCGATTTTTGTACAAGTATAATTATTGCATACCTAATGAAAACGTTTTCAGCAAGCGACATATTCAGACCGCTTGTGGAGAACACCCGGATGGATGCGATCGGCTCCGCCGATTTCATAGAAAAACAACCTGGGAGGAACGAAGAATGAAGAAACTCTTGTCTCTGGCCCTCGTGATGATGCTGGTGCTCGGCGCTCTGCCTGCGCTGGCTCAGGAATCTGTCAAGCTGGTTCTCTGGGAGGCCGACGGTGTGGAGAGCGAATTCCTGAAAGCCGCCGCCGAAAAGTTTACCGAGCAGAACCCCAACGTGACCTTTGAGTTCAACGCAGTTTCGCACACTGACGCCGTGCAGAAGCTGGAGCTGGACGGCCCCGCGGGCGTTGGCGCCGATGTGTTCGCCGCTCCGCACGACAAGCTGGGCCAGATTGTGGTCGGCCAGCTGGCCCTGCCGCTGGATGACGAGGCTGCCGCCGAGCTGAAAGGCAACTATATGGATGCCGCGCAGACCGCCGTCACCTATGAGGGCAAGGCCTACGGCTATCCCACCGCGATTGAGACCTACGCGCTTTTCTACAATAAAGATCTGATCCCCGAAGCCCCCAAGACCTTCGAGGAAGTGATCGAGTTCGCCAAAACCTATAACAACGCAGCGGAGAACAAGTATGCCCTGATGTGGGAAGTGAGCGCGCCTTACTACAACTACATCTTCATGAGCGCCTACGGCGCCGACCTGTTTGGGCCGGACGGTACTGACGCGGCGAAGCACGACATCAACTCCGAAGCCTCCATCAAGGGGCTGAAGTATTTCCAGACCCTCAAGGACAGCCTGCTGCCCGTCCAGGCTGAAGACCTCAACGGCTCCTTCATCCAGGGCGCCTTCATGGAGCTGAAGACCGCAGCCATGTACATCACCGGCCCCTGGAGCATCAAGGGCGCTCTGGATGCAGGCCTGAACTTTGGCATCGCCCCCATCCCCATGCTGCCCGATACCGATACGCCCCCGGCCAGCTTCTCCGGCATCCGCGCGATGTTCGTCTCGGCTTTCAGCGAGCATCCTGAAGAGGCCAAGGCCTTCGCCCGCTTCCTGCTGACCCCCGAGATACAGAAGCTGCGCAGCGACATGACCCAGACCATCAGCCCCCGCACCGACGTGGTGAGCGATAACCCCTATTTCGCCGGCATCATGGAACAGGCCAAATATGCCAAGCCCATGCCCTTCATCCCCGCGATGGACGGTTACTGGTCCAGCATGGGCCCTGCCTTCAACAACATCTGGAATGGCAGCGATGTCAAGACCGAGTTGGACGCGGCCGCGCTGGTTGTGGAAGCCATCGGTAAGTAAGAGTTTTTGACCCTGGTGCCACCCCTCTGCGGGGTGGCACCGCCATATTCAGGGAGAGAGGAGCAGAGCATGAGCAGCGCAAACAAGGCCGCGGCACCTGTGCGGCTGAAGAATCCCTGGCCCGTGGTTGCCTCCACGGCATTCATGGGGCTGGGGCAGATGACGATGCAGAAGCAGTACCTCAAGGGGCTGCTGTACGCCTTGGTAGAGGTGCTGGTGCTGCTGAACGCATCCGTTTTCGTTCGCAGCATCGCGGGGCTGATCACCTTGGGAGAACCCAAACCCGATCTGCCGCTCAGGCAAAGGGACAATTCCATCTTCATGATGGTGGAGGGCATCATCTTTCTGGTGCTGCTTCTCCTTTTCCTTGGCCTGTACCTCAACAATATACGCGACGCGCACAGAACGCAGGCGGAGTATGAGCGCACAGGCTCCTATCCGGGCACGCGCGCCTATCTCAGTTCGCTGGCGGATACCTCCTTTGCGGTGGTCGGTCTCTCTCCCGCCATGCTGCTGATCATCTTTTTTGTGGTGGTGCCGTTGGCCTTCTCGGCCCTGCTGGCCTTCACCAACTACTCATCCCCGCAGCACATCCCGCCCGCCAACACGGTGGACTGGGTGGGCCTGCAGAATATGAAGGATGTGGCCAACAGGCCACTGTGGTCTGGCGCTTTTGCGCGCACCGCGGTGTGGACGGTGACCTGGGCAACGCTTTCCACCACCACCTGCTATGTGGGCGGCATGCTGCTGGCGCTGGCGCTGCTCAACAAGCGCATCCGCTTTCCCAAGGTGTTCCGGGTGGTGTATATCCTGCCCTACGCCGTGCCGGCCATGCTGTCGCTGATGATCTGGCGCAACCTGCTCAACGGGCAGTTCGGCCCCATCAACCGCATGCTGATGGAGTGGGGGTGGCTGCAGCAGCCCATCCCGTGGCTGAGCGATTTTTCTCTGGCCCGCGCGTCCGTGATACTGGTCAACCTGTGGCTGGGCTTTCCCTATTTCATGATGCTGATCACCGGCATCATGACCTCGGTGCCGGCTGACCTGTACGAGGCGGCGCAGATCGACGGCGCCAACGCCCGCAAGCAGTTTACCGCCATTACGCTGCCCATGGTGCTCTATCAGACAATCCCGCTGTTCATCATGAGCTTTTCCTACAACCTGAACAACTTCGGCGCTGTGTTCTTCCTCACCGGCGGCGGCCCGACCGACGCCGCTACCACGCAGTCGGGCGCGGGCGCTACCGATATCCTGATGAGCTGGATGTACAAGCTGACCTACGACCTGCGCCAGTACAACATCGCGGCCGTGCTGTCCATCCTGGTATTCGCGGTGATTGCGCCGTTTGCCATTTACAACTTCTCGCGCACCAAGGCGTTTAAGGAGGGAGAACTATGACAAACCGGGATTTGACGATGCGCAGGCCGAAGATGACTGTCAGCCGCGCCCTGACTTATACGCTGCTGTATACCATACTGGTGGTTGTGGCCCTGCTGGTGCTCTATCCGCTGCTGTTCACGGTCTCCTCCGCCTTTTCCAAGGGCGACGCGCTGGCGGGGCTTCGTGTCTACCCCTTCCAGCAGGAGCTTTCGCTCAGGCAGTTTGACCGCCTGTTTCAGGAGACCAACTACGTCAAGTGGTATCTGAACACGCTGAAGATTGCGGCCATCAACTCGCTGATTTCGGTCACCGTGACCACCGTCGCGGCCTATGTGTTTTCCCGCTTTCGCTTCAGGGCCAAGAAGCCGCTTTTGATGAGCATGCTGATTTTGCAGATGTTTCCCTCCTTCGCGGGCATGATCGCGCTGTATATCCTGGTGTGGCGCATGGGGCTGCTGGATAATCATCTGGGCCTGATTCTGGTCTACGCGGCGGGCAACATCCCCTACAACACCTGGCTGATCAAAGGCTATCTGGATACCATCCCCAAGAGCCTGGATGAGGCCGGGCGCGTGGACGGCGCAGGATATTTCATCAGCTTTTTCAAGATCATCCTGCCTATCGCAAGGCCGATGGTGACTTTCCTCGCCATCACCAGCTTCACCGGCCCGTGGATGGACTTTATCCTGCCCCGCCTGCTGCTGAAATCGGACGGCAACAAGACGCTGGCGGTGGGCCTGTTTGAGATGATCAACGGGCGCGAGAACAACAATTTCACCATGTTCGCGGCCGGCGCTGTGCTGGTGGCTGTGCCCTTCATGATTATCTTCGCGCTCAACCAGCAGTATATGACGCAGGTGCTCGCGGCGGGCGCTGTGAAGGAGTAATTGTGCGTAAAATCATACGTTTTGCGGCGCTGTTGACGGCGCTTGCGCTGTTTGCGCTGCCCGTGCAGGCAGCGCCCGAGGGCCCGCTTGAGGGCATGATTTACGAGGTGTTCGTGCGCGCCTTCGCGGACAGCGACGGCGACGGCATCGGCGATCTGAAGGGGCTGACGGGCAAGCTGGACTATGTGGAGAGCCTCGGCGCGAAGGCGCTGTGGCTGATGCCCGTCTTTCCCTCGCCCAGCTACCACGGCTACGATGTGACCGACTACCGCTCCATCAATCCGGAATATGGCACGATGGAGGATTTTGAGCTTCTGCTCAGCGAGGCCCACGCCCGCGGCATCCGCGTGCTGCTCGACCTGCCCATCAACCATACCTCCAGCCAGCACCCCTGGTTTATCGAAAGCCGGAAGGAGGACAGCCCCTACCGCAGCTGGTATCACTGGCTGAGGGCGGGGGAGAATGACGCCCTGCTGGGCCAGAAGGTATGGGACAACAAACCCTGGAAGCAGTTGGGCGACGCTTATTACTACGCGCTTTTCTGGGACGGCATGCCCGACCTCAACTTCAGCTCGCCCGAGGTGGTGCGCGAGGTAACAGACATTGCCAAATACTGGCTGAGCCTCGGGGTGGATGGTTTCCGCATGGACGCCGCCAGCCACATCTTCGCCAGGGCGGAACAGGGAATGAGCCAGGATGTGGAAGCCTCCGCCGCCTTCTGGCAGGGCTTCTACAGGGAGATCAAGGCGGTTTTCCCGGACGCCTATCTGCTGGCCGAGGCCTGGGAATCGCTGGATATCCGCTCGCGCATCCTGACAGGCTTTGACGCCGTGGTCAACTTTGACGTGGGCGATCAGCTGATCCCGCTGATCAAACAGGGCGGCTCCGGCGCCGCCTTTACGCAGGCGCTGGCGCGCGTTTACGGTGCCTATGAGCAGGCGGCCCCCGGCCGGGGCGACGCCCCCTTTCTCAGCAACCATGACCAGCCCCGCGTGTTCGCGGCGCTGGGCTACTCAAAAGACAGGGCCGCGCTCGCCGCGCGCGTCCTGATGACGCTGCCTGGAAACCCCGTCGTTTACTATGGCGAGGAGATCGGCATGGCAGGCGCCAAGCCGGACGAGGAGCTGCGCACGCCCATGCTCTGGGGAGAGGGCGACTCCGCGCTCACCACCTGGCACGATTCCCGCTACAACAAACGTACCCAGAGCGTGAGCCTGCAGCAGGAGGACGCCGACAGCCTGCTGAGCGTCTACCGGCGCATGGCCGCGCTGCGGCAGGCGCATCCCGCGCTGCTGCGCGGCAGCTTCGCCCCCTATGAGGCGTCTGACAGCGCCCTGATGGCCTGGACAAGGACGGCCGAGGGGGAAACCATCCTCGTCGTCCACAACCCCACGGGCGAGGCGCGCGCCTTCGAGGCGCCGGAGGGGGCCCTGAACCTGTCTGATGAGGTGTCTGCGGCGGGAGGGTTGAGCGTACCGGCTCTGTCCAGCCTGCTGCTGCGCCTGCCGATGGAGGGAATATGAACTACGCTGCGCTTCACCACGGCGGCTGGCTTGAATACCGGGAGGCGCTGCCCGACGGCCGCCTCCGCATCCGCCTGCGCTGCGCGCGGGAGGATGTGCGGCGCGTCTGCCTGCTGCATCAGGGCATCTATGAAGAGGAACGTTTTCGCCGCGTCTTTGAAGAAACGCCCATGACGCTGGCGGCCAGGGATCGCCTGCACGATTGGTTTCAGGCGGATTACCTGCCCAAAGACCCGCGCCAGTGCTACTATTTTCGCATTGAGGACGGCGAAAATACCGTCTATCTCGATCAGGACGGTGTGAAGACGGAGCAGGAGATTGCGCTGCCGCTTTCGCTGCAGCCTTTCCCTTATGCCTATGTGTACCCGCCGCGTCCCCTCGCGCCCTGGGCGCGGGGCGGCGTGGGATATCAGATCTTTCCCGACCGCTTCCGCCGCGTGGGTGAGGCGGCCCGCGGCATCCAGCCATGGGAGGGTCAGCGCTATGACCAGCGCAGCTTCTTTGGGGGCAACCTGCGGGGCATCATCGAATCCATCCCCTACCTGAAGCAGCTGGGCATCGAGCTGGTGTACCTGACGCCCATTTTTCTTTCGGACACGGCCCATCGCTACAATACCTTTGACTATTATCAGGTCGACCCCATGCTGGGCACGGCGGACGATCTGAAGGAGCTGTCCCAAAAGCTGCATGCCGCCGGCATCCGGCTGATACTGGACGGGGTCTTCAACCACTGCGGCCTGCGCTTCGCCCCTTTTGTGGACGCGAAGCGCCGGGGGCAGGACAGCGAGTACTATGACTGGTTCCTCTTTGACGAGAAGGCGCAAAACGGCTATCGTTCCTTCGCCTACGCGCGCTATATGCCCAAGCTGAACCTCGAAAATCCTGAGGCTCAGGCCTACTTTTTACAGGTGGCACGTTACTGGATCCGCCAGGCCGATATCGACGGCTGGCGGCTGGATGTATCGCCTGAGGTCTGGCCGGATTTCTGGCGGCAGTTCCACAAGGCTATCCGGCAGGAAAAGCCCGACGCCGTCATGATCGCCGAGTGCTGGGATGAGAGCCGCGAGTGGGTGTCCGGCCGCGATATGTTCGACGGCACCATGCACTATGTGCTCTCCCGCGCCATCTGGCGCTTCTTCGCGCTGGGGCAGATGACGCTTGACGACTTTGACGCCGCGGTCAACCACGCGCAGATGATTTATCCATCCTATCTGAACGACGCGCAGTGGACCTTCCTTTCCAGCCACGATACCTGCCGTTTTCTCAGCCGGGCAAACGGCGACGGGCGGGCGCAGCGGCTTGCGGCCTTCTTCCAGATGACCGCGCCGGGCGTGCCCATCGTGTATTATGGAGACGAGCTGGGCATGACCGGCGGAGATGATCCGGAGTGCCGTCGCCCCATGGCCTGGGAGAAGGCGGAGGGAAATGCGCTGCTAAACTATTATCAAAAGCTGATCGCGCTGCGCCGCTCGCTGCCTGTGCTGCGTACCGGCGCTTTCCGCACCCACCTGTGCGGCGCGGACGGCCTGTACGCCTACCTGCGCGAGGAAGGGAAGAGCGCGGCGCTCTGCGTGCTCTGCACGGGCAGTGAGCGGGGCGAGCGAAACCTTCCTCTGCCGGAAGCCATGCAAAAAGCGAAAACCCTGCATGAGCATATGCAGGGTGTGGATATCGAGGCGACAGGCGGCGCGGTTTCCCTTCAGCTCGCGCCGGGCGGCTGCTGGGTGTTTACCGCGCTCTGACCCGCATTGGCGGGTCAGCCGACCAGCTGATCTTCTGGCTGCCGCGCCGGCGCGGCGGCTTTTTCTTTTTCCGGATCTGGCTCTTCCTTCACGGGCGGAAGGCACACCACCATGCGGGTGCCGACCCCTTCTTTCGAAATCACTTTGAAGTAGCCGCCATGCCTGTCCACGATCCACTTGGCGATGGAAAGGCCCAGCCCCGTGCCGCCGGAATTGCGGGCGCGCGCGGGGTCGGCGCGGAAGAAGCGCTCGAAAATATGCGGCACGTCGGCGCCGGAGATACCCTGCCCGTTATCCTGCACAGAGAAGCAGGGCGCGCCCTGTTCATCACGGAAGGCCTTCAGGATAATCGGCTCGCCCGCAGGGGAATACTTGATGGCGTTGTCGCAGAGGATGCGCGCCGCCTGCTTCAGCTGGGAGGGATCGGCGGTGGCGGGCACGGGGCCCTCCTGCTGCAGCTGCCAGGCATGCTCTTTATCGATCATGGTGTATTCCTCATGCAGCCCCTGCATCAGGGCGGCGAGGTCCAGCCGTTTCATCTGCGGCTGGTTGCGGCCCGCGTCGCCCCTTGCCAGAAACAGAAGCTGCTCCACCAGGCTCTGCATGTTGTCGGTCTCCGTCCGGATGGCGGTGATGCCCTCCTCCAAAACCTTCTCATCCTGCTTGCCCCAGCGGTCGAGCATCTCGGCGTAGCCGCGGATGACGGAGATAGGGGTGCGCAGCTCGTGCGAAGCGTCCGACACAAAGCGGATCTGCCGCCGGTAGCTTTCGTGCAGACGGCTGAGCAGGTTGTTGACCGCGTTTTCCAGCCCTTCCAGGTCGCTGTCGCCCGTTGAGAGCCGCGCGTCGGGCGCGGTCGCGCTGAGCTGCTCGATGGCCTGCTCCAGCTCGTGATATTTCTGTTCGTCAAAGCCCGCCTGGCTCAGCTGCTGGGCGGTTTCGCTCATCTGGTGCAGGGGGCTCAGGAGCCGCATGATCTGCTGCCTGCCGCCGCGCCAGCGGTGAATCAGCGTCAGCATCTCAAAGCAAAGACAGCCAAAGGCCGCCCGGCTGACGGTCAAGAGAAACTTGCCTGCGGAGGCGCTGACCGGCTCTGCGCCCGGCAGCGAGAAACGGTAGACCACCGTGCGCAGCGCGTCAAAAAAACCGAGGCCATTTTGCCACTCTACCCGCCTTGCCAGCTGCGGTACCCAGCTGTCGCCGAGGGCGGCTGTCTCCACCGTATAGCACCAGGCCATCAGCACAACCGCCAAAATGACGGCGTCCACCACGGCCAGCGTCCAAAAGAGGCTGGCTACGTGATGGCGGTTGATGCGGCTGGCGATCGAGGTGACGCGCCGCGACTCTCTCAGCTTAGGCTTCACGCTTTTCCTCCCGCAGCACATAGCCCACGCCGCGCACGGTATGCAAAAGCTTGACCCCGAAGGCCTCGTCGATTTTGTTGCGCAGGTAGCGGATGTAGACATCCACGATATTGGTTTCACCGGGGTAATCGTAGCCCCAGACCTTGTCCATCAGCACGTCGCGGCTCAGCACGATGGACTGGTTTTCCATCAGGTACTGGAGCAGCGCGAACTCGCGCCCCGTCAGCTCCACCGCTTCGCCGCCAACCGTGACCGCGTGGCGCGCGATATCCATCTGAAGCGGCCCTATCGTCAATTTTGGCAGCGCGGCGGCCTGCTGCTTGCGCAGCGCCGTGCGGATGCGGGCCAGCAGCTCTTCAATCGAGAAGGGTTTGGTGATATAGTCGTCGGCCCCGGTATCAAGGCCGGTCACCTTGTCCATCACGGCGTCGCGGGCGGTCAGCATGATCACGGGCAGGTTGCTTGATCGCCGCAGGCGGCGCAGCACCTCAAGGCCGTTAAGACCGGGCAGCATGATGTCCAGCAGCATCAGATCCCAGCCGCCTTTTTCGGCCAGCTCCAGCCCTGTGCGGCCGTCTTCCGCCTTGATGACGGCGTAGCCCTCGTGCACCAGCTCCAGCTCGATGAAGCGGGCGATTTTCTGCTCGTCTTCGACCAATAAAATGGTCTGTTTTCCCGTATCAGCGCTCATCGCTGCCTGACTTGATGCTGTCCACCATTTCGGCGGCTTTGTCCATCACGCGGTTGACGCCTTCCACCCCCTGCGTGCCCGTAAAGCGGTAGCGCAGGCCGAAGAACAGGCCGATGACCATGGCCGGCAGCGTAAACCAGAAGGCGAAGCCGAGCAGCAGAATGAAGGCCAGCAGCGGCAGAGCGAACAGCTTTTTGCCCGACCGCCTCACCACCAGTTCCACCTCGTTGAGGCGGTTGACCAGCGCGACAAGCAGCTCAAACAGCCTTTGAAAGAAGCCGCCGCGGTAACGCGGGCTTTCTCTTTTTTCGGGCGCGGGCTCCTGCCGGGTGGAATAGCTGGCTTTTTCCTCGTTTTGCAGCTTGCCGTGCTTTTCCAGATAGACCAGCGCGTCCAGCAGATCCCAATCGCAGGCTTCCAGCGCCGCCTTGGCGTCCTCATAACTGACCTGCGCTTTCTGGCGCAGCTTTTCTACCGTCTCAAAGTGATCCACAAGATCCCCTCCTTGCTGCAATGATGATAGCAAGCGAAGATTAAATGAGCAAGTACCGCTTCATTAAGATTGCATGAGAAAAAGGATGCGCCGAAACGCATCCTTCAAGATAGATTCAGTTAAGCTTTAGAGCCCGACCGCCGAGGCGGCGATGAAGCCGCGCGCAGGGCCCTTGGTGGTATTGGCTTCCACGTACAGGCGATTGTCCTTGGTCGCCGCCAGTACGGTCACGCTGCTGCCCGCGGTCAGAGCGATATCGTCATGATGGCCGGTCCCCATCGGGTCGCTGCCAAGGGTGGCATCGGCGGTCAGCGTCATGGCCTGGCTGCTCCACTGGGCGGCATCGCCCGCGTAGTCAAGCGCGCCCAGTTCCACATAGGCAAGCCTCGTGCCATCGGCGTTCTGGTAGGCCACCAGCGCGAAGCCGCCGTCGGTGCCGTAGGTCATCACCTGCGTACCGCCCGCCAGCGCAGCGTTTTCAAAGCTGTAGTAGCTTGTTCCGGGGCCGGCGTAGACGGAGAAGCTGCCATCCTTGATGATGCCCGCGCCCATCAGCGGGAAGGGCTTGAAACTCGGCTTGGGGGTGGGTTCGGCTGTCGGCTCGGCTGTCGGTTCTGCTGTAGGTTCGGGAGTGGGTGTCGGTGTCGGTTCGGGAGTAGGATCAGCAGTCGGTTCCGCCGTGGGTTCCGGCGTATCGGTCGGCGTGGGGGTCACAGGCGGCGCGAAGTGGAACACCAGCACAGCGGGTGTTGCCGTTCCGTCCTCGGCCACGGTCACCGTTTGCGGCTCGGTCTCCACCAGCGTCCTGTCACCCAGCACGGTGTCGCGCGCGGATAGGCTGTAGGTGCCGGGAGTCAGCGTTTCGGTATACCCGCCGATCAGGGCGCTTTCGTCTTCCTGCTTGCGGTATTCGATGGTGTATTCAATGGTTATCGGCTGCGGAGCGGCAGTAGGCGTTTCCTCAGGCGCTGTTGTGGGGGTCGCTGTCGGAGTTGCCGTCGGCGTCGCGGTCGGCGTAGCCGTAGGCGTGGGGGTCGGTTCCGCCTGCTTCTTGTACAGGAAGATGACTTCGGCAGGCGTAGCCACACCGCTCTCACTCACGGTGACCGTCTGAGTCGCCTCGCCTTCGCGAATCCATCCGGCCAGGCCGCCGTCGTTGGCGGTCACAGTGTGCGTGCCCTCCTGCAGCGTCAGCTCTTCGCCGCCCAGAATGGAGCCGTCCGTGGTCTTATAGTAGACGGGCACCTTGGCCTGCCCCAGCCTGCGGATGATAAACTCCACCTTGGCGGGGGTGGCGACGCCCTGCTTGGAGACCGTCACGGTCACGGTATCGGCGCTGGCCAGCACGTAGCCGGCGGGGATCTTCGCGGCGTCCGCCTTCACCTGCGCGCTCTGACCGCTGATGATGGATACGCTGTCCTCATACTTGACGGTGTTGTCCGCCTGGTCGATATAACGGACGGGCACGGCAACGGTGGTCTCGGCCGTCTTGTACACAAAGGTGACGACAGCCGGTGTCGCCTTGCCGTCGGCGGCTACGGTAACCTGCTGGGTATTGCTGCCCACCAGTGTGTAGCCGGCCGGCACAGCCGTGTTGTCCGCCGTAACGGTATGGGTGCCCGGGGCAAGCGTCCTGGTCTGCTTGCCGATCAGGTTGTTGCCCTCGTCGCGGTATTCCACCGGCACAGAAGCGCTGACGGCGTCCTTTCTGTAGATGAAGGTGAGCGCGCCGGGTGTGGCGACGCCCTGCGTGGATACGCTGACGGACAGGTGCGCCGAGGTCAGCAGCGTGTAGCCGGAAGGCACCTTGTCGGCCCTTGCCGTCACGGTCAGGCTGGAGCCGGGCATCACGGACACGCTGTCCGTGGCCAGGGTCTGGTTGGTATCCGTGCGGTAATAGATGGGAATCAGCACAGGCGTTACCTGCGCGTTGGCCTCATAAATAAACACCACGGCGGAGGGGGTGGCCCTGCCGCGCGCGTCCACGCTGACGGACACGCTGGACGCGCTGATCAGCGTATGGTTGGCGGGGATCAGCCGCGGGTTGGGCGCGATGGTGGTGCTGCCCTGCGGCACAAGCACCGTGTCGCTGCCAAGCAGCACGCCCGACTTGTTGCGGTAATAGACCGGCACGCTGGCGATGACGGGGCGGGGCTCCGCCGTCTGGATGGGCGCCCTGACCACGTTCGGGTCTTCAAACAGCTTCCTGTTGGTCTTGGGGCCGGCGATGCCGTCGACAGACAGCTTGTTGAGGCGCTGGAAATTCTGCAGCGCTTCCTTGGTCTGCTTGCCGAAGATGCCGTCCACCTTGCCGGTCAGGTAACCCAGCTCCTGCAGACGGGCCTGCAGCCTGCGCACGGCTTCACCCCTGTCGCCGATGGCGAGCAGCGGGGAGGGGCTGGCCGTAGGCGCCGGGCTTTTGGTCGGCGCCGGGGTCTGCGTCTGCGCGATGATCGCGGTGGGCGAGGGGGTCGGCGTTGTATAGTCTGGCGGCAGTGGTGTCAGCGCCGGGCTGCTGACAGCCGAGGATGACAGCAGCAGCGACATATACACGAGCAGCGTTCTGATTAAATCCATTTCCTTCCACTCCTTCCGGGGGACATGAGCTTTCTACCATACAACGGGTGAGAAGGGCCGATTCATGCAGGATATGAAAATATATTGTCAGATATCAATGTATTTCTGAAATTCAGGCAGAATGCCGATGCCGTCCGGATAGTGGGCGGCAAACTGCGGCACGGCGTGGCTGGGAAAGCTGTTGCCCTCAATCAGCGTCGGCCCGTCCGCCGTCAGCGCCACATCCCAGGCAATGTAGCGCATGGAAGGCACCATCCGCATGGCCTCCAGGCACATGGCCTTCGCTTCCTCAAAAAAGGGCAGTTCGAAGCCGATAATCTCCGTGCCGGTGATGGGATGGCGCGTGAACACGTTGCCGGCCTTGTCGGCCGCCACCGTGAGCAGCCTGCCGCTCGCGAGATCCACCCGCGCGGCCATGCCGCCGCAATCCACATTGTCCATCACCTTGCCGTTGCCGATGCGCAGGAAGGCATAGACGATGCCCTCCTTCTTGTCGCCGATCAGCGTGGAGATGCGCACCGTGTTGACAGAGCCGGGGTTCAGCGCGGCCATGCGCGGGTGCTGCACCACGCCCTCCTCGAGGATGCTCTTGCCCGCCGCGCGCACTTTTTTCGTGAAAGCGTCCAGATCCTGCCAGTCCGCGGCGGTGAACCTTTCGACGCCTACGCCGCTGGAGCCCTCGATGGGTTTTAGAAACACCGTTTGCTTTCCTTCGAGGAAGGCGGCCAGCTTTTCCTTTGTGATGGAAGCGTCCGATTCGATCCAGCCGCGGGGGATCCACTTGGCAAAAGCGCGGTTGAAGGCAGCCTTGTCGTCAAAGGCGTGCCAGTCGGCCCTGTTGTTCATGCGGCGCACAATCTGGTTGTTGATGCCGCGGGTCAGCACGGTTTTGCGCTGCGCGTCATTCAGCTCCCACATGCGGGCGATCATATAGTCCATGTACCCGGCGTTGTAGCGGGCGGCGCAGAAAAGCATGTCGCGCATCAGAAACAGGCGGCTTTTGTGGGAGCGCTCTTTCAGCGTGCCGGTCACCGACCACATCCGCCTGTAATCCATCTTGAGAAGACGGTTCAGCATGTAGCTTATTCTGCTCATGGCTTACACGTTGAAGCGGAACAGCGTCACATCGCCGTCCTGCATCACATAATCCTTGCCTTCGCTGCGGATCAGGCCCCTGTCGCGGCAGGCGGACATGCTGCCCAGCTCCATCAGCGTGTCGAAGGGCACAATCTCCGCGCGGATAAAGCCCTTTTCAAAGTCGGTATGAATCTTGCCCGCGGCCTGCGGGGCCTTCGTGCCTTTGGTAATGGTCCAGGCGCGGCACTCGTCCTCCCCCGCGGTCAGGAAGCTGATCAGGCCCAGCAGGCTGTAGCAGCGCTGCACCAGGCGGTCAAGGCCGCTCTGGCCGATGCCGAGCTCTTCCAGAAACTCCCTGCGCTCCTCATACTCCATGGCCGCGATTTCCTGCTCGATGGCGGCGCTGATCAAAAGGGTTTCCGCGCCTTCCTGCGCGGCGATTTCCTGCACGCGGCTGACATCCTGAATGTCTTCAGGCGCTTTTGAGATGTCGTCTTCCGCGATGTTCAGGGCGTAGATCACGGGCTTGGTGGTCAACAGAAACCACTGCCGCAGGGTCTCCTTCTCTTCCTCGTCCGCCTCAAACGAGCGGGCGGGCAGCCCCTTTTCCAGGTGAGCGAGCAGCCGGTCGGCGAGCTCTGTCTCGGCGATATACTTCTTCTCTCCGGTTTTGATCAGCTTCCTTGCCTTGTCGCCGCGCTTTTGCACGGTATCCATATCGGCGAAAATCAGCTCAAGGTTGATGGTCTCCATATCGCGCAGCGGGTCGATGCTGCCTTCCACGTGGATGATGTTGTCATCCTCAAAGCAGCGCACCACATGCACGATAGCATCCACCTCGCGGATGTGCGAAAGGAACTTGTTGCCCAGGCCCTCGCCCCGGCTGGCGCCGCGCACAAGCCCAGCGATATCCACAAACTCAATCGCCGCGGGCGTTGTCTTTTTGGGGTGATACATGGCGCTCAGCCGGTCGAGCCGCTCATCGGGCACCGGCACCACGCCGGTATTGGGCTCGATGGTGCAGAACGGGTAATTGGCCGCCATGGCGCCCGCGTTGGTGATCGCGTTAAACAGTGTGGACTTGCCGACATTCGGCAGCCCGACAACCCCTAATTTCATGCTGTCTGCTCCTTTGGTTTGTACGTGCTTATTTGCGGGCGGCCTGAGGCGCGGCGCTGACGGCCAGCTTCTGCGCCTCTTCCCAGGCGGCCTTCAGCTGCGGGTCGCTCATGTCGCCCAGCGTCATCATGCTGTGGTCCATATCCTCTGGCATCTCGACCGCGATGTCGGGTGTGATGCCCTCGCCGTGCACCTGATGTCCCTTGGGGGTAAAGTACTGCGCGGTGGTCAGCTGGTAGCCGGATTTGTTGTCGCTCAGCGGCAGCACCGCCTGGATGATGCCCTTGCCGAAGGTTTTTGTGCCGATCAGCGTAGCGCGGCCGTAGTCCTTGAGCGCGCCGGACACGATTTCGGAGGTGGAGGCGGAGCTTTCGTTGACCAGCAGCACCAGGGGGATGTCCGACTTGCCCT
Organism: uncultured Christensenella sp.; assembly: GCA_964481445.1. GTDB lineage: Bacteria > Bacillota > Clostridia > Christensenellales > Aristaeellaceae > UBA1038. The sequence continues at coordinate 1,939 of CAYZTQ010000030.1, read as the reverse complement.
CGCTTAAGTAGGTGTCCTTCCTGCCCTCGCGGCTTTCGGTGTAGAAAAACAGCTCCTTGTCGAGGAACAGGTCGGCCAGCTTGATGCCGTCGTCCACCCAGCCACCGCCGTTGTCGCGCAGGTCGATGATCAAAGCCTTCATGCCTTCGCTTTCCAGCTGGTCAAAGGCGGCCTTGAAGCCCTCATAGCTGCCGCCCGCGAACTCATAGTGGGCGATGTAGCCGATGTTGTTATCGAGCATCATGCTTTCCACGCGGTTGACGATGATCTCGGCCTTGATGATTTCAAAGGGCAGAATCTCTTCGCCCCGCATCATTTCCACATGCACCGTTTCACCGGGCACGCCGCGCATGGTGCTCACAGCGTCCTGCATGGTGGTCATGGTGACGGCAAGGTCTTCCACCTTATAGATGATATCGCCCTTGCGGATGCCCGCGGCCTCGGCCGGCGTATTCTTGAACACGCGCGTCACGGTGACAAGGCCGGTATCGGGGTCGCCCAGCATCTGGATGCCGATGCCCGCGTACTTGCCCTCGTCGTCCGCCCACATGCGCTCCCAGGATTCCTCGGGGTAGTAGAAGGTGTACATGTCGCCCGTGCCGGCCATCAGGCCCTGGATGGCGCCGTCCAGCAGCGCCTTGTCATCCACGTCCTGATAATACAGCTCCTCCAGCGCCATCTTCACCTCGTCCAGCTTCTCATACTGCTTGAGGCGGTCATACTCTTCTTTGGAGATGGTCACGGTCTCGCCGCTGGACAGCCCGAAGGGAAACTTGAAATGAAAGGCATAGACCGGCAGAGCGCCTGCCAGCAGCAGAAGGGCCAGAAGCAGGGAGACGATTCTCTTTTTCATGCGGATTGCCGCGCGGCCTCAGGGCCGCTTTCCTTTGTTCTTAATATTATATTTCAAATCAAACAGAAGCTTGAATAAGAAAGCGTCGGAGAATTTCCGCACATCCAGCCCCGCCATCCGCTGCACCTTGTCCAGACGGTAGACCAGCGTGTTGCGGTGGATGTACAGGTGCCTCGCGGTGTCGGAAAGGTTGAGGTCCTTCTGCAGAAACATGTCGATGGTTTCCAGCATCTCGTCGCTCAGCAGGCGCGAGGTCTTTTTGTTGAAGACGAGGCTGTGGTAATACTGCGCCCGGTCTTCCGGTATCTCGGAAAGAAAGCGCGGCAGCAGCATATCGTGCCAGACGAACACGCTGTCTTCCGGCAGGTACTGGGGGCCGATTTCCATGGCGCGCTGCGCCTGCAGATAGCTCTGGCGCAGCCCCTCCTGGGCGGTTACGGCGTCGCCGATGCCGCAGCTGAGGTTCAGACTGCTTTCCTCGCGCACGGTCTCCTGCACGGCGAGGGCAAACTCCTTCGCCTCGCCCAGCTCCTTCACACCGTCCAGCGCCTTGATCAGCGCGACGGAAGTGGTGTCCAGCGGCACCAGCACATCGCCCTCCTCCAGCGGCAGCAGGGACGAAAGCACCTCGTCCGCGTTCTCGCGCATGGAGTGCAGGCGCATCAGCATCACGCAGCGGGGCCGATCAAGGGGCAGGTTATGCTCGGTCGCCAGAAGACTTCTCTCTTCCTCGCTCATGTCTTCCGTCAGCAGCCGCCGCCACGCGCCGGTCGTATCGCTCGCGCCCGGGTGCAGCCGGCAGAGGGCCACAAGAGCCGCCGAAGCAAGGCGCAGCAAATCGTCCGCCTTTTCGCCCGCCTGGCACAGCAGGGTCGGCGCGTCCGGCAGATCCAGTCGCATAAACAGATAGCCCTTGCTTTCCCGCAACTCGCCCGGCTTCATGCCGCTTGGCAGATAGAAAGAGACATTTTCGCGGGGAATCAGGCAATCGCCCTGCGCATCCACCAGCCGGATCTCCTGCTTCAGCGAGGAGAGCAGCCCGCTCATTTTGTTCAGCAGCCTATCGTCCATGCGCATTCCCTTCCC
>CAYZTQ010000029.1:0-22168 GCA_964481445.1 uncultured Christensenella sp. | reverse complement strand
AGCGACCAGCGCTACCTGTGCTTTATGTATTTTTCCAAAGAGTTTGAGGGCGAGCTGACCCCGGAGACGGACGAGGGCAGCCAGTTCTGGGTCAAAAAAGAGGCGCTGCTGAGCGCCCCCAGAGAGCGTTTCTCCTCGCCGCACTACGCCCTGTCGCCCCTTTTCCACCGCCCGGGCGAATTTTCCGAGGTGTGCATCCACTGGGATAACGAGGGCGAGTGGGAAGTGGAAGAGCTGTAGACGCAAAGCCATCCAGAAAGGACAATATGAACAGCCAGTACGATGACGAAAGCTTCTTTGAGGCCTACAGCGATATGCCAAGAAGCAAGGGCGGCCTGGCCGCCGCCGGGGAGTGGCGCCGGCTGGAGCCGCTGCTGCCCGAGCTGTCCGGCAAAAAGGTGCTGGATCTGGGCTGCGGCTTCGGCTGGCACTGCAAATACGCGGCCGCGCACGGCGCGAAAGAGGTGATCGGGCTTGACAGCAGCGCGAAAATGCTGGCCCGCGCCGAAGCGATCAACGGCGACGCGCGCATCCGCTACCGCTTCGGCAGCCTGGAAAGCTTTGATTTTTCGGGGGAAGGTTTTGACCTTGCGCTGTCGAACCTCGTCCTCCACTATGTAAGGGAGCTGGAGCCGGTCTACCGCCGGGTATACGCCGCGCTGAAGCCGGGCGGCAGCTTTGTGCTGAACATCGAGCACCCCTGCTTTACCGCGGCCCCGCGCCAGCAGTGGATCACGGACAGCGAAGGCCGGGCGCTTTACTGGCCCGTGGACAACTACTATTTCCCCGGGGAACGGGAGACCGTGTTTCTCGGGCAGAAGGTCATGAAATACCACCACACGCTGACGCAGATCCTGAACCCCTTGCCTGCCCTCGGCTTCCGCCTGACCGCGGTGATCGAGGCCGAGCCGCCCGAAAGCATGCGGGGGCTGCCCGGCATGGCGGATGAGATGCGCCGCCCCATGATGCTGCTTGTCTCGGCGCAAAAGGAATAGGGCGCGCCACTCAGCGCCCGCCCCATCTCATCAATCTCTTACAGCACCATCAGCAGCGTGCCCGCGCCGATCAGCAGGCAGCCGACCGCGGATTTTGTGGTGAACTGCTCATGCAGAAACAGAAAAGCCAACACGAGGGTGATGACCACGCTCAGCTTATCGACAGGCACCACCTTGGAGGCCTCCCCCATCTGCAGCGCCTTGTAATAGCATAGCCAGGAAGCACCGGTGGCCAGGCCGGACAGGATCAGAAACTGCCAGCTTTTTTTGCTGATCTCCGAAAGCCCGCTCTGCGCCCCCGTCAGGAACACCATGCCCCAGGACATCACCAGCACCACCGCCGTGCGGATGGCGGTGGCCAGATTGCTGCTGACCCCCTCGATGCCGATTTTCGCCAGAATGCTGGTCAGGGCGGCAAACACCGCCGACCCAAGCGCAAATACGAGCCACATCCTCTTATCCTCCCTTATCCTTCACATCCTGCACCTGCCCGGCTGCCCGCGCCGCGGCGGCGCGGGGAGGCCGGCATTCGGGACAGGCTGATTCTACCACGCGGACGGAAAAAACAAAAACCGTCTTTTTCGTGTTGACATGTGTTATGTACTGTTATATACTGTTATACGCAGCAGGAGGGAAGAGAGTGAAGATTATTCTGGTCAGCGGCAGCAGCGTCCCGCTGTTTGAACAGATCAAGAACGCCATCCGCGAAAACATACTGGACGGCACCCTCGCGGAGGGGGAGCAGCTGCCCTCCGTCCGCACCCTGTCAAGGGAGCTGAAGGTCAGCATCCTCACCGTCAAAAAGACCTATGACGAGCTGGCGGAGGAGGGGCTGATCGAAACCCGGCAGGGTCTCGGCAGCTTTGTCCGGGGCGGCAGCGCCGACCTGAAGCTGGAAGAAAAGAAAAAGAAACTGGAAGAGCACCTGTTTGAGGCCATCCGCCTGTCGAAGGAAATCGGCCTTCAAAAAGAAGAACTCAGCGAACTGACCCTGTATCTGTACGAGGAAGACGAAGATGGACAATAAGATTGAACTGCGCGGCCTCTCCAAACACTACCACAGCTTTTCGCTGGACGGCCTTTCCTTTTCGGTGCCGAAGGGGTATATCACGGGCTTTATCGGCAGAAACGGCGCGGGCAAAACGACGACCCTCAAGGCCCTGCTGTCGCTGATCCACGCGGAGGGCGAGCTGCTGATCGACGGCAGGCCCATCTCTTCCCTTGAGTACCTTGAGAAGGTCGGCATCGTGATGGATGAGCCCTTTCTCGCCACAGAATGGGACATGGACCTCGTAAACCGGGCCATGCGCCTCGGCTATAAAGGCTGGGACGAGGCCTCCTTTTTCCGATACCTGGAGCGGTTTTCCATCAGCCGCAGGCTGAAGGTGAAGGAGCTGTCCAGAGGCATGCGGATCAAGCTGATGCTCTCCTGCGCCCTTTCGCATGGGGCCGACCTCTTGATCTTGGATGAGCCGACCAGCGGGCTTGACCCCATGATGCGCGACGAATTTGTCGACCTAATCAAGGAGTTTGTGGAGGATGAGAACCGCACGGTGCTCTTCTCTACCCACATCACGCAGGATCTGGAGGCGGTGGCCGACTTCATCGTGTTCATCGATGAGGGCCATCTGGTCAGGGCCTGCAGCAAGGATGCCTTTGTGGATTCCTACCGGGTGCTGCGCGGCGACCGGGCGCTGCCCGATAGGCTGGGCGCGGGGCTGACGCTGGGGATCAAGGTCTCTTCGGTGGGGGCGGAGGTGCTGGTAGAGAGGGATACGCCCTGCCCCGCCGGGATGGACGTTCTCAGCGAGGTGCCCACCATCGAGAAGATCATGACGCTGTACGGGAGAACAAAATGAACGCTGTCAAGAAAATCATCCGGCTGGACCTTTTGTCCATCCGCCCCTATCTGACGCCGAAAAACCTGCTGATCCTGATCGGGCTGGGGCTTTGGTACGCTTTCTCCACCAAAAGCGCCGCCGCGGTTCTGGGCGTCTGCCAGATGTTTGCCGTTTTATACGCCAGCTACCCGTTTATGGTGGGCGACAAGTCGGGCATCGATTCCCTCTACCGGATGTTCGGCATACGCGCGAAAAGCGTAGTGCTGGGCAGATACTTGTCGGCGCTGCTGGTGCAGCTTGCCTGCCTGCTGCTGGGCCTTTCGTTCAGCCTGCTCGGCTCGGCGGCGCTGAAGACTTTTGGTTCAGCGGGCCTGCTTGCGGACGCCCTGCCCCTGTTTTTGATCGGCATCCTGCTGGCGGCCTGCCAGTTTCCCTTCTTCTTCAAGTACGGCTACGCGAAGGCCAAAACCATCATGATGGCGCTGTACCTGTCCATCGGGCTGCTGGCGCTGCTCTCCGCCCGCCTCAAGCCCGTCCTTGTGCCGGCGATCGCCTTTTTTGAGCCCCGCCGCGCCCTGTTTGTGATATCGCTGCTGATCCTCGTTTCCGCCCTGCTGGCGGGCTCGGTGCTTCTTTCCATCAGGTGGTATCAGAAGAAAGACCTGGCCTCGTAAAACCGGAGGCGCAGACCTTTTTCACAGACAAAAATTGCCCGGCAGACGATGTGTCCGCCGGGCTTTCCTTTTGAACAGGCAGCAGGGTTACAGCGTTTCCTTAAACCACTCCACGGTCTTGTCCATCAGGGCGTTGAACACGGTCATATCCCCGGTGAAGATCCGGAAAGTGTGGTCGGCCCCCTCCATGATGAAGGCGGCGGATTTCTCGTTCACCGCCAGCTTGGCGATGGTCTCGGCCGAGGCGGGCGGCACCACGTCGTCATCCGCGCCGTTGATGGCAAGGATCGGGGCCTTGATCAGCGGTACGGCGTCGGCGACCCGCAGCTCGCGCAGCACTTCAAAGTATTCGGGGCTGAGCTTCAGGGGCCCGCGCCACTCGTAGGTGGATTCGTAGTATCCGTCCTTCTTGGCGGTCTCGTACTGGGCTTCATCGATGGTGCCGTCGTAGAGCGCGCCTGCCCAGGTCAGCACGGATTTGAAGCCTTCCTCGCGGCTGGCCGCCACCAGCGCCAGGCCGCCGCCCTGGCTCCAGCCCATGATGCCGACGCGCGCGCTATCGATGCCGGGGATGGTTATCAGGTATTCTAAGACCCTCAGGGCATCCTGCACGCCTTTCTCGTGGGTGAACTCGATGTAGTCGGTCGCGCTGTCGCCGTTGCCGATGTAGTCAAAGCGCAGCGAGGCGATGCCGGCTTCCGCCAGCTTCGGGGCCAGCAGGTCATAGCCGTTTCCGGCCTCGTGGCGGTTGGAGCCGTTGCCGTGCAGCATCACCACGGCGGGGCAGAGCTCGCCCTCCTTGAGGGCAGGCATCGTCAGCGTAGCGGGAATCTGGTGATCTCCGTCGTCGATCATCAGGTCTTCAGCCGTATATTCGGCCGCTTCCGCGCCCGCAAAGGCGCACAGGCTCAGCATCAGCGCTGAAATCAGAAACAGAGAAACAAGCTTTTTCATCTCGGGATTCGCCTCCTTCTTTTGTTGCCGCAGATATCATACCCGAAAACCGGCGTCCTTGTCATTTATTTGCTTTATTCTTGACTGCTTTCACGGGCAGTCAAGCATCAAAACAGGGCGCTGACGGCGCCCTCACGGAAGAGAGGCAGGCGTTTCTCCCGCGCCGTTCTCCTGCCGCGCTTCCCCGTCTGGGGCGGGCGCGGCCTCCGTCTCATCCGGATTCTCCCCCTCGTCCTCGTCTTTCTTGATCCAGCCGTCGGGCAGCGCGTCCAGCACGGCCTCGCGGGCGGCGTCCATCAGGCTCTGGGCGCCGCCTGAAAACAGCGAGCCGAGCGCGCGGCGAATCATTTTGCGGGTTACGGGATCGATATCCATCAGGGCGCGCAGCGCGCGCAGGGCCGACCCGGGGTCGGGGCGCACCAGATCCAGCAGGGTCTCATGGCTTTCATCGGCGGAGAGCACCCTGTACACGGCGTCGCAGAAGCACTCGCGCTCTTTCAGGCTGATGCCGCCCAGCCACTCATCCAGCACGCTGTCGCGCATCTGGGCGCGGCGGCTCAGCTGGGGCAGGCGCACAAAGGCGGGGGCTTCCTCCTCCACCTCCCAGGAAAACAGATCGTGCTGCAGCACGCTGAATGCGCCGCTTTTGACCACAATGGCAGGTTCGTGCCGGCGCATCAGCATGCCCACCAGCGAATCCTGCGGCAGATAGGCGCGGATGCGTTCGCTGACCTGGGCATACTCCTGCGTCTCAACGTCCCTGTCCATCAGGCCGGGGCCGTCAAAGCTGTATACACCTTCCACACGCCCGCGCGCCGCCTCGCCGGAAAAGGCCGCCGCCCACACGGCCAGGTTGCCGCCCTTGGAGTGGCCGGTCAGCATCAGGGGCGCTGTCTCATCCCGCGCCGCGGCGCGCTCCAGATAGGCGCAGGCCGCCGTCTGCGCGGGCACGGGGCTTTCGAAGGACATGTTGAAATCCTCCTTCCAGCCGACCAGCGTGGTATCCGTGCCCTCAAAGCTGATCACCAGCGCGCCGTCCGGCAGCTTGAAGGTGAGCGCGCAGAACTGCTTCTCGCTTTCGGGGTCAATCTCCTTCACATAGTCACGCAGCAGCATCCCGGCGTAGCGGGGCAGCCCCATCATGACGCGCATCAGCTCGAGCCGCTTTCGAAAGAACACGTTGTAGACCTTGTCGGCCTCCACATGGGCAAGGCGGCCGCCCGCCGCCTCGAGCGTCAGCTCCTCCTCCCCCTTCAAAGCCTCGCCGAAGGGCAGGTAGACCAGCTGCGTCAGGCAGGCCATGTCCACCTCGTTGACAGGCTCTTCAAGAAAGCCCGCGCCGCCTGCGCGCCTGACATAATCCAGCAGATTCGCCATGGAGCCGCCTCCACTTCTCAGGGCGTGCCCTGAGCGGGCAGATCGGCCCAGTGCTCAAAGTCAAAGTTCTCGGTCTCTTTCAGCTGATCGAGGCCTTCCGTGTTGACGGGCGGCTGGGTCGGCTGCGGGGGATTGTTCCGCTCCTGCTTCACGCCCAGCATCTTGGTCATCATATAGCCGGTATGGCCGTCAACCCAAATCTTGCACCACCACTCGCCCCATTTCACCAGATAGACCTTGCTGCCGTTGGGATAAAGGCCTAAGGACTCGGAGCCCGTGGAGGCCTTTTTGCGCAGGTTGGCGCCCTCGCCGCCGGGGTTCTTCACGCGGATCAGCTCGGCCTTGGCGGGCGGGGTAGCGGCGGGGGCCTCGGCAGCCCCCTCCCCGGCGGGCACGGCGGAGGCCGAGGCCTCATCCGCCACGGCTATCCGCTCAAAATCAGCGGCGGTCGGCTGCGGGGATACGCCCCAGGCCATCATGAAGCCGCTGCGGCCGTCCGGCCCGATGACGTGCACAAACTCCTCCGTAAAGCCCAGCACGGTCATCTCGGTGCCGTTGGGATAGCCCTTCAGCTTCTTGCTTTTGAAGCTCTGCGCCGCGCGCAGGGTGAGAGCCGGGCCGTCCTGATAGGCGACCTCCACCACCGGCAGGGCGGGGGGCTCAAAGCCCTCGGGCAGGTTCGTTTTGACGTTTTCCTCTTTGAGATAGCCGGACAAACCGCCGATATTCACCTTCAGCCAGCCCTTCTCGGGCGCCTGCGCCGCATAGGCCGTCACACCGTTGAAATACCAGCCGAGGCTCTCCGCCTTGTCGGAAGGCCGCTTGCGCAAAATCTGCGCTTCAGCCTCCGGGCAGTCGAGCAGCACATTCGGCACGGCGGCCACCGGCGTGACCGCCTGCGCGCTAAAGGAAAGGCTAACAAGCAGCAGGGCCGCGAGCAGCCAGGCGCTGAGTTTTTTATTCATATCATTCTCCTTTCCGGGCAGGGCCCGAAGAAAACAGGCAAGAGGCGCGGCAGAGCGGTATCTCACGCCGCCTCAGGGCACGCCCACCAGCTGAGAGCTGCCGATGCCGATGACATCCTGCTGGCGGCGCACCTTGTGAAAGCCGTTGTACACGCCGGGGCTCATCACGTATTCGCCCATGAACAGCATGGCGGCGGTCTGGCCCCCGTCCAGCGTGAAGGCCTCGCTGCAGCCGGCCTCGATCAGGCGTTCCGCCACAAAACGCAGGGGCACGCCGGCCGACTGCTTGTTGCGCCCCTCCACCATGATGCCCACAAAGTGCCCGGGCGCGATGACGCCGATGGCGCTGCGCGGCTCCCTGTGGGTAAAGCTCGTATCAAGGCGGCTGTCCTTCTGCCCATCCTTCAGCAGCACCGGGCCGAAGGCCAGTACATCCAGCGCCCCCGCCTCCAGATACTGCTGCGCGCTCATCAGGCCGGGCGTGCGCATCTCGATATGCCCGTCCTCATACAGCGACAGCTCGTCCAGCGGGGGGATTTTGGCCACGGGCTTGGTGTAGGTCTCTTCCCCGATCACCTTGCCGTTTCGGATAATCAGGCCCGCGCGCTCCTTATTTTCCATGCGGAAGGCGAACAGATCGCCGTTCTGGGCGTAGACCAGCTTCTCGCGCAGGGCGATCTCCGCCGGTCTGCCCTTCACGCGGGCCCGCGCCGGGTCGGCCAGATAGGCGCGGAAGTGCTGCGGCGGGGCGAACCGTATATCCGAAAGATACCAGATAACCTTCTTGCGGTTGAACCAGCCGGTAAAGCGGCGGATGTGCACGGCAAGGTCTTTGGACAGGTAGATGTACTGCCCATTCTTGGGGTCGCGGTGCACAAACTCCTTCTCCCCGCCCGCGGTTTCCCCCTCATTCACCACAAAGGGCGGCTGGGGCTCCGTCTTGGCGGAAGCAAGAAACCCTTCCTGCGTGCGGCGGGGCCAGGCCGTAAACTCAGGCGGGCGCGTCACCCTGGTCAGGGTATCCTCCCGCTTCGCGGCCAGCGCCGGAAAAGAAGAAGACAAAACAGTTGCCGCAAGCAGCGCGCACAGCGCTCTCCTGACAAATCGCATGCTTCCTCCCCCTTCCGCGGCTTCCGCCTCGGCATGATTATACCTGAGACGCGCAAGCCTTGGGAGAGGGGGAGGCACTTGTTACAAATCAAGAGCCGCTTTTTTGCTTATTTCTTCAACAGATGCGCCACTTCCGGCATGTTCTCCCAGTACCTTTTGGGCATGTTGCGCATGCGGCAGCGCGGGTTTTCGCGCCCCTCGATGGCGATGGTATCGTAAAAGCGGCGCCAGAGGGTCTGCCAGCCGATTTCTCCGGGGCTGAGCGCGGGCGGCTCGATCCGCTCCACCCGAAGGATCTCGGCCTTCCCCCTGCGGTAAACGAGCGCCGTCCTGTGCGTCTTATCCACGATGGCGAAGTTTTCTTTGCGCATGCGCAGGCAGAAATGCTGGGCAAGATAGGGCAGCACATAGTTTTTGGGCGTGATGAAGGCCACCATGGCCTCCGGCGCGCGCACAAAACGGGTAAAGCCCTTTAATAGATGCGCCTCGTGCAGAAGGTGGCGCTCGGCCAGCACCAGTTTGGATACCAGCTCGTCGCCCAGCTTATAGCAGAGGCTGCCGCCCTCCCGGTAGCCGCGCAGCAGGAAACGGAGCAGCAGCAGCTCTTTCCCTTCAAGGCAGCTGCAGAACACATTGACGCACAATTCCAGCGCCCGGGGGGAGATTTTTGCCGGGATCGAGGCCCTGACCCGCTCGGCCCGCACAGGGTCGGCGGCCACAAAGCGCACGCTGCCCAGCAGCGAGGGATAATCCTCCTCCTGCGTGATGGCAAGGGGCATCTCGTGTCTGTACACGCTGTCGTACACGCAGCAGAGAAAGCCCTCAAAGCTGCCGTCGTAGCAGTAGACCGCCTGCGTCTGCTCCTTTACAAGCCTGCCGCCGTACACCTGACCGCCTCCTCCACCGCCTCCGTCAGGCTGCGCACATCGCCGCCGCCCGGCAGCAGCCCGAAATCGTGAAACATGGAAAGCTGCTCCATACCGAATTGGTGCACCCCGGGGTCGATCAGGGCGCGCGCCGTGCCCTGCCTGTCCGGCCGCAGGGCGGGCCGAAAATCCGAGGCGACGATAAAATACTGCGCGCGCTTCAAAACGATGCCCATGCGCCGCAGCTGCCCGGTATCCACCTTCCCCTGCCGCCTCGCCGTCACGATTTTGCGCGCGCCCCCGGGGCCGATGCCCGGCACGCGCAGCAAGGTTTCCAGCGGCGCGCGGTTCACGTCCACGGGAAAGCGGTCCAGGTGGTTGACCGCCCAGTTGCACTTGGGATCCAGATAGGGGTTCAGGTTGGGCAGGTTTTCGCTCAGGATCTCGCCCGCCTCAAAGCCGTACTGCCGCATCAGAAAATCGGCCTGATACAGCCTGTGCTCGCGCAGCAGCGGCGGCTTGGTATCGACCGAAGGCAGCAGGCTGTCCGCTACCGCGGGGATGTAGGCCGAGTAGAACACCCGCCGCAGGCCGTACTTTTTGTACATGGCCGAGGCCAGGCTGATGATGCGATAATCGCTCTCCGGGCTCGCGCCGATGATCAGCTGGGTGGACTGCCCGGCAGGCGCGAACTTCGGCGCGCCCCTGCGGAGGCTGAGCGCACTGCTTTCGCCTGCGCCCTCCTCGGCAATCTGTCGCATGGGGGCAAGGATTGCTTCCTTTCGCTTGTTGGGGCAGAGCCGCCTCAGGCTCTCCTCGCTGGGCAGCTCGATGTTGACGCTCAGGCGGTCCGCGAGCAGCCCCAGCTCGCGCACCAGATCGGGCGAGGCGCCCGGGATGGTCTTGGCGTGGATATAGCCCTGAAAACCGTAGGGCCCGCGCAGCAGGCGCAGTGCGCTGATCATCTGCTGCATGGTGTGGTCGGGGGTCTTGATGACGCCGCTCGAAAGAAACAGGCCCTCGATGTAGTTGCGCCTGTAAAAGCCCAGGGTGAGCTGCGCCAGCTCCTCCGGCGTGAAGGAGGCGCGGGGCCGGTCATTGCTTGCCCGGTTCACGCAGTATTTGCAGTCGAACACGCAGTCGTTGCTCATCAGCACCTTGAGCAGGCTGATGCAGCGCCCGTCCGCCGAGAAGGAGTGGCAGCAGCCCATCGGCAGGGCAAAGCCCGGCCGGTCCGCGCCCGAAGAGGTGCAGGCCGCGTCGTACTTGGCGCTGTCCGCGAGTATCGTCAGCTTGTCCATCAAATCCATGCCCCGCCCTCCTGTGCCGCGCGTCCGGTTAGGGAATAAAGAGAACATTTGTTCTCTTTATCCATCATACAGCCTTCGCGGGGCTTTGTAAAGAGGAAAAGGCTGATTTGCGTTTTGTTGACTTTGATGCTCTATCCATAGGCGACAGGCCGCGAAATCCTCCGTTCACGGCAGGCTCGTGAATCCCCGCGGCTTTGAATCTGAAATCTGTACGGTTGAAAATCCAAAATGTGTACGGTTATAAACTCAAAATCTGTACGGTTGAAAGTTGGAAATATGTACGGTTGGGTTTGTCATTCGAAAAGGCCATTTGCCCATGACGCTTGATGCTTCAATGTCTTATCGCAAAATAATTTTACTCCTGCATAACAAAGCCCCTCCCGGGCTATGCCCGGGAGGGGAAGCTTTGTCAGCTGAAATCAGTTGCTCAGCCGCTCCATATGCTCCTTGATGTCGGCAGCCTCGGTCCAGCCGGTGATGGCGGCTTCCCAGGTGTCGGCCTGCTTTTTGTCGAGCAGCTCTTTGTGCACGGTTTCCTTCACGCTGTCATAGTCCACGGGGCCGGGGGTGATGTCGGCGGCGTACTGCACAATGTAGTAACCGTAGAGGCCCTGCGAGGGCTCGGCCACATCGCCGATGGCGGCAAGCGCCATGGCGGGCTTTACAAAGGCCTCGTCAAAGCTGGCAAAGCCTTCGCGCACGGCGTAGCCCTTTTCGGGCATGCCCTTGTCCTCGTTATATTCCTTTACGAGGGCGTCAAAATCTTCCTTGGCGGCGGCGCGGTTGTAGACCTCCTGCGCCTTGGGCAGGATGGCCTCGTAGCCCTTGTTGCGGGCGGCCAGCAGATCCTGCGCCAGCTTGTCGGCCTTTTCCTGCGCGGCGGTGATGGCGGCGTCCAGCTCGGGCACCTTATCCTCCAGCGCCTTCTTCTCGTCCTCGGTGATGCCTTCCCTGGCCATGGCAGTCTCGTTGGCGGTCTTGGCGTCCCTCGCCTTCTGCAGCTCGGTGTCGGCCGTGGTCTTCTCGCCCTGGATGCGGTCGATCTCGGTCTCGTCTTCCGCCAGGAACTTGACCAGCACCTGCTTGACATAGCGGTAGCCTTCGGGCGCGAAGTAGGGCGACTTGCCGCCGTTCACATCGCTGCCGTAGCTGTCGGGCTTCTCGGCGTAGGCGGTCTTATCCTTCTCCACCTTCGCGTCATACTCGGCCCTGGTCTCTTCTTCGCTGACGGCGACGTCCTTCACCGTTTCGCTGCGCAGCTTGCCGGTGACAAGATCGGTCTTGAGGGAACCCTCGATGCTCTCTTTGGTGTTGCCGGTCTGCTCGGCCAGGTTGGCCAGCTCTTTATCCAGCGCCTCGCCCTCCAGCTTGGTATCCTTCAGATAATAGTTCTTCAGCTGTTCCAGCGTGTTTTTGTAGGTGCTTTCGGTATCCTCAGCCAACTTGGCCTTCTCTTCCTCCGTCAGCTCCTGCATGTTCAGCTTTTCAGCCTGCTGGCGGATGATCTCGCTGCGGATGGCCGCGTCCTTGGCCTTGACCTTCAACCCCTCGTAGTCGATGGCGGGGGCCTGCATGCCGTACATCTTGTACATCTGCTGCAGCTGCAGCTCCTGGCTCAGCAGGGTGTTGTAGGTGGCGTTGAAGCTCTGCTTGTCCACCTGCTGACCGTTGATCTCCACAATTACCTGTCTTGCGTCGACCTCAGGGTCTTTGACCACCAAAGAGCAGCCGCTGAGAACCAGCGACAGGGCGAGCACAAGAAGGAGCAGGGTTTTCTTCATCGGATTGTTCTCCATTCGCTTACAAATATCGGGCCGGGCCCGCGAATTCATGTTGTTTATTATATCCTGAACTCCGCCCGAGGGCAAGAACGCCCGGGCGGCAATTATGAAATGTTTGAAAATTGTTGAACCGAAGCCCCGCGGCACGCTTCCCCTCTGCGCGGCGCATCTTCCCGCCATGGGAAATTGTGGTATAATACAGTTACAAGCAAGCCCAACAAAGGGAGGTTCATGATGGCCCGAAGCCGCTTTTACAAGCTGCGCTATCAGCAGGTGTCCGGCCTTGTGCTGGTCACGGTTCTGTTTATGCTCGCTGCCCTGTTTACCGTCATCAACGCCGGTCTGAACCGCGATCTCGGCCAGCTGCGCGAAATGGCGCAGGAGGGCGGCCGCCTGGTCGCCGAGAAAGAGCGGCAGGTCAACGACCTTAAAAACCAGCTGGCGCTCGCCGGCACGGACGAGTTTATCGCCAACGAGGCCCGCACGCGCTACGGCTATCTGGCGGACGGCGAGATCCGCTTTGTCGTCACCAACCCGGAGGTGCTCTGGGGAGAGGAAGGGATGCCCGCCGCGTCCCCGCAGCCATGAGCGCGCCGCGTCTTGGCGTCATCGCCATCGGCTCCAACTCCACCAGAATGCTGACGGCAAATCTGGACAGGTCGCTCTCCGACCCCGTGCGCGGGCGTGAGGAGACGGCGCTTTTTTTGTCGATGGACGACAGAAAGAAGTTCAGCGAGGCGGGCATGGAGCGCTGCGCGAGGGCTGTATCCAAATTGCATTACGAGGCGCGTCAGGCGGGCGCCGGGCAGGTGCGCCTGATCGCCACCAGCGCCGTGCGCGATGCGCTCAACCGCCACGAGCTTGATTTTTATATCGCCGCCCTCGCGCCCATGATGCTGACGCGCATCATTTCGGGCGAGGAGGAGGCGCGGCTTTCTTTTCTGGGCGCGACGGCCATCCCCCCGCGGGAGGGCCTGCAGGGCATGATCGACATCGGGGGTGGTTCCGCCGAGATCGCCGTCGGCACCGCGGAAAGCGGCCCCTCCTTCGCGCGCAGCCTGCAGCTGGGCGCAAGCCGCCTCTTGCAGATGCAGCGGGTAGACAGTCTGGAGGGCCTTGAAAAGGCAAAGCAGATCGCCAGGGATATCATCAGCCGCGGCCTTGCCGCCCTGCCCGAACCGCCCGAAGGCTGGACGCTGGTGGGCGGCACCGGCACCACGATGGTCAACATGATGCTAAAGCAGCCCTGGGATTTGCCCTGCCCTGAGGAAAAAGAGGTGACGAGGCAGCAGGCGGAGCAGTGGCTGCTGCGCCTCGCGCCGATGAATAAAGAAGAGCGCGCGCGCCTGCCCGGCCTGCCGCCCAGCCGCGTGCACATCCTGCCCACGGGCCTTGTCATCCTCAACTGCCTGATGGAAAGGCTCGGGATCGACAGCATCCGCGTGACGCGGCGCAACAACCTTGACGGCTACCTGTACAGGCTGTACTGCTGCCCCTCGGAGGATCCGGATGCCTGAATGGACGCAAAAACAAAAGGCAGCCATCGCGTCGCGCAATCACAGCATACTGGTCAGCGCGGCGGCAGGCTCCGGCAAGACCGCCGTATTGATTGAGCGCATCCTCGCGCTGCTGCGCGAGGGCATCGATATCGAGCAGATGCTCGTCGTCACCTTCACCAAGGCGGCGGCGGGCGAAATGCGCGAGCGCCTGCAGAAGGCCCTGACGAGGGAATCCAGGGGGGACGCCGCGCTGCGCGCGCAGCGGGCCCGGATCGGCAGCGCCGACATCAGCACCCTGCACCAGTTCTGTATCAAGCTGATCCGCCGCCACTTTCAGGTGGCCGGCACCGACCCGGAAAGCGCCGTGGGCGACGCCGGGCTGCTTTCGAGCCTGCAGTCGCGCGCCCTCGATGAAGAGATGGAGCTGCTCTACGCGCAGCCGGATGAGGACGCAAGGCGCCTGATCGAGCAGTATGAAGACGCGCAGATCGAGGAGATGGCGCGCAGTCTCTATACCTTTCTGCGCGCGCAGGAAGCGCCGTGGGAGTGGCTCGAAAAGCAGCTCGAGCTTGCCGAAACCGGCAGGCTCTCCGATTTTCCCTGGTACGGGCAGTTGCGGGAGGCCGCTCTGCGCGAGGCGGAGCGCGCGCTCAGCCTGACGGAGCGCTGCCTTGAGCTGACGCAGAGGCCGCAGGGCCCCGCCCGCTACGACAGCGCCGCGAAGACCGACCGCGAGATGGCGCGCGCCATCTTGGATGCCCTCAGGCAGCAGGGAGAGCTGCCGGAGGATTGGAAGGCGGAGCTGGTGCGCCTGCCCGGCGGCAGGATCCCGGAGGGGGAGAGCCCCGAGCTGCGCGCGCAGTTTCAGGCGCTACGAAGCGAGGCTAAAAAGAGCCTGGAAGAGGCCCTCGGCCTGCTGCCCCGCGGCGAAGCGGCCAAAGCAAAGGCCGCCGCGGATATCTTTTACACCCTGCCCGCCCTGCGCGCGCTGAGCGCGCTGACAAGAAGGATGCACGAGCGCTACGGCGAATATAAGCGCAGGCGCCAGCTGTGGGATTTTTCCGACCTTGAGCATCTGGCCCTCGCCTGCCTGAAGGATCCGCTGGTTCGCGCCCGCGAGCAGCGGCACTACAAAGCGCTGTTTGTGGATGAGTATCAGGATATTTCCCGCATCCAGGAGGCCATCATCCGCCTGCTGCACGGCGAGGAAAGCAGCCTGTTCATGGTGGGCGACGTCAAGCAGAGCATCTACCGCTTCCGTCTGGCCGAGCCCGGCCTGTTTCTGGATAAATACAGCCGCTTTGACGAGGACGAGCAGGCCGCCGAGCGCGTGATCACCCTCAGCCAGAACTTCCGCTCGAGGGACAATATCCTCTTGTGCGTCAACCATGTGTTCGACCATACGCTCAGCGGCGGCGCGCTCGAAATCGGCTACGGCAGCGAGGAAAGGCTCTACCCCGGCCATCACTCCGCCTTCGACCCGCCCGTGGAGCTGCACCTGATCGTGCCCTCGCAGGGGGAGGTGGAGGAAGAGGAGTCCGCGCCCGCCCCTGAGGACGCGCAGGAGGAAGAGGGCGCCGCTGGCGACGACAGCGGCGAGACCCCGGCCGCCTGCGAGCGCGAGGCCCTGCTGATGGCGCAGCTGATGCACCAGCTGCGGGGCAGCCCCGTGCGCGAGGGAGAGGGCACCCGCCCCATGAGCTGGCGCGACATGGTCATCCTGCTGCGCAGCGCCTCCGGCCGCGCGGGCATGATGGCCCGCGTGCTGACGGCGCAGGGCATCCCCGTCTATTCTGACGCCGACCGGCAGTTTTTCGACCTGATCGAGGTCTCGGACGTGCTGAACCTGCTGCACGTGCTGGACAATCCCTATGACGACGAGCGTCTGCTGGCCGCGCTGGCCGCGCCGCCCTTTGAGTTTGGCCCCATAGAGCTTGAGCGTCTGCGCAGCCTTGGCGACAGGAACCGGCCCGTGTACGAGGTCTTTTTCTCCCTGCGGGACAGCGAGCCCCTGTTAAAAGACGCGCTTGACACGATGGACAGCTGGCGGCTGGCCTGCCAGAACAGGCCGCTTGACAGCTTTCTGCGCTGGCTGCTGCGCGAGACGGGCATCTACGCCCGCGCGGGCGCCAAGCCCGAGGGCGAGCTGCGCCGCGGCAACCTGCGCCTGCTGTGCGAGCGGGCGGGCCCCAATCCCCTGCCCCAGACCCTGCACGGCTTTCTGGCCCGCGTCAAAGAGGCGCGGCAGGACGGCGAGAGCCGCGCCGCCGCCACGCTGGGGGCGGGCGAGGACGTGGTGCGCATCATGACCATCCACAAGTCGAAGGGGCTGGAGTTCCCCCTCGTCTTTCTGCCCGACCTGTCACACCGCTTCCGCACCGGCAGGCAGCGGGACGAACAGCTGCTGCTGGACAGCGAGGAGGGCGCGGCCCTGCGGCTGGTCGACCCGGAGAAGCGGCTGACCTTCGACACGCTCTGGGGCAAGGCCATCCAGCTCAAAAAGGCGGGGCAGACCCGCGCGGAGGAGGCAAGGCTGCTCTATGTGGCCATGACCCGCGCCAAGGAAAGGCTGATCCTGCTCTCCTCGCCCCGCAGCATCGACAGCGAGCGCGCCAAGTGGCAGCTGGCCTGCGGCAGCGGCGGGGCCGACAAGGCCTCCAGCATGCTGGAATGGGTCGGCGCGAGCCTCTGGCCGGCGCTTGAAAGCGGCGAGAACGCCTTCTATGAGGCGCCGGGCGGCGGCCACTTCGATCTTTTCTGGCACGGGGCGGGCCAACTGCGAATGGAAGCCCCGGCCCTGAAAGACCCGGCCTTCCCGCCGCTTGGCAGCGAGAAGCCTTCTGAGGAGATCAAGGCCATGCTGGCCCCCCTGCCGAAGCCGGCCGGTTATCCGATGAAGCTGTCCGTCACCCAGCTGACGCACAGAAACGCCGCGGTGGAAGAGGAGACGGCGGGCGTCAAGCGGCTGCCGCTGGAAGAGCTTTTGCAGCCCGCCTCCGCGCAGACGCGCCTGCCGGGGGCCGAGCGCGGCACCGCGGCGCACAAGGCGCTGGGCAGCCTTCCGCTTGCCGCGCTGCGCGGCCTGTCCGGCGAAGCGCTGCTGTCAGCGCTCAAAAAAGAGCTGGACAGCCTGAAGGAGCGGCACATCCTCTCCGAGGCCGAGCGCGGGGCCGTCGAGCCCGCGGCGCTGGCCCGTTTCTATGAAAGCGGCCTCGGGCAGCGTCTTTTGCGGGCGGGGCAGGCCGAGCGCGAGTGGCCCTTTACGCTGGCCTGCGAAAACGGGCTGATCCTGCAGGGCGTGCTGGACTGCTGCTTTCTGGAGGAGGGCGGCTGGGTGCTGATTGACTACAAGACCGACCGCGCCGCGCCCGAGACCATCGAAAGCCGCTACCGCGACCAGCTGCGCTGGTACATGCGGGCGCTGCGGGACATCACGGGGCAGCCGGTCAAAAACGCCTACCTCTACGCCCTGCAGTACGGCGGGCTGATTGAGGTGACAGAGGAAAAGCCCATCACCTATCAGGAGAGCGCGGCGGAAAACACACAGGAAAGCGGAGGAAACGGCGGATGTACAGCGGGCTGATGGGCGGCACCTTTGACCCGATTCATCTGGGGCACCTGCACATCGCGCGCACTGCCCTCAGCGATCTCGCGCTCGACCGCGTCATCTTTCTGCCAGACGGCGACCCGCCGCACAAGCAGCCCGAGGCCACGGGCGCGCAGCGCCTTGAGATGGCGCGCCTCGCCTGCGAGGGTGAAAAGGGCTTTGAGGTATCGGATATGGAGCTGAGGCGCAGCGGCACCACCTACACGGTGGATACGTTGCGCGCCATCAGGGAAAGCTGCCCAAAGGAGCGTCTGGTCTACCTGATCGGCTCAGACACCCTGTTTTATTTTCATACCTGGAAGACCTCGCAGGAGGTCGCGAAGCTCTGCAGCATGGCCATCGTGATGCGCCCCGGCAACACGCGCGGGGAAGTGGAGAGCAAACAGCGGGAGCTGAAAGAGAGCCACGGCCTTGACAGCGTGATCCTCTCTTCGCCCGGCCTGCCTGTTTCCTCGCGTCTGGTGCGGCGCGCAGCCGCGCGGGGAGAAGACCTTTCAAGGCTCGTGCCGATGAAGGTGGCGGAGTATATCAGACAGCAGGGGCTGTACCGCGCTCCCCGCCCCTGACCGGCCCCGAATACTTTGCTCTTTTCGTGGTATAATAAAAGTCAGTACCTTGATTGAAGGAGAGACTGATGCAGGTCAAGCAGCCCTGGTCGCCCGAAAAACTGAAGCAGTGCACGCCCAAACAGGTGGAAGAGCTGATCCCCCTCCTGCGGGAAGAAATCATCGATACCGTCTCCAAAACCGGCGGGCACCTGGCCAGCAACCTCGGCGTGGTCGAGCTGACGGTCGCGCTGCACCGCGTGTTTGACAGCCCCAATGACAAGCTGATCTTCGACGTGGGCCATCAGTGCTATACGCATAAGATTTTGACCGGCCGCGCGGAAGAGATGGACAGCCTGCGCCAGTTTGAGGGCCTGGCGGGCTTCCCCAAGCGGGAGGAATCGCCCCACGACGCCTACGGCACCGGCCACGCTTCCACCGCGCTGTCGGCGGGCCTCGGCCTCGCGCGGGCGCGCGACCTGAAGGGCGGAGATTACCATGTGGTCGTGGTGGTGGGCGACGGCGCGCTGACGGGCGGCATGTGCTACGAGGCGCTCAACGACGCGGGCAGCAGCAGGACGCGGCTGATCGCCATCCTCAACGACAACCAGATGAGCATCGCGCCCAATGTGGGCGCTGTTTCGCGTTACCTCACCTACCTGCGCACCAGCCTGGGCTGGATCGGGGCCAAAAAAATCGTGGCGGAGGCGCTGCTGCGCATCCCCCTCATCGGCAAATCGCTGCACGACCTGCTGCAGCGATTCAAAAACCACTTCCGCAATTTTCTGATCCGCGACAAGTTTTTCGACGCCTTCGGCTTCCGCTACCTGGGCCCGGTGGACGGGCACGACGAGAAAGGGCTGGAGCGTTTTTTGCGGCGCGCCAGGCGCTTTAAGGAGCCCGTGCTGCTGCACATCGTCACCACCAAGGGCAAGGGCTATTCCGTCGCCGAAAACGACCCCAGCCGCGCCCACGGTATGCCCGCCTTCGACCGGGTGGACGGCACGCCGCTGGATACCACGAGCGCCCGCAGCTTCGGCAAGGCGGCGGGCAGGCTGCTCACCGGGCTTGCTGAAAAGGATGAGCGCATCGTGGCCGTCACGGCCGCCATGTCCGAATCCACGGGCCTCGGGCCCTTTGAAAGGGCTTTTCCGAAGCGCCTGTTTGACGTGGGCATCGCCGAGGAGCATGCCGTCACCATGGCGGCGGGTCTGGCGGCCGGCGGGCTGCGCCCCGTGGTCGCCATCTACGATACCTTTTTGCAGCGCGCCTACGACCAGATGCTGGTGGATGTCTGCCTGCAGAAGCTGCCCGTCCTCTTTCTGGTGGACAGGGCGGCCATGGGCGGCGATGACGGCCCCAGCCACCACGGCGTGTTCGGCGCGGGCTTCATGCGCGGCATGCCGAACATGCAGGTCTTTAACCCCCGCTCGGTCGATGAGATGGAGCAGATGATCCGCTGGGCGCTAAAGCAAGGCGGCCCCTGCGCCATCCGCTACCCCCGGGCCGAGCACCCGCTGATGGCCCGCTATCCCGCAAAGGGCTTTGCCCCCGGCGTGTGGGAAGCGCTTGAAAAGGGCGGCGATATCACGCTGGTCGCGACCGGCCCGCTGGTGGCCGAAGCGCTCAAAGCCGCGCACCTGCTGCGCGAGCGGGGCATCGCCGCCGGCGTCGTGAACGCCTCCAGCGTCAAGCCGCTGGACGAAGCCATGCTGCGCCGCCTCTCCGCCTCCTCATCGCCCTATGTCATTTTGGAAGAGCAGGCCCTCGCGGGCGGCCTTGGCAGCGCGGTCAGCGAGCTGTGCGTCATGGAGGGGCTGAGGCTGCCGCGGCAGATTTTCGCCATCCCCGACCGCTTTATCGGGCAGGGCCGGCACGACCAGCTGCTGCGCTCGCTGGGGCTGGACGGCGAATCCATCGCCGCCGAGATCGCGGGCCTGCTGGTCAAAACCGCATGAAACAGCGCGCGGATGTAATGCTGGCAGCGGCGGGCCTCGCTGCCAGCCGCGAGCAGGCGCAGAAACTGATCATGTCAGGGCGCGTGTATGTGGACGAGGTGCGGGTGGAAAAGCCCTCCCAGCAGCTGGAGGAAGGGGCCAACCTGATCCTCCGGGGCGAGGACGCCCCCTATGTCAGCCGCGGCGCGCACAAGCTGGAAAAGGCGCTGCGGTTTTTTGAGGCGGACGCCCGGGGCCTTGTCTGCCTGGATATCGGCGCGGCGACCGGCGGCTTCACCGACGTTCTGCTGCGCGCCGGGGCCAAAAAAGTCTACGCCATCGATGTGGGCTACGGCCAGCTCGACTGGAAGCTGCGGCAGGATGCGCGCGTCAAGGTGATGGAGCGCACCAACGCCCGCACGCTCACCAAAGAGCAGTTTCCCGATCAGCCGAGCCTCACGGTGATGGATGTCAGCTTCATCTCCATCCGCCTGATTCTGCCCGTGGCCGCCGCCATCATGGGCGAACAGGGCCGTTTTCTCACCCTCGTCAAGCCGCAGTTTGAGGCCGGGCGCGGGCAGGTGGGCAAGAACGGCGTGGTGCGCGAAGCGGAGACGCATGAGCGCGTGCTGAGGGAGATCCGCGATTTCTGCCCTTCCATGGGCTGGAGCGTGCAGGGCTTCACCTGGTCGCCCATCAAAGGCCCCAAGGGCAACATCGAGTTTCTGGCGGATATCCGCCCCGGGCTTTCGGGCAGCGTCAGCGACGAAGCCATCCGCGCGCTGGTCGCGGAGGCGCACGAGAGCCTGAAGGGCGCGCAGGAGCTGTAAGGGCCGGATGCAGCAGGGGAAAGTAAGCCGGGCCGACTGTCCGCCCGGCGTCAAAAGAACAAAGCCTGATTTTCTGAAACGGGCCCTCGCGCTGGCGCTGGCCCTTTTTTTGCTGCCCCTTGCCGCGCCTGCCGCGGCGGAGAGCCTGCCGCTGGACGCGGACGGCTTTCTTTCCAAAGAGTACGGAAAAAGCGAATTTGTCAGCGCCGACGAAGAAGCGGGCCGTTGGGTCTACCTTTCGGACGATTTGACCGTCACCATCACAAGGCACAGCCGGCAGGACCCCGCCCTCGTCTGGTTTGAGAGCGACATCCGCCTGCGGGGGGAGGAAAAGCTGCTGAGCGCCCTGTCGGAGGGCAAGAAGCCCGGCCGCAAGGCCCAGAGCCCGGTGAAGCTTGCCCGCGACAGCCGTCTGGTGCTCGCCGTGAACGACGATTATTTCGGCCGCCGCCTGAAGGACGGCAAGCGCCCCGGCGTCATCATCCGGGATGGGGAGATTCTGGGCGACAGGACGTACAGGGCCGACCATCCCTCCTTCCCCAACCTCGAGGCGCTGGCCCTCTTTCGGGACGGCAGCATGAAGACCTTTTTGAGCGACGCGCACACGGCGGAAGAATACCTGCAAATGGGCGCGACCGACGTCTTCTCCTTCGGCCCCATTCTGGTGCGCGACGGGCAGCCCGGCCCCCACATGGACGATAAGGATTATTACCACTACCGCGAGCCGCGCTGCGCTCTGGGCATGATCGAGCCCGGGCATTACCTCATCCTCACCGTCAAGGGCCGCAGCAGGGATTCGCGCGGCGCCTACCTGCCCTGGTTGGCGGAGCGCATGCTGGCTCTCGGCGCGAAGGAGGCCCTCAATCTGGACGGCGGCGGCACCACCGCCCTGATCTTCATGGGCCAGATCCTCAACAAGGCCCCGAACTCCAAAACCATCCGCTCGGTCGGCAGCCTGATCGGTTTCGGCCGGTCGGACGCTGCGGGAGGCGAGCCATGAAACAGTGCCTCAGCGCCATCCGCTGCCCGCTGTGCGAAAAGCACATGTTTCTGCGCGGCGGCAGCCTAATCTGCAAGAAGGGCCACTGCTTCGACCTTGCCAAATCCGGCTATGTCAACTTCTGCGCGGCAAAGGACGAGACCTACCCCCGTGCCCTGTTTGAGAGCCGCCAGCGCGTCTATCGGGCGGGCTTCTACCGGCCCCTGACCGACGAAATCGCCGCGGTTTTGAGCCGGTATATCGAAAAGACCGAGCCTGCCCCGCTGCTGGTGGACGCCGGCTGCGGCGAGGGCTTTTTTCTGACGGAGATTCTGCGCCGCTTCCCCGGCCGTGGCATCGGCTTTGATATTTCCAAAGAGGCCGTGCGCCTCGCCTCGCGCCTGTCCGGAGACATCCTCTGGATGGCGGCCGACCTTGGCAACATCCCCGTCAAGAACGGGCAGGCCTCCGCCCTGCTCAACATCCTGACCCCGGCCAACTACGCGGAGTTTTCCCGCGTGCTGCAAAAGGGCGGTCTCCTCATCAAGGTGATCCCCGGCCCCGGCTACCTGAAGGAGCTGCGGGCCCTCGCCGCGCCCAGCCTGCGCAGCGGCGGATACTCGGGAGAAGCCACGCTTGCGTATTTCAAACAAAACGCGCGCCTAATCGAGACGCGCTCCCTTGCCTGGTCGCGGCCCCTTAACCCCGCCTCCGCCCGCGACATCGCCCGCATGACCCCGATGCTCTCGCATGTGGACATCGAGCGCCTGCCGCTTGACAGCCTTACAGAAATCAGCATGGAGATGGAAATTCTGATCGGGGATTTTCCGGGGAAACGGTAAGGAAACGGAAGGGAAACGAGAACGGGGTTTTTCAGAACTTTCTTAAAAGAAAGTTC
>CAYZTQ010000028.1:16185-22394 GCA_964481445.1 uncultured Christensenella sp. | reverse complement strand
CCGCCGGACTGCTTCTTGTGGCGGCCCTGGCAGGAGACGGTCTTGCGGATGGTCTCGCGGTAGGGCACCTTGGGGTCCTGCAGCACGGCGTTGGCGCCGTACTTGTTGGACAGCTTGGAGCGGATGACGTCCAGGTGCAGGTCGCCCTGGCCGGAGAGCACGGTCTCGGTGGTCTCGACGTTTTTCTCAATCTTGATGGAAGGATCTTCTTCCATCAGCTTGCTGATGCCGGAGAAGACCTTGTCTTCCTCGCCCTGCTTGGCGGCGTACACAGCCTTGGAGAAATTGCCCACCGGGTACTCAAGCTCGGGATAGCGGATGGGGGAAGCCGCATCGCACAGCGTATCACCGGTAGAGGTCAGCTGCAGCTTGCTCAGCGCGCCGATATCGCCGGCATTGAGCTGCTGCACACTGGACTGCTTCTTGCCGCGCAGCATGAACAGGCCGCCGGACTTTTCGGCTTTTTCCTTATTGGCGTTGTACAGCGCGGTACCGGAACTCAAAACGCCCGACATCACGCGCACCAGCGACAGCTTGCCGACAAAGGGGTCGGCGATGGTCTTGAACACGAAGGCGGAGAAGGGCTCTTCGTTCAGGCACTTGCGCTCTTCGGGCTCGTCGCTTTTGGGGTTGACGCCCTCGGCCACGGTGCCGCTGGGCCAGTTGAGGTAGTTCTTCATGATGTCAAGCAGCGGCGCGACGCCCACGCCGGTGACGGCGCTGCAGCAGACAACGGGCACAATCTTGCCGGATTTCATGCCGGCGCGGAAGCCTTCAAGCACTTCTTCGTGGGTCAGCTCGCCCTCAGCGAAAAACTTTTCCAGCAGCTCGTCGATTGCCTCGGCGGAAGCCTCGGTGATGACCATTTCGTCATTTTCAAGCCTTGCCTTCACGTCGGCGGGCACCTCGACCGATTTCAGGGTCTTGCCCGCGCCTTCAAAGGCGGTGCCTTCCAGCACGTTGACCACGCCGCGGAAATTGGCGCCATCGCCGATGGGAACCAGCAGCGGCACCACGCTGCCGCCGTACTTTTCGCGCAACAGCTCGAGCACCTTGTCAAAATTGGCGTGCTCTCTGTCCATCTGGTTGACGATGAACATGCGGCTCAGGCCGCTCTTCTCGGCGATTTCCCAGGCTTTCTCAGCGCCGACGGTGATGCCGTTGACGGCGTTGATGACGATGCCCACGGTCTGGGCCACGCGGACGGGGCCCATCAGCTCGCCCACAAAATCAAAATAGCCGGGCACGTCGATGATGTTGACCTTGGTGCCCTTCCATTCCACGGGCGCAACGGAGGTGTTGATGGAGATACTGCGTTTGGTTTCTTCGGGATCAAAATCGCTGACAGTATTGCCATCCTCCACACGGCCCTGACGGTCAATATGTCCGGCAGCATAGAGCATCGACTCCGTCAAAGTCGTCTTGCCCTCGCTGCCATGCCCTAAGAAAGCGATATTCCGGATCTCTTTTGGTTGATATTCAGCCATGATAGATTCCCCCTCGAAAGATATTGCAAAGAAGCGAATGCTTACATAACGGAGATTATTTTACCACAATACACCACCGCGAACAAGAAGAATATTCGAAAGCTGTCTCAATAAGCCGAGAAAGAAGGCAAAGCCTTGCGTTTACCGGCTTTCCGCGCGCTTTTCAGGCAGGCGAAAGGGCTCCCCGCAGCCCCGAGCGGGTGAGAAAGCGGCCTTTCGCGCGCATGTTTCAGGCGCAGATCCCGCGCCGAGGTGAAAAGTCTGCACGCGATTTCTTTCTCAACCCCCTTGCCCATGCGCCTTGCAAAGCAATTGTCAGGGCATCTGAGGCGTGTTATACTGTAAGATGCTGAGGCATGGACTTTTCCTCTTCAGCATTTTATGATGATGAAATAACAAGCGCCAAATCATATCGGAAGGCAGGGAAGAATATGCCAAACATTGCAGTCCTCACCAGCGGCGGCGACAGCCCGGGCATGAACGCGGCCGTGATGAGCGTTGCCAGAGCGGCGAACCTGATGGGGCTCAACCTCATCGGCATCAAGCGCGGCTTTAACGGCCTGATCGGCAAGTCCCAAAGTCTGGATGATGATATCGTTCACCTGACGCTCGATCAGGTGCTGGATATCGCCGACCTGCCGGGTACCTACCTGCGCACGGCCCGGTGCCTGGAGTTCCGGGATCCGGAATACCAGAAAAAGGGCGCGAAGCTGCTTCGCGATCTGGATGTCGAGGGCATCGTGGTCATCGGCGGCGATGGTTCTTTTCAGGGCGCGCAGGCGCTGGCACGAAACGGCATCCCGACCATCGGCATCCCGGGCACCATCGACAACGACCTTGGCTATACCGAGCTTTCCCTCGGCTTTGACACGGCCGTCAACGTCTGCGTGGACGCTGTGCGCGCCATCCGCGCGACCAGCCGCTCGCACGACCGCGCCGCGGTCATTGAAGTGATGGGCCGCAACTGCGGCGATATCGCGCTGAACACCGCCCTTTCCACCGGCAGCGAGATCTGCATCGTGCCCGAGATGAAGGACTGGTCGGTGGACGATATCGCCAACCGTCTGAACGCGCTGGTCGACCGCGGCAACCAGCGGGCCTCCATCATCGTCGCCGAAGGCGCCTACAAGACCATGGCTCCTTTTGATGTGTATGAGTTTATGAAGGACTATCCCTCCGGCTCGCGCCCGGTCTTCCCCGGTACGCCGATGGATGCCTATTTCTTAAGCCGCGTGGTGGAGCATAAGGTCAAAAAGACCGAGGTGCGCTCGACCGTAATCGGCTATACCCAGCGCGGCAGCCAGCCCAGCGCCCGCGACGCCGCCTTTGCCTTTGAGGCGGGCGTTGTCGCCGTCAACCTGCTCAAGCACGGCGAGAGCAACCGCGTCGTCGGCGTGCACAACGGCAAGGTCTTCCACATGGATATCGAAAGCGCCCTGCAGATCAAGCCCAGTTTCAACCGCAGGATGTTCAACATGGTCAACGCGCTGTAAAGCGTCAGTTCCCTTTCACGGCGTTATAAAAGCGGCCGCCCGCAGGCAGCCGCTTTTCACTTTGGATTGAATGTATCAAGTTATTCCAGCGCGCTGCGCAGCACGCGCTCCACAATATCCTTGCTGGCGGCGCCTTCATGCGCCTTGACATCGTCCACGTAGAAGGTGGGCACATAATAATAGGAATGACCGGCTTTGATGAAGGCATCCACCTTTTCGGGCTCAAGCTTCTCGTCGATCATCTCGACCTTCACCTTCGCCAGCTCCGGGTATTCGTCCATCAGCTCGCGCATCCACTTTTTGGCGTCGCGGCAATAGGGGCAGGCTTCAAAATGGAACAGCTTAACGCTCTTCATACGGTATCCCTCCGTCTTTCAGGCAGAATGCTTTACGCGGTCATGCTCCTCAGCGCGCTTGGCGTTGTTGAAGCGGTCGAGCGTGCCTACCAGATAGCCCGTGATGCGGCGGATGCGCTCAAAGGGCTGGGGCACAAACTCATAATCAAGGTCGACAAAATCGCCGTCCACGCGGATGGTGATACTTTTGGGCTCGCGGCCATACTGCTCTCTGGCGCGAAGCGCGTAGTTATTCAGCTCTTCCTGCGGCAGGCTGCCGCCGACAACACGAAACTCACAGGCCATATTCTTTCCTCCATCCATCAAGGGATCACGTCTACTATACCACATCCTGTGCGTTTGTAAACCCCATACCACAAGCTTTAGCGGTTGCTATCGGATTCATCTTTCTCCGAAACGCGTATATCGGAATTGTTACATTTGCTTTGTCTGTAAGGGGCTGTCTGTGTTATGATAGTATTATCAAGAAAGTTCGCACAGCTGACAGAAGAATGAAAAAGGGGATGATTCAATGAAACCCATGACTCGTTTATTCGCACTTCTGATGACGCTCTGCCTCCTGATTCCCTTTGCGCCCGTCTTTTCCGAATCGGCAGCCCCGGCGGAAGAGATGACAGAGCCTGCCGCCGAAGAAACCCCGGCGGAGGATATGGCACCGGCTGAGGAGACCGCGCCGGATGAAGCCGCGCCTGCCGCCGTCACCGCGCCCGAGGGCTTTGAGTTTCTGAAAGCCGCCAAGGGCAATGTCAACAAATACCTGACCGCCCTGCGCATCCCCGGCGTGGAGCCGACGGTCTACGCCTATCTGGACAAGTCCGGCGCCGTCATCTATCTGGTGTATGGCAGGCTGGAGAAAAAGAAGGGCATGTATGAGGCCGAGCTCAGCTCCAGCGAGGTGAACGGCGAGCGGGTGTTCGAGCTGAACATCATCGGCGCCGCTCCGCACAGGGGGATCGAGAAGAATCTCGGCCGCCCCAAGGGCGTCGCGCTCAACGCCGCCACGCTGCCGGAGGGCTACCGCAAGACCAGCAAAAAGGGCGTCTGCTACTTTACCAACATCTTCGGCGTGAAGGAGTACCGGGTGCTGGGCCGCCTTTCCGGCCGGGAAGACAGCTACTACCCCGCCCAGTACGGAAAGCCCAGGCCCGGCGGCCTGCCCATCGACATTTCCAAGGACAGCGAGCGTTTTCTTGAGAAGGGCGCGAAAAAGCAGAAGCTGCCGCGCGAATACAAAAACGGCTTCGCCACCGCCGTGCTGGTATTGACCAAGCAGGCCGAGTGGGTGAGCGTGCTGACCGACAAACCGGTGCTCAATCTGGAAAAGAAGTAAATCAACCCCCTTCCTTCCGCGAAGGCGCCCCCTGTTATCGAGGGCGCCTTCTTTATTCCGGCAAAGAAGAAGCTGCGCGCGTCCGGCCTTTTCCCTGAACTTTTAAAACAAAAGGGATAGCGTATTTCAAGGTATTTATGTATAATACAGAAAACAATTGAACAGACAGGAAGATACAGTCTGTTCAGCGTATAGGAGGTTTTGTTATGACAGGGGTTCCTCTCTTGATTGCGTTTGTGATCGCAGTCGTTCTCATGATCGTGCTGATCTCCAAGTTCAAGGTGCACGCCTTCATCAGCCTGATGCTGGTATCGCTGCTTCTGGCCATCGTGGCCGGCATCGAGCTGGTAAAAATCCCCGGCATCATCGGCCAGGGCTTCTCGGGCACCTTCACCAGCATCGGCATCGTCATCATCCTCGGCGCGCTGGTGGGCAGCCTGCTGGAAAAGACCGGCGCCGCGCTTAAAATGGCCGACACCGTGGTCAGGATCGTCGGCAAGAAACGGCCGGAGCTGGCGATGATGCTGATGGGCTGGATCGTCTCCATCCCCGTCTTCTGCGACAGCGGCTTTGTCATCCTGAACCCCATCCGCAAGGCGCTGGTCAAGCGCACTGGCACCTCCTCCGTGGCGGCGGCCGTGGCGCTGTCCATGGGCCTGTACGTCTCCCACTGCTTTATCCCCCCGACGCCCGGCCCCATCGCCGCGGCCAACACGCTGGCGGAAGGCCTCGGCCAGCCCGTCAACCTGCTGCTGGTCATGCTGATCGGCGCGGCCTGCTCCATTCTGCCCCTGATCGTCAGCTATGTGTTTGCCAAGCTGATTGGAAAGAAAGTCAAATCCCGTGACGAAGCGGGCAGCGGCGACGGCAAGGTCGTTCAGAGCTATGAAGAGCTGGTAGCCAGCTACGGCAAGCTGCCCGGCGCCTTCATGTCCTTTGCCCCGATCATTGTGCCTATCCTGCTGATGGCCCTCAACTCCGCCTTCTCCATGGCGAAGCTGGATGTGCCGGTCGTCACCTTCCTGGGTACGCCCATCATGGCGCTGGCCGTCGGCGTGCTGCTGGGCGTTGTGGTGCTCGCCTCCGCCGGCAAGCTGAAGGATTTCTACGCCATTACCGATGAGACGCTGCGCGTGACCGGCCCCATCCTGTTTGTGACGGCGGCGGGCGGCGTGCTGGGCAAGGTGATCGCCAGCACCGACATGGTGAACTTCATCTCTCAGAACTCGGGCGCCCTCTCCACGATGGGCTACTTCTTCCCCTTCCTGCTGGCGGCTATCCTGAAGACCGCGCAGGGCAGCTCCACCGTGGCCATCACCACCACCGCGGGCATTCTGGCCCCGCTGATGGCGACCATCGGCTTCACGACCCCGCTGCAGCTGGCGCTGACCGTCGTGGCCATCGGCTCCGGCGCGATGACCGTATCGCACGCCAACGACAGCTATTTCTGGGTTGTAACCAACTTCAGCGACATGGAAGTCAAGGACGGTTACCGCACGCAGACCCTCGGCACCCTGCTGCTGGGCATCGCGGGCATGGTCAA
>CAYZTQ010000028.1:0-16085 GCA_964481445.1 uncultured Christensenella sp. | reverse complement strand
GTTACCGCACGCAGACCCTCGGCACCCTGCTGCTGGGCATCGCGGGCATGGTCAACGTCATCCTGATCTCTCTGCTTGCCTGAGCCAGATGACCCCCGAACACGAAGGGGCCGGGGCCGAACCAAGCGCCCCGGCCCGTTTGACAACAAAAGGAGCATTGCCATGAGCCTGAGACATGACGCAGATCTGATCATGAAAGCCGCCCTCCGCTCCGCCCTGCCGGATACCGCAGTGCAGGCGGCGCTTGAAGGTATCCAGTTTCATGCAGGAGGGCGCGTCATTCTGGTCGCGCTGGGCAAGGCCGCGTGGCAGATGGCGAAAGCCGCCCACGAGGCGCTGGGCAGCCGGATTGAGGACGGCATCGTCATCACCAAATACGGCCATGTGAAAGGGCCGATCGGCAGCCTGCGCCTGCGCGAAGCGGGCCACCCCGTGCCGGACGCCAACTCCTTTTCCGCGACGGAAGAGGCCATCCGTCTGGTCAGCGGCCTCAAGAAAGAGGACAGCGTGCTGCTGCTCATTTCGGGCGGCGGCTCCGCCCTGTTTGAATTGCCGCTCATCCCAGAGCAGGAGCTGCAGAGCATCACCGACCAGCTGCTGCGCTCCGGCGCCGATATCGTAGAGATGAACACCATCCGCAAGCGGCTGAGCCGCGTCAAGGGCGGCCGCTTCGCCAGGCTCTGCGAGCCGGCCACGGTCTATTCCGTCATTCTCTCCGACATCATCGGCGACCCGCTGGACATGATCGCCTCCGGCCCCGCCTACCCAGACAGCAGCACCCGCGCCGACGCGCTGCACATCGCCGGCAAATATCAGCTGATTCTTTCCAAGGAAGCGGAGGCCTGCCTGAGTGCGGAAACGCCCAAGGAGCTTTTCAATGTGCACAGTCTCGTGACCGGCAGCGTGCGCGGCCTGTGCAAAGCGGCGGCGGAGGAAGCCCAAAGGCTGGGCTACGAGCCGCATATCCTGACGGCGAGCCTTGCCTGTCAGGCACGGGAGGCCGGCAGCTTTCTCGCTTCCATCGCCCAATACCACCAGAGCAGCGAAAAATCGCTGGCCTTTATCGCAGGCGGCGAAACCGTGGTCAAGCTGAAGGGCAAGGGTAAAGGCGGCCGCAACCAGGAGCTGGCGCTGTCCGCCGCGATGGGCATCTCGGGCCTTGCTGACACCGCCGTGTTCTCGCTGGGCAGCGACGGCACGGACGGCCCGACGGACGCCGCCGGCGGTTATGCCGACGGCGAGACGGCCGCGCGCCTCAAGGAGGAGGGCATCGACATCTTCCGCGTGCTGGAAGACAACGACGCCTACCACGCGCTGGAAAAATGCGGCGGGCTGATCATCACCGGCCCCACCGGCACCAACGTGAACGATGTCAGCGTGCTGCTGATCAAACGCTAGCTTCCAAAACCATAAAGCAGGGCCTGCCAAAACATACCTGCAGGCCCTGCTTGTTTTATCTTTCCTTATTCAGCAATCATGTAGTATTCGAGCACCTGCTCCCTGCAGCTGAAGTTCTCCAGCTTCAGGTAATACTCCGCCGCGTCGATCAGCGCCTTGGCCGGGCTCATGCCAATCAGCTCGCTGCCGATGATGCGCACGCCCCAGCGCTCCGCCTCAAAGCGGATGGCCTCGTACACGCGGTAAAGCGGCGTTTCTTCATAATTGACCATGTTCATGGATACCTGGGCGATTTTTCTGTCCTCCAGCATGATGCCCAGCGCCTTGCAGGCCCTGTAGCCGCCCGAGGAACCGCGCACCGATTTTGCGATAGCCCTGGCGATGCTCACGTCGTCGGTATCCAGATTGACATTGAAGGCGATCAGCGGCATGCGCGCGCCGATGGCGGTGATGCCCGCGGTCGGGTGCACCCGCCTTTCGCCGAAATCAGGCGCCCAACCGGGCTGCAGCAGCTTTTCGTTCATGCCCTCAAACTCGCCCTTGCGCAGCGCGGCCAGGTTGGCGCGCTCGGGCGACGCGGCCGAAGCCTCGTACAGAAAGCTCGGCACCTTCAGCTCTTCCCAGATGCGCCTGGCAACGCGCTTTGAGATCGCCACGCATTCTTCCATCGTAGCATTCAGCAGCGGCACAAAGGGCAGCACGTCCATTGCCCCCATGCGCGGGTGCGCGCCGCGGTGCACGGTGAGGTCGATGCTTTCCGCCGCCTTTTTCGCCAGGCGGAAGGCGGCCTCCTCCACCGCTTCGGGGCTGCCCAGCAGGGTCAGCACGCTGCGGTTGTGGTTTTCATCCGACTGCAGGTTCAGCAGCGCGCAGCCGGGCACGGAGCGGGCCGCTTCTTCCAGCCCCTTGATAATATCCTGATTCCGCCCTTCGCTGAAATTGGGGATGCACTCGATAATCTTTGCCATGCCGGCCTCCCTGATCGAAATTTTACTGTGTCCGTATCCTAGATGTTTCCGGGTTTCACCTTGGTGTGATAATACACCGCCAGCTGCGTTCTGTCACGCAGGGCAAGCTTTTCAAGGATGGTGCTGAGCGCGTTGCGCACCCTGCCTTCGCTCAGGTACAGGCGGGCGGCGATCTCCCGATTGTTGAGGCCCGCCGCGACCAGGCGCATCAGCTCGCTCTCCCGCTCCGTCAGGCTGCTTTCAGGCCCTGCTGCTCCGCCCTTCAATAGCCCGGGCAGTTTTTCGGCCACGCCTTCGCCAAAGACCGTCTGCCCCTTCACCGCGGCTTCCAGCGCGCCGGGCAGGCTCTCATAATCCTGCTTCAGCAGATAACCCATCGCGCCCAGGCTCAGTGCGCGGCGGATATACGCATCATCCGAAAAGGTGGTCAGAAACAGAATGCGGGCCTGCGGATCCTTTGCCAGAATCTTTTCCGCCGCATCAAGTCCGCTTTCCCCCTGCATGCGGATATCCATCAGCAGCACGTCCGGGCGGTGTTCAAGGTACAGCTGGACGGCCTCGCCGCCGCTGGCGCCGGTCGCCAGCACCTCAAAGCCCTTCGACTTCAGAATCGTTTCAAGCGACATCGCGGCGAGCCGGTCGTCATCCACAATCACGAGGCGCATCAGCCCTCCCCCTTTCTCACGGAGACAAAAATCTCAAAGCCGCTGTCCGTCTGCCCGATGCGGACAAGGCCGCCCAGCTGCTCCACGCGGCCGCGGATGTTCTCAAGCCCCATACCGCCGCTGCGTCCCGGCTTTACAGCATGCCCGTTGTCGCGCACGATCAGCTGATAAAAGGCCGGGTGCTCCTGCGCCGTCACCGTCACGCGGTCGGCGTCGGAATGGCGGGCCACGTTGGAAAGCCCCTCCTTCACGATGGCGGCAAAGGCCTGCCGGATATCGGAGGGCAGGTTCTCGCCCATGTCGTATTCCAGCGTCACGCTGCAAAAGCGAAAGCCCTGCGTCAGCTTTTCCATCTCATCCCGCAAATCCAGCGACTCGTCCCGCAGCTGGTGGATGGCGCCCCGCACCTCGCCCATGCCCTCGCTGAGCGTGCGGTTGAGCTGAGAGAGCCTTTCCTTTTGCGCCGGGTCGTCGCTCGTCGCCATCAGCGCGCCCGTCTGCAGCAGGGCGCTTGACAGCACATGGCCCACGCTGTCGTGCATTTCGCGCGCGATGCGCGCGCGTTCGCCGAGGGCGGCCATTCTGGCCGTCTCCTCCTGCTGCTCCAGCAGCCTCGCGTTGCTGGCCCGCAGGCTGCTGGCCAGCTCCTCCCCATCGTCGCGCAGGCTGTAATTCTCTCTTGTTTTCTGCAAAAGGCGCTCAGACTGCCGTTTGATCAGCGCTGCGAGAGCGCAAAGCAGCAGCACAGCAACCATCGCGGCCAATCCGAAGCGCGGCCCGGTCAGCAGGGCCGGGGCGAAGCAAAGAAGCAGCAGCCTTTCTTTGGGCAGCCAAAGATCCCAGACAAAGACCGGCAGGTAGAAAAACAGCGGCGGGTAAAAGAAAGCGGCCGCCGCGGCAAGGCAGGGCAGCGCCAGCCTGAGGCCTTCTACCCGCAGCACCTCGGCCAGCGCCGTAGGGATAAAGGCCGCCATCAGCGGCACCACAGCGTAGGCATGATACTCCTGCGGAGCAAAGCTTGCGCCCAGCACGGCGCAAAGCGCGAGCAGCACCCATTTTTCCGCGCGCAGACTCAAGCCTTCTCTCCCCTTTCCTGCTTTGTTTCATTGTAGGCGGTTTTCCCCTCCGTTTCAACGTTACATTTGTCACCCCGCTGCGGGAGCGGCGTCACTTGTAAGCCAGCGGCCTTCGGGCTATGCTTTCATTGCGGGGACACCGCGCATCATCATCAAGGAGAACAGCAACATGACGCCGGTCATCAAAATCGAGAATCTGGTCAAGCGCTACGGCGACCTGATCGCCCTTGACCATCTGAACCTTGAAGTCATGCCCGGGGAGATTTTTGGCCTGCTCGGGCCCAACGGCTCGGGCAAAACGACGGCCATCAACACCATCCTTTCCCTGCTCAGCTTCGATAAGGGGGAAGTGCAGGTCTTCGGCAGGCAGATGCGGCCCGACAGCTACGACATCAAGCGGCGCATCGGTCTTGTGATGCAGGACGTGGCGGTGTTTGACGAGCTGACGGTGGAGCAGAACATCGCCTATTTCTGCGGCCTGTACGAAAGAGACAGGCAGAAGGCGGCCGGGCTGGTGCAAAGCGCCATAGACCTGGCCGGCCTGCAGGACTTTCGGCGCTTTTACCCCAAGAAGCTCAGCGGCGGCCTGAAGCGGCGGCTCAACATCGCCTGCGGCATCGCCCACAAGCCCGAGCTGATCTTCATGGACGAGCCGACCGTGGCTGTCGACCCGCAGGCCCGCAACAGCATTTTGGAGGGCATCGTCAGGCTCAACCGCGAAGGGGCCACTATTATTTATACCTCGCACTACATGGAAGAGGTGGAGCAGATCTGCACCCGCATCGCCATCATGGACAGGGGCCGCGTCATCGCGCTGGGCACCAAGGAAGAATTGAAGGCCATGATCAACCTCGGCGAAACCATCTCGGTGCAGCTGCTGGAGCGGGCGGACGAGGCGCTGGAAGAGGGCCTGCGCGGCCTGCCCGGCATTCTGAGCGTGAAGGCCGAGGGCGGTAACCTCGAGATCAAGACGCAGCGTGGGCACGCCGGGCTTGCCGCCGTGATGAATTATCTGGACGGCCAGAAGCTCGGCTACGGCAGCATCTTCTCGCAGCAACCAACGCTGAACGACGTATTTCTGGAGATCACCGGCAAGCACCTGCGCGACAGCGCGGCGGGCTGAGGAGGGAGAGCATGTTCGGCCATATTTTTATTTCGCGCCTCCGCTGCGGCCTCAAAGACCGCGCCAGCTTCTTCTGGTCCTCTGTTTTCCCCATTGTGCTGGCCACGCTGTTCTGGCTGGCGCTGGGCAACATCGCCAAGGAAACCTCGTTCAGCAGCATCCCGCTGGCCGTGATCAACAACGAGGCCTACCAATCAAATATCCCGCTGCGCTCTGCCCTCAGGAGCGCCTCAAGCGGCGAAGACGCGCTGTTTGACCTCCATCTTGTTTCACAGGAAGAAGGCCAGCAGCAGCTGCTGGACGGGCAGGTATCGGGCATGCTGGCCGTGCAGGGAGAAAAGCCGCTGCTCACGTTCCGCTCACGAGGCCTGAACCAGAGCATTATCAAGGAGTTTGCCGACACCTACCTGCAAATCTACGAAGCGAACCGGGCCATGATGGCGAAAAACCCGCTCGGCGCGCTCAAGCTGATGCAGCGCGATTACGAGCCCGTCAGGATTCAGGACGCGCCCGGCCAGCGCAGCATGGACCTGATGGCCAGCTATTTCTTCTCTTTGATCGCGATGGCCTGCATGTACGGCGGCTTTCAGGGCATCAAGGCGGTTTCGGCTACGCAGGCCAACCAAAGCTCCGTCGCCATTAGAAACGCGCTGGCCCCCGTGGGCAGGCTGACCATGTTCGCCGCCTCCTTTCTGGCCTCGGCGCTGCTGCAGTTTGTCTCGGTGCTGCTGCTCTATCTCTACATTTCCCTCGGCATCGGGGTAGAGTTCGGGCCGAGGGGCGGCCTGATCCTCTTGACCTGCGCCCTCGGCACCATCATGGGGGTGGGCATGGGCGCCCTTGTCTGCGCGCTGTTTAAGAAAAAGGAAGGGCTGATGGTCTCGATCCTGCTGGCTGTTTCCATGGGCGGCAGTTTTCTCTCGGGCATGATGGTATCAGGCATCAAGTATCTTGTGCAGGCAAGGCTTCCGCTGGCCGCCTACCTCAACCCCGTCAACCTGATCGCGGACGCCTTCTACGCGCTCTATCTGTTCCCGACGCTGGACAGGTTCTGGCTGAACATCGGCCTGATCTGCGCCTTCATCCTCGTGTTTCTGACCGCCGTCACCCTGCTGATGAGGAGGCCGAAGTATGCAAGCCTTTAAGCTGTTTTTCAGGATCGTGGCCAAAAACAAATCCACCTTTCTGATCTACCTGGGCGCCTTTCTGCTGATCACCATGCTGTTCGTCGCCTTTTCCGGCTCGCAGCCCGAAGAGGGCTTTGAAAGCAGCAAGGTGCTGCTCGCCATTGAAAACAAAGACGCAGGCGCTGTCGGCAGGGGGATTGAAAGCTACCTTCGGGAGATGACCAGCCCGGTGGACCTTGCGCAGAACGAAAGCGCGCGTCTTGACGCCCTCTACTTCGGCGAAACGGACTATATCCTGACCATTCCCGAAGACTTTACGCAGCGCTTTCTCGCCGGTGAAAACGACCCCGGCCTTGAGCGCAGGGTGGGCCATGACGTCATGCCGCAGGTGCAGGTAGAGCTGCTGATCGGTCGCTATCTGCGCCTCGCCTCCCTCTACCGGGACGGCCTGCCGGGCATCAGCGAAGAAGACCTCGCCCGACGCGTGAGAGACGGCCTCAGGGAGCAGGCGGATACGAAGATGCTCTCTTCCCCCGTCAGCCAGGGCCATTCGCTGATTTTCTACCTGCGCTATTACGCCT
The DNA here is from genome assembly GCA_964481445.1 of uncultured Christensenella sp. Lineage (GTDB taxonomy): Bacteria > Bacillota > Clostridia > Christensenellales > Aristaeellaceae > UBA1038. The sequence continues at coordinate 9,147 of CAYZTQ010000028.1, read as the reverse complement.
ACGCCACGCTCTCCATCCTGATCCTGTGCATCAGCTCGGTGATGCTGTCTGTCAGCAGGCCCGAAATCCGCCAGCGCAGCGCGGCCTCGCCCGTGCCCATGACGCGGCAGATTCTGCAGCTGATCCTGGGCAGCCTGCTGCTCGCGCTGGCCCTCTGGGCCGTTCTGGTGACAACCGGTCTCGCGGTCTTCGGCAAGGGTACGCACCCCGCGGTCATCCGCCTGATCCTGTATAACACCCTGGTGCACACACTGGTCTGCCTGTGCCTGAGCTTCGCGCTCTCCACCCTGATTACCAGCCACACCGTACAGTCCGCCGTTTCCAACGTGGTCACGCTGAGCGCTTCCTTCCTGTCGGGCGTGTTTGTCCCGCAGAGCCTGCTGGGCAATCAGGTGCAGCGTATCGCCTCCTTCCTGCCGACGCACTGGTATGTCAGGGCCATCGACGCCCTGAGCCCGGGTCTTGCGCCCGGCGCGACCGCCCTTGCATACAGCCGCGAAAGCGTGCTGATCCAGCTGGGCTTCTGCGCGGCCTTTCTGGCCCTTGCCCTGCTGGGCGCGAAAAGAAGGGGCCTCGCGGAAACGGGCCGCTAACGAATGAATTATAAAAACGGAAGGCTGCGCACACCTTCCGTTTTATTTTATGACTTTGTATGGACTAATCGACTCCGAGCACGCGCCGTGCGATCTGCACGGCGTTGACCGCCGCGCCTTTTCGGACGTTGTCGGCCACCACCCAGAGGTTGAGGCCGTTCTTCACGCTAAAATCCCGCCGGATGCGGCCGACAAACACCTCGTCGCGGCCCGCGGCGTAGAGCGGCATGGGATAGAGATTTTTGCCCGGATCATCCTGCACGATCAGCCCCGGCTGCGCAGCCAGAGCGCCGCGGATTTCCGCCATGTCAAAGCCGCGCTCCAGCTCTACATTGATGCTGACGCCGTGGCCATAGGGAACGGGCACGCGCACGGTGGTTGCCGTGACGGCCAGCTCCGGCAGGTGGAGGATCTTGCGGGTCTCGTTGATCATCTTGTGCTCTTCTTTGGTGTAGCCATCCTCGGTAAAGCTGTCGATATGCGGCAAAAGGTTGCCGGCAATCGGATGCGGGTAAAAGTTCTGCGTGTTGTTTTCAAGGTCATGAAGCCCTCTCAAGCCTGAGCCCGACACCGCCTGATAGCTGCTGTACACCACGCGGCGCAGGCCGAAGGGCCGCAGCGGCGCAAGCGCCACCACGCTCTGGATGGTGGAGCAGTTGGGGTTGGCGATGATGCCGGAGGGCCGCAAATCCTCTGGGTTCACCTCGGGTACCACCAGCGGCACATCCTTTTCCATGCGGAAGGCGCTGCTGTTATCGACCACCAGCGCGCCCATGGCCGCAGCGACAGGGGCCCACTTGAGGCTGACCGCCCCGCCCGCCGCGAACAGCGCCAGATCGGCGCCTTCAAAGGCTGCCTGCGAGACTTCCTGCACCTCGTATTGCCGACCTTCAAAGGCAAGCGTCCTGCCCTTTGATTGCGCCGAAGCCAGCGGAACCAACCTGCTTACTGGAAAATTTCCCTTTTCCAGCGCGCCCAGCATCGTACCGCCGACCAGACCCGTGGCCCCGACCACCGCGACCGTATATTCCTTCATTCTTCTTCCCCTTGCACTAGCATCACGGACGGCCCATGCCGCCTGATAACAGAAAGCAGGCTGTCTTTGCTATGAGAATTTCCCCGCCGGCGTCCGGCGGGGAAGGATAACAAAACCTATCAGCTTGTCAGCGATTCATCAAATCAGAACAGCGGCTCGCCCGTCATCTGGGCAGGAATGTCAAGCTTCATGGATTTAAGCATCGTGGGGGCGATATCGCAGAGCTTGCCGCCCGCCCGCAGGCTGCCGCCCACAAACTGCTCGCCGCAGGCGATGAAGGGCACCGGGTAGGTGGTGTGCGCGGTGAAGGGCTCGCCCGTCACATAGTCGATCATCTGGTCGGCGTTGCCATGATCCGCCGTCACAAAAGCGGTGCCGCCGTGGCGGAGAATCTCATCCACCAGAATGCCGACATCTTTGTCCACTTCCTTCACGGCCGCCACGGCCGCCTCCATCACGCCGGTATGGCCCACCATGTCGCAGTTGGCGAAGTTGAGAATCATCACGTCGTACTGCTCGCTGCGGATGGCCTCCAGCGCCTTCTGCGTCACCTCGGGGGCAGACATTTCGGGCAGCAGGTCGAAGGTAGCCACCTTGCTGGACGGCACGAGGATGCGGTCCTCCCCCGCGTAGGGCGGCTCGACGCCGCCGTTGAAAAAGAAGGTGACGTGCGCGTATTTCTGCGTCTCGGCAATGTGCAGCTGCGTCATGCCCAGCTTGGAGAGGTACTCGGCCAGCGTCATATCCAAATTGCTCGGCGGGTTGACCACCTTCAGGCCGGTGAAGGTCTCATCGTACTGGGTCATGGTGACATACTGCAGCGGCATAAAGCCCTTGGCGCGCTCAAAGCCGGTGAAGCCCTCATCGATGAAGGCGCGGGTCAGCTGGCGGGCGCGGTCAGGCCGGAAGTTGAAGAAAATAATGCTGTCATGCGGCTGCACGGTCGCAGTGGGCAGGCCGTTTTTCATCACCGCGGTGGGCAGCACAAACTCGTCGGTCACAAACTTATCATAGCTCTGCTGCACGGCCTGCTCGGCGCTGTCCGCCGTGACGCCCTGCCCCAGCACGATCGCGTCGTAGCCCAGCTGCACGCGGGGCCAGATATTATCGCGATCCATGCCGTAATAGCGGCCCTGAATGCTGGCGATCTCGCCCACGCCGATTTCCTGCAGCTTCTGTTCCAGCTGCTTCACATAATCAAGGCCGCTGGTCGGGGGCACGTCGCGCCCATCCAGCATGGCATGCACATAAACGCGGCTGAGGCCGCGCTTCTTCGCCATCTCCAGCAGCGCGTACAGGTGAGTGTTGTGGCTGTGCACGCCGCCGTCTGACAGCAGGCCGATCAGGTGCAGGGCCGTGCCCTGCTTTTTCGCCTCGTCCATGGCCCAGATCAGAGGCTCCTTCTCAAAGAAGACGCCGTCCTGAATATCCTTGGTGATGCGGGTCAGCTCCTGATACACCACGCGGCCCGCGCCGAGGTTGAGGTGGCCGACCTCGCTGTTGCCCATCTGGCCGTCCGGCAGGCCGACCGACATGCCGCTGGCGCCCAGCTGGGTATGGGGATAGGCAGCCGACAGCCGGTCAAGGTTGGGGGTGCCCGCCGCGACCACCGCGTTGCCCTTGGGGTTGGGGTTGAGGCCGAAGCCGTCCATGATTATCAGCGCCGTCATTTTCTTAGACATACTTACCGCTCCTTTGGTGGGCCGGGTTCCATAGCGCCCAGCCCCGTTATCGCCCTGCATCTGCGGGCGCAAATGCCTGCACGCCGCGGGATGGGGCCCTGCGGCCCCCCGCGCCTGCCGGCACAAAAGTCCTTTCGCATTATACCCGTTTTTCATCTTGTTGGCCGACGGGGCAAAACCGCAAAAGTTTGGGCGCTACCGTTTTTTCAGATAGCGCCCAAAGCACCTTGCGGGCTTTACTTATTGTAGTTGACAACCTTGCTGAAGTCTTCCGCCTTCAGGGAGGCGCCGCCGATCAGGCCGCCGTCGATCTCCGGCTGCGCCATCAGGCCCTTGACGTTGGAGGGCTTCATGCTGCCGCCGTACTGGATGCGCACCTTGCCGGCCGCGGCCTTGCCGTATTTGCCAGCGATGGCCTTGCGGATGACGCCGATGGTCTCGTTGGCCTGCTCATCGGTGGCGGTGAGACCGGTGCCGATGGCCCAGACGGGCTCGTAGGCGATGACCACTTTGGCCACTTCTTCCTTGCTGAGGCCGGTCAGGGCGGTCAGGGTCTGATAGCTGACGAGGTCGTCGGTATAACCGGCCTCGCGCTGCTCTTTCTTTTCACCCACGCAGATAATGGGGGTCAGCCCGGCGCGCACCGCGGCCAGCGTGCGCAGGTTGACGGTCTCATCGGTTTCGCCAAAGTACTGCCTGCGCTCGCTGTGGCCGATGATGACATAATCGACCTTGCAGGCCTTGAGCATCTGGGCGCTCAGTTCGCCCGTATAGGCGCCGCTTTCCTTAAAGTGCACGTTCTGCGCGCCGACCTTGATCTTGCTGCCGCGCACAGCCTGCACGGCCGCGGGGATATCGACGGCGGGCACGCAGACAACCACCTGCGCCTCCGCTTCCTTGACAAGGGGTTTCAGCTCCGCAATCAGCTCGGCGGCCTCCTGCGGGGTCTTGTTCATCTTCCAGTTGCCGGCAATGATGGGTTTACGCATGATGATATGCCTCCTGCGCTGATATCTTACAGATTGTTGAGGGCCGCGACGCCGGGCAGCTCCAGCCCCTCGAGGAACTCAAGGGAAGCGCCGCCGCCGGTGGAGATGTGGCTCATTTTGTCGCCAAAGCCCAGCTGCACAACGGCCGCCGCGCTGTCGCCGCCGCCGATGATGGTGACCGCATCGCTGTCCGCCATTGCCTTGGCCACGGCCACGGTGCCGGCAGCAAAGTTAGAAAACTCGGAAACGCCCATCGGGCCGTTCCAAACGACCGTCTTAGCGCCGCGGATGGCCTCGGCATAGGCCTTCTGCGCCTTGGGGCCGATATCAAGGCCCATATAGCCTTCGGGGATGTGGTAGGAATCGACCACCTGAATCCTGGCGTCGTTGCTGTAGGCATCGGCCGCCACGCTGTCTTCGGGCAGCAGCAGCTTGACGCCCTTGGCCTTGGCCTTGCCCAGCATTTCCAGCGCGTAGTCGAGACGCTCGGCATCCAGCAGAGAGGTGCCGATCTCGCCGCCCTGTGCCTTGATGAAGGTGTAGGCCATGCCGCCGCCGATGATCAGCACATCGACCTTCTCCAGCAGGTTATTGATAACGCCGATCTTGTCGGAGACCTTCGCGCCACCGAGGATGGCGACAAAGGGACGCTCGGGGTTTTCCACGGCGCCTCCCAGGAACTTCAGCTCTTTTTCGATCAGGAAGCCGGACACGGCGGGCAGATAGTGGGCCACGCCTTCGGTGGAGGCGTGCGCGCGGTGGGCGGTGCCAAAGGCATCGTTCACATACACTTCGCCGTAGCTGGCCAGCTTCTTGGCGAACTCGGGGTCGTTCTTTTCTTCTTCCTTGTGGAAACGCAGGTTTTCAAGCAGGCAGACCTCGCCTTCCTTGAGGGAGGCGACCACGCGGTCGGCATCCTCACCAATCACGTCCTTGGCCATCTTGACCGGCTGGCCCAGCAGCTCGCTCAGCCTGACGGCGGCGGGGGCCAGAGAATACTTCATATTAAACTCGCCCTTGGGGCGGCCCAGGTGGCTCATCAGCACGACTTTGGCGTTCTGTTCCACCAGATACCGGATGGTGGGCAAGGCGCCCACAATGCGGTTATCGTCGGTAATATTGCCCTCTTTGTCCTGCGGCACGTTAAAATCAACGCGCACAACGACACGCTTGCCCTTCAGATCGATATCCCGGACTGTTTTCTTGCTCATGGCTATCTCCTTTTATCTATTGCGGGCGCGGCAGGCGTCCGCACGCATTCCAATAGACAGTATACCGAATCCTGCCCTATAGGGCAAGATGACGGCAACTTTTTCACACAGAATTTTGAGGATTTCGAGAAAAAAACGATGCTTCTCGCCCGCGGTTTCCAAAGGCTCCCGGCGAAAATCAGCCCATCTGGCCGGTCATCTGCCGGCCGCCCAGAATGTGGAAGTGCAGGTGCCGCACGCTCTGGCAGGCATGCTCGCCGCAGTTGGAGATGAGGCGGTAGCCGCTCTTTTCAATGCCCAGCTCCTCTGCCACCGTCTGCGCCGCGCGCAGGCACGCGGCCAGCTCCTCGTCGCTGAGGCCGGCAAGGTCGTCCAGCCCCTCCACGTGGCGCTTGGGCACGATCAGCGCGTGCATGGGCGCCTGCGGCTGGATGTCGGCAAAGGCATAGCAGTACTCGTTTTCCCAGATCTTTTTGGAGGGAATCTCTCCCTTCACAATTTTGCAGAACAGGCAGTTTTCAGACATACATAAGCCTCCTTTTCGGTACAATCCTTCAAGAGAGCAACAGGCCCTCAAAGCGTTCTTTCACGATTTTATACAGCATCACCGGCGCGATCTGCCCCTGCTTCGCGCCCTTCGCCCATACCTCCATGTACTGCGGCGTGTAGCCGGAAGCGCCGTTCTCGTCCTCTTCCTCAAACAGCACCTCCTGCACGGTATCCAGCAGCTTCCTTCGGTAGCTGTCCGCCAGCTCTTCCCCAAGGGCAATCAGCCTATGGGCCCGCTCCTCGCGCACAGCCTTCGGCAGCTGGCCGGGCATCGAGGCCGCCAGCGTTCCCTCCCTTTTGCTGAAGGGGAAGACGTGGATGCGGGCGAAGCCGACCTCGCGGCAGAAATCCAGCGTCTGCTGAAACTCCTCTTCCGTCTCGCCGGGAAAGCCGCAAATGACGTCCGTGGTCAGCGCGCAGCCGGGGAAGGCCGCCTGCAGGCGTCTGGCTGCCGAAAGGTATTCTTTCGGCGTATACCTGCGGCGCATGCTTTTGAGCACCCTTGCGCTGCCCGACTGCAGCGACAGGTGAAACTGCGGGCAGAGCCTGGGGATCTTGGCAAGCTCCCGCGCGAACTCCTCCGTCGCGATGACCGGCTCCAGCGAGCCCAGACGGACGCGGCGGATGCCCGGGGCCTCCGCGGCGGCGCGCACGGCGGAAAGCAGGCTGCTTTTGCCTTCCAGATCGCGGCCGTAGCTGGTCAGGTGGATGCCCGTCAGCACCACCTCGCTGTAGCCCGCCTGCGCAAGGCGCAGGGCCTCCGCGCGCACATCCTCCACCTCGCGCGAGCGGATGCCGCCCCGCACATAGGGGATGATGCAGTAGGCGCAGTAGCGGTCGCAGCCCTCCTGAATCTTCATCACGGCGCGGGTATGGCCGTCAAAGCCCGCGATCTCCATCTTTTCAAAGGGCACGCGCAGCACGCTGTCCACAGCGGCGATCTGCGTCTCATGCTGCACCGCCTCATCCAGCAGCGTGACGATCTCATTTCTGCGCTGGTTGCCGATCACAAGGCGCAGCCCGCTTTTGAGCAGGCCCTCCGCGTCCTTCTGCGCGAGGCACCCGGCCAGGATTACCTCGGCCTCGGGGTTCTGCTTCATGGCGCGGCGCACGGCCTGCAGGCTCTTTTTTTCACCGGTGCCTGTCACCACGCAGCTGTTGATGACATAGACATCGGCCCGCTCGTGAAAGCCGCGGGCCTCGTAGCCCGCCTTCAAAAACTGCTCCAGCATCGCCTGGCTGTCATATTGGTTGACCTTGCAGCCAAGCGTATAAAATGCGACTGTACTCAAACTGTGTTACTCCATATCGCCCGAAAGCGTCAAAATCATCGTCAGGGCCGCCATGCCCGCCGTTTCGGTACGCAGGATGCGCGGCCCCAGCGTGACGGGCGTGCCGGAAAGCGCCTCGACCTCCTGCCGCGTGATGCCGCCCTCCGGCCCGATGACGAGGGCCACGTCTTTTGCCCCCTGATAGGCGCTGCGCAGGGAAGCGCCACCCTCTTCCCAGGGGATCAGCACCTGCTCATGGGCGCCCAGCGCCCGCTTGAGCTGCTCAAAGCTGAGGCAACCCTCCACCTCGGGCACCAGGCTGCGGCCCGATTGCACGGCGGCTTCCCGCGCGATGCGCTGCCAGCGGAGCAGCTTCTTCCCGCCGCCCTCCCACTGCGCCACGCAGCGCGAAAACAGGCAGGGCACGATACGGGCGACGCCAAGCTCGGTGCACTTTTGCATCACGATGTCCATGCGCTCGCCCTTGGAAAGCCCTTGATAGAGAGTGACGCGCGCGCCCGGCTCGCGGCTGTTGATCTCACGCAGGACGCGCACGCCGGGGGACGCCCCATCGGGAACAAAGACCCCCTCATAGTGGCGGCCTTCGCTGGCAATGTACAGAGGCTCCTCCGCGCGCAGGCGCAGCACCTTCAGCGCGTGGTGCGCGTCCTGCGGGTCAAGCAGGGCAAAGCCGTCCACCGGCGGGGCCGTGAAAAAGGTATGCATCTCAGAGGCGGCGGGCGGCGAAGGCCACCCATTCTCCGCGGCGGCGGGTATCGATGATTTCGTAGCGATGGGCGCAAAGGGCGCTGCGCACGTCCTCTTCCCGCTCGCGGATGATGCCCGAGCAGACGAAGATGCCCCCCTGCCGGAGCGCGCCGCGCAGAGGCTCCGACAGCATGATGATGACATCGGCCAGGATGTTGGCGACGGCGAAGTCGTATACCGCGGAGGTGCCGCTCAAAAGGTCGCCCTCCTTCACCTGCACCCGGCCCGAAAGGCCGTTTTTCTCTACATTCTCGCGCGCCGTGCGCACGGCCATCGGGTCGATATCGATGGCCGTCACCTGTTCTGCGCCCAGGCGCGACGCCGCAATGGCCAGAATGCCGCTGCCGGTGCCTACGTCGAGCACCGTGCCGCCCGCGTAATAGGTCTCAATCAGCTCGGCGCACAGGGCCGTGGTCTCGTGCGTGCCGGTGCCGAAGGCGAGGCCGGGATCCAGGTGGATCATGATATCGCCCGGCTGCTGCTGATATTCCTCCCAGCTGGGGCGCACCACCAGATGGCTGCCGATGCGGAAGGGCTTGTAGAAGCGCTTCCAGTACTCCGCCCAGTCCTTTTCCGCGACGCCGCTTTGCGAAAGCTGAAGCGCGCCCAGATCAAAGCCCGCAAGCTCCGGCAGCTGGGCGATCTTCTCCCTGAGGCCAATGAGCTGCTTTTCGTCCTGAAACCAGGCCTTCACCACCACCTCTTCGGGCATCTGCTCGATCAGCGAGGGGTCGATCAGTTCCCAGTAGCCGGAGGGCTTGGAAGGGTCGGGCACATCGGCCCGGTCGATGATCTGCGTGCCCTTGGCCCCGGCGCGCATCAGCGCTTCCGAGACGATATCCGCCCCTTCGGTGTTGGTGGTGATGCTGAGTTCTATCCAGTCCATGATGCTTTCCCCTCTTTATCAGCGCTTGATGATGTCGTCCCGCAGGCGGTAGAGCGTGGCCCCGCGGCCCTTTTTGCAGAAGGCGTCCACAAACCACTCGATCTTCCTGTTGGCCTCAAACTGCACATAGCCGTAGCGCACGCCGCCGCGCGTCTCGCCCTT
>CAYZTQ010000027.1:15140-22643 GCA_964481445.1 uncultured Christensenella sp. | reverse complement strand
CTACCTCGCGAAGCTCATGACCTCCTCGATCTTCAGCTTGCCGCTGTCATCCTGAATCAGGGAGAGGATGCGGGCCTTGTCCTTGCCCTGCGCGGGGATGGGGCGGAAATCGTTGGCGGGCTTGATGCCGGTGGTCAGCACGGGGATAAGCCTGAGGGTAGTATTACGCAGGGTATTGCCCTCAAAGTCGAGCAGCGCCTGGGCGACCAGGCCGTCAAATTCCGTCAGCTCCAGGTTGCCGCCGAAGGTGAAGTTGCCCAGGCTGTAGAGGATGAGGCCCTGCTTGTACTGCTCGATGCCCTGCACCACGTGCGGATGCATGCCGACGATCAGGTCGGCCCCTGCGTCGATGATGGCGTGGGCCATTTTCTCCTGCAATTGGTTGCGGTGGCGGTCGTATTCCTTGCCGCCGTGGATGGTGTAGACGATGTAGTCGCAGCCGGCTTCCCTGAGGGCTGCGATTTCCTCGCCGGGCAGGTTCGGCTTCTGCCGCCAGATGGTCTCGCGGATGCCGCCGAAGCCGATTTTAAGGCCCTGATGCTCGTGGATATGGGTTTCGCCGTAGCCGAAGTAGGGCACGCCGACGCTTTCAAGGGCCTGCTTTGTGCTGTTAAAGCCCGCGCGGCCGTAATCCCGGGCGTGGTTGTTGGCAAGCCCGGCCAATTCAACGCTGCCCTCGGGCAGCACTTTGGCGAAATCCACCGGGCCCCGGAACCAGTGCAGGCGCTTTTCCTGCTTGCCGCGCGTATCCTCTTTGAGCACGCCCTCCAGATTGATGACCGTGAGGTCGTCCTGCCGGAAGATATCGAGCATGCCCGAGAAGGGCCAGCCATAGCCCTCCTTTTCGATGTAGCCGTGAAAGGACTCGGGCTTTTTGCGGCTTTTTTCCTCGCTGCCGATGATGCAGTCGCCCGTGAAGGTCAGGGTGAGGCGCGTTCGCCCCGCGGCCGCCGGCGCGGCTTCGGGCAGGGGCTCCTGCGGCGCGCCGGAGGAAACTCCGTCCGCCGGGCCGCTTTCATCAGAAACGGGAACGGCTGCCTCCGCCCCCGCGGCGGCGCTGACAGTCAGCGGCTCCGCCGCCATGGCGGGCTGCGCCAGCGCGATCTCGGGGGTTTTGAAGCCCAGCTCGGAGAGCCTGCGCATGCGCACGCCCGGGTCGTCCAATACCAGCACCTTGGTGCTGCGGGGCAGATTCTGCCACAGCCACTGGGCGTTCAGGCCCTGCTCGTTGGGCTGGGAGGCCACGCGCACGCAGCCCTGCGAGGCCTTGGTGCCCAGCTGCGGCGTCTGCTCGGTGTAGTCGCGCGCGCCGCCGGAGATTTTGCAGCCGATCTCATGGATCAGGTTGCCGCCGTCGATGCGGATGGCATAGTCGTAGCGGAAGCCCTCGCTGGAAAAGCCGGGCACGTGCTTCTGGGTGAAGAAGGCCCCGGCCCGCGTTTCGCGAAAGAGCTTCCTGCGCGCCATCAGCCCGGTGCTGACATCGAGGCTGCCCAGCAGCCGCGCGCCGTCTTCGCTTTCCGCGTCCGCCTTGAAGACGTGCAGCTTCTGCGTGTTCTTGTCGATAAGGAGGCCGTATTCGGGGTGGGGGGTGACCATTTTGAGGCGTTCCTGCTTCATGTAACCTGTGATGTAGCTGCCGTCCTCAGTGGCGTAGGCCCCGACCTTCGCGTAGCCGTCCACATCCAGCTCCAGCAGGATGACCGCCGCGGTCGTGCCGTGCACGTGGCCGATCTTGCGGCCGCCCGGCCGGTCATAGACGGGTTCGTGGTAGAGCTCGCCCGCGTCCGCCACCGCGAGGGGGGCCTGCATGGCCTGCCATACGCTTTTCACATCGCCCGCGGCGGGCAGGTAATCGCCCGGCCGGGTCAGGCTGAGGGGCGGCCTTGCGCCGCCCTCGGTGACTTCAAAGGAGAGATCCTGCCGGCCGCCGCCGGAGGCCAGACGCAGGATATAGCGGCCGGGCCCGATCATGCGGCCGTTGATGGTGCCGTCCCAGTTGAAGCTGGTGGGCTTGCCCCCCTCGCGCTTCAGCGTCCATACCTGCAGGGCCTTGCCGTCCACCTTGTCTCTGAACAGCGAAAGGCGCAGGCTGCCCGTATCCTTCAGGGCGAAATCCACCACAAAATCCTCAAACCGGTTCTGCGCGATGCTTTCATGCGAAAGCAGGCAGTAGAGCAGCTGCGGGTCGTCTTCCGCCGCGCCGGGCAGGGAAAACAGAAGCAGCAGCGCCGCGCAGACAAGCAGACGGAGTTTGACGGGGAATTTCATCGGGCTATCCTTTCTGTGGGTCGTGCGGGAACGGAACCTTATATAAATAGAGGCGGAGAGTGCTCCGCCTGTCATGCCGGGGAAACTTTTACTTTTTCAGCTTGATCTTGCCCGCCACCATGCGCGCGGCGTAGTCATAATCCTCCCTCGGCAGGTTGAGCGTCATGAACACGAAGGCATAGGGGCGGTACAGCTTGATGCGGCCCGCGTGCGGGCGCAGGGTGTAGCGGGCGGCGTCCTGCCAGACCAGGTACTCCTCATGCGCCATGTAAAAGGGCTGGCCGTCCGCGTTCTGCTGGATGGCGCGCGGATCGTACCGGAGGCCGCGGGCCCAGCAGCGCAGGCGGCCGGGCCTGATCCAGGTGCGCTTCAAGACGCCCTTGGGATCCATCACATACTGCACGTTCTCATAGCCCTGCGCGGCGAGGATCAGCAGCGAGACGCCGATGGCGCCGAAATAGAGCTGCACCATCTGCGGCAGGATGCCCGAATCCGTCAGGAAGATGAGGGCGCGCGAGCCGGTGATGACGTACTCAAGCGCCAGCATGACGGTAATCAGGATGGCCAGCGCGATCAGCGGCAGGCGGAAGACCTGCCCCAGCTTCACGGCGTCGCCCAGCGCCAGCCGGTAGTCGGACCAGATGTAGCGGGCGGCGGTGCCGGGCAGGCTTTTGCCGCAGCTTTCGCAGATATTGTTCACATTCTGCCGCTGGCATTTGGCGCAGTAATAGATCAGCATGCCCCACCCGTTTCCTTCCGTTCATGATAAGCTGTACCAAGTATAGCACCCGCCGGGGACGGGCGCAAACAGGAATGGATTTTGTTACAAATGAAACTGTAAAAAACTCGCCGCGCTGTGTACACGGAGTCTGCTCCCTGCTATGATGGCGCGGGAGGAGAAGGAAGATGAGTCTGATGAAATTTCTGGCGCTTATCCTGCTGTCGATGATGATGACGCTGTTTTTTCCGGGCGCGCGCGGCGAGGAGACGCTTTCTTATTCCAATCTGGCGGACGAAGCGAGCGTCCGCCTTGTGCAAAACGCTCTGGTGGCCGCGGGCATAGACGAAAAGGCCGCCGCGGCCTTTTCAGAGAACGTCGCCTATTTCAATCAGGTGACGGGCGGCCGGGGGCTGAAGGCCGGGTTTGAGAAGGCCCCCTTTCCCGCCTACGATCAGGAGGGGCTGCAGCTTTTGTGGGAAAAGGGCAGCCCCGATTTTCCCGGCGTCAACTGCCGCCTGACGGCCTTCGGCCTGTACAAAAAGCACCTGAGCCTTTCCCCGCTGCCCGCGGGCGACACGACCTTTCTGTTTATGGACAGGGAGTCGCTTGCCTCCAACCCGCATCCGCTCATGACGCGGGAGGAGGAAGCAGATTTTTTCCGCCTGTACGCGGTGGTGAAAACGGTAGATAGCAGCGACCCCAAAAAGCAGGAGGAGATCCTGCTCGAAGCCTTCAGGCAGCGCGGCCTTTCCTTTGACGAAAGCTGCAGGGCCCGGCTGATCTCGGTGGTGCTGCATTCCCGCTTCAGCGAGCAGGAGAACGAGCTGTTTGTGGGCCACACCGGCGTTCTGGTGCCGGAGGGCGAGGGGCTGCTCTTCATCGAGAAGCTGGCCTTCCAGTTGCCCTATCAGGCCACGAGGTTTGAAAACAGGGCCCAGCTGCATGCCTACCTGATGCGGTTGTACGACGCGTCCGAGGGCCAGCCCATCAGCCCGCCGCTCATCATGGAAAACGGCAGCCTGATGGCGTATTGACACCCGGCTGAACAAGGAAGAATCGCCGTTTTTGTGAAAAGTGACGAAAAATTCCTTGACAGCTGTCGAATCTATCCCGTAGAATAAACTGTCCGGCGGACAGGCGGTTTTTCTGCCTGTGCCTGCTGTTTCAATACACTACCGGGCTTTATTTCAACAGGCGGCGCGGTGCGCCTGCCTTTCTCCATACAGTTGTTACGCACAATGGGACTGTTTGAGCGATAATGCTTTTTTGTGTATACGATCAGCAGGCCGCCGAGGGGATCAATCCTCCCGGCTGTTTGCCTTGGACGGGCCGGCGCATTGCCCGGCCGTGATGAATATTGAATCAGAAGGTTTGAAAGCCGAAGAAGGAGGAAGAGATGTCCCCAATTGCAGCCATCCTGCTGATGCTGCTGACCGGTGTGCTGGGAGCGGCGGCGGGCTTTGTGTACCGCAAGCAGGTCACCGAGCAGAAGATCGGGCGGGCGGAACAGTACGCGAACGATCTGCTCAACGAGGCGACGCGAAAAGCCGAGGAGCAGAAAAAAGAAAGGATTCTGGAAGCCAAGGAAGAGGTGCTGCGCCTGAAGCAGGATCTGGATAAGGAAATCCACGACCGCAGGGCCGAGCAGCAGCGCGGCGAGCGCCGCATCGCCCAGAGGGAAGAGACCCTCGACAAGAAACTGGACAACCTTGAAAAGCGCGAGGAGCGCATCAACCGCAAGTCAGAAGAGATACAGGCCGCGCTGGACGAGGCTGAGCGCCTCAAGGGCGAGCAGGCCGCCGAGTTGGAGCGCATCGCCGGCATCACCGCCGAGGAAGCCACGCAGATCATCATCAGCCGCGTGCAGAAGGAAGCCTACCACGACGCCGCCGCCACCGTGCGCGAGATCGAGCAGAAGGCTAAGGAGGAAGGCGACAAGAAGGCCCGCAACATCATCGCGCTGGCCATCCAGAGATGCGCCTCCGACCACGCGGCCGAAAGCACCGTTTCCGTCATCACCCTGCCCAACGACGACATGAAGGGCCGCATCATCGGCAGGGAGGGCCGCAACATCCGCGCGCTGGAAACCGCGACGGGCGTCGACCTGATCATCGACGATACGCCCGAGGCCATCATCCTCTCCGCCTTCGACCCGGTGCGCCGCGAGATCGCCCGCATCGCCCTCGAAAAGCTTTTGCAGGACGGCCGCATCCACCCCGCCCGCATCGAGGAGATGGTGGAAAAAGCCCGCAAGGAAGTGGACGAGCAGATCAAGGAAGCCGGCGAGCAGGCGGTGTTTGAGACCGGCCAGCACGGCCTTCACCCCGAGATCGTCAAGATTCTGGGCCGCATGAAGTATCGCACCAGCTACGGCCAGAACGTGCTGAAGCACTCCATCGAGGTCAGCCATCTGGCGGGCCTGATGGCCGCCGAGATCGGCGCGGATGTGCAGATCGCCAAGCGCGCGGGCCTGCTGCACGACCTGGGCAAGGCGGTCGACCACGAGCAGGAGGGCAGCCACGTCACGCTGGGCGTCGAGATCTGCCGCAAATACCGCGAGAACCCTGAGGTGATCCACGCCATCATGGCCCATCACAACGAGGTGGACCCCAGCACCGCCGAGGCGGTCATCGTGCAGGCGGCCGACGCCATCAGCGCGGCGCGTCCCGGCGCCCGCCGCGAGTCGCTTGAAAACTACATCAAGCGCCTCACCAAGCTGGAGGAGATCGCCAACAGCTTCCAGGGCGTTGAAAAGACCTTCGCCATCCAGTCCGGCCGCGAGGTACGCATCATGGTCAAGCCCGACGATGTCAACGACGAGGGCACCAAGGTGCTGGCCAAGGAAGTGGCCAAGCGCATCGAGAACGAGATGGAGTACCCCGGCCAGATCCGCGTGCACGTCATCCGTGAGACCCGCAGCGTCGAGTACGCGAAATAAGCATACAGCATCTATTGCATCCGGCTCCCGGAAAGGGGCCGGATTTTTTCAAACAGAACCATGCCCATAGGAGGGAAATCGTGAAACGCCTGACCGCCCTGCTCATCGTCTTGCTGCTCTGCCTGCCCCTTGCCGCGCCCGCCGGGGGCGGGCTGCCGCCCGAAAAGGGCTACGACCGGGTGCTCTCGCTGTACCGCGCGGCGCTTTCGGGGGATGAACGCGCGCAGGAAAACGACGATTTTAACGCCGCGGCCCTGCAGCTTGCCCTGCTGACGGGCAGGGGGCCGCTGGAGGCCATCGGCTGCGCGTACATGGATCTGGACGGGGACGGCAGCCCCGAGCTGCTGCTGGGCGAAGTCGACCCCGCGGAGGGGGAGCGCTGGCTGCTGGATGTCTGGACGATGCAAAACGGCCGGCCCCAGCTGACGGCCCGCGGCTGGGAGCGGAATCGTCTCTACCTGCGCCTCGACCCGAAAACGGGCCGCTATGGAATGTATACGGAAGGCTCGAGCGGCGCCGCGGAATCGGACTACAGTTTCGGGCTGTTTGAAAAGGGCAGCGTCTCCATGCAGCAGCTTGTGCAGCTGACGGACAACGCGGGCAGCCGCTGGACGCTGGACGGAAAACCAATCAGCGGCAGGGAAGCGAAGCGCCTGCTCGCGTCCTGGCAAAGCGGCCTTTTGGCGCCCGCCCTGCGCCCGCTTGCCGGGGAAGAGAGGACCTCGGAGCCCTTCGGCTTTTCGGACGAACGGACGCCGATCAAGCAAGGAGCCTTTACACGTTCCTTTTACCCCGCCGAGGGTGGCCCGGCGCTGGACGTGGTCATTTCGGATACCGGCAGGCGCAACGGCGCGGAGGCGGAGCGGGAGCTGGTGCTGTCCGTCTCCGTCACCGCGCGGGACGGCAGCCTCTCGCAGACTCTTGAGTACGCGGGGAGCCTGAGCCCCGAAACGGAGGCGCTCTACGGCCTTGCGCGCTTTGAGGACGCCAATCTGGACGGCTTCCGCGACCTGTTGCTGCTGTGCGGGCACGGCGCGTACAACGGGTTTTACTGCCTGAGCCTGTGGAACCCGACGGAAGGGCGTTTCGACCCTCTGGTCACCGCCCCCGTCTGGAACGCGGAAACCCGCCGCCTGGAGGGAGGGGAGCAGCCCATCGAGCTGTGCGAGCCTGAGTTTCACAGGGACAGCCACGGCGCGTACCTCGTTTCCTCCGTGCAGGACGGGTACAGTGAAAAGAAGGTCTTCTGGTACCGCTGGGAGGCGGGCGGGCGCCTTGTCCCCGCCCAGCTGTTTGAGGTGTATGACGCGGGCGGTGGCCAGATCGGCGACAGGCTGCTGCGCTTTGAGGGAGAGGGGGCGCGCCTTTTGTGGGATCAGCGCTATGAGGAAGGCTGGTACTGGGGGCCGACGCAGGCGGCCGAAAGGCGCGGGGAGGCGGCCCGCGCCCTGTTTGCGCAAAGGGGCGAAACCCTGCGCGTTTCCCATCCCGAATGGGTGCATCTGAGGGCGCGCGACAGCAAGCAATCGCCCTTGCTCGCGAAGCTGCCCTCTGGCAGCGAGGTGCTGGCGCT
>CAYZTQ010000027.1:0-15040 GCA_964481445.1 uncultured Christensenella sp. | reverse complement strand
GAAGGGCTGACGGGGTATATCTGGCACAGCTTCCTGAAGTGAGGGCCTTTCCCCCTGCTCCAGCGGGGTATATTCATGGTGGCGCCTTTTATCTGAACAGGGAGGGATGCGCGGGCCGTGAGGATATTCAAAAGAGGGGGAAGGGTTCTGTCGCTGCTGCTGATACTGGCGCAGGGGCTTTGCGGTCTGCCCGCGGCGCGCGCGGAGGCTGTATCCCCGCCGCTGCTGGGCGTTTTCTCGTGGGATAAGCGGGAGGCCTCGAACCGCAAGCGGCGGGCGGCGCTGCTGGAAACGCTTTCCGGCCTCGGGGCTGGCGAAGTGTATCAGGCCCTCGATAGCAGGAGCGCGCCGGCCTTTATCCGGGAGGCGCAGGGGCAGGGCCTTGAGGTCTGGCTGCTGGAGGGCAGGCCGGAGTGGGGGCTGGATGAGAAGGCCGGCGAGATCAAAAAGGTGATCCGCCGCGTGGCCGGCCTGCGGGGAAAGAAGGACGCCGTCCCCGCCGGGCTGATGCTGGATGTGGAGCCCTACCTGACCTCGGCATGGAACAGGGACCCCGCCCGCGCGATGGACAGCTTTGCCAGCGCCATGAAGACGGCCTATGCCTACGCGCGGGAAAAGCAGGTACCGCTGCTGCTGTGCATCCCCTATTTTTACGATACGCTGGGCTATGAGGACCAGCTGCGGCAGTTGATTTTAGAAGGCTGCGACGGCGTCGCCGTGATGAACTACCGCAAGGCGGACGAGGCCGGGCAGATGGAGACGGAGCTTGCGCTCGCGCGGGAGGCGGGCAAGCGGCTGATCAACATCTACGAGCTGCAAAGGCCCGGCACGCACGATCTGACGGAGGCCAACACCTACTGGAAGGAGGGCCCGGAGGGCGTTCGGCAGAGCATCGCGGCCTTGCGGGAGCGCTTCGGGGACGAGGGCCTTTCCTTCGCATTGCACGACTATACGGCCATTTTGGATAGGCTACGATGAAGCGGTTGATCAAACTTGACTTTTTGGAACGCAGGGCTTATCTTACAGAAAAGTTACGACGTTTACGACGCAAGTTCGAGGTAATATGATCAGCAGGGATTTCTATCTGAACCGCATCATCCGTTCCATGTGGAACGGCGAAGTCAAGGTGATAACCGGCATCCGAAGATGCGGGAAATCTGTTTTGCTGTTTGATTTGTTTTACAGCTATCTGCTCAGCCGCGGAGTGCCCGAAGAGCGGATCCTTCGCATAGCGCTTGACCAGAGGCGCTTTTATGCGTACAGAGACCCTGTCGCGCTTTGCGACTATGTGGAGTCTATTGTCACAAAAGCGCAGGACAGCCAGTTCTATCTGCTGATCGACGAGGTGCAGCTGACCGGAAGAGCCCTTGACAGGCAGCATGGGAACATTTCCGTTTCGATTTACGATATGCTCAATGAGCTGAAGGCCTACAAAAATCTGGATGTCTACGTGACCGGCAGCAATTCAAAGGGCCTGTCCTCCGATATCGCGACCGAGTTTCGGGGGCGGGCGACGCAGATACCCGTTTATCCCTTTTCCTTTGCGGAGTTCTATGCCGCTGTCGGCGGGGATGAACGCGCGGCCCTGGACCGCTACATGCTTTACGGCGGGATGCCGAGAACCCTTTTTATAGAAGAGGAGCAGGATAGAAAGAGCTATCTTTCGCTGCTGTACGGGGAGCTGTATATCCGGGATATTGTGGAGCGCAACGGCATCGAGCGTGAGGATATCCTGAACCACATGCTGGATTTTCTGGCTTCCCAGATCGGCTCCCTGACGAACCCGACCAATGTGGCGGGCGCGCTGGCGAACATGATGAAAGAAAAAATCAACCCGGCGCTGGTATCCGGCTACCTGCGGCACATCCTTGATTCCTTCCTTCTGGATATGGCGAAGCGCTATGATGTGAAAGGCAAATCCTACTTCAAATACCCCAACAAATATTATTACACCGATATAGGGCTCAGGAACGCGAGGCTGAATTACAGGCAGTTCGACCCCGGGCATATCATGGAAAACCTGATTTATAATGAATTGAAGCAGCGCGGGTATTCGGTGGATGTGGGCGTGGTGACAGACAGGACCAATGGCCGCAATCTGCAAAAAGAGATCGACTTTGTGGTCAATCAGGCGGATAAAAAAATCTATATTCAGTCTGCCTTCCGCATGGAGACGCCGGACAAGGCCTCCTCCGAGCTTTCCTCCCTGCTGCTGACAAAGGATTTTTTCAGAAAAATCGTCATCAGGATGGATATCCCCCATCAGTTTTACGATGAGCACGGCGTCTTCCACTGCAATCTGCTTGATTTTCTGCTGGGGCGCGTGGAACTGTTCTGACGCTGCCTGATACCGGCCGTAGCCGGGCATAAAACCTGATTTTCAAAGGGACACATTATGGATATCAGCTATCTTACCGGCAATCAAAAATTTAATTACAGGGTCTGCGCGGTGATGGCGCAGCAGGGCAGGATTCTTGCCATGCGCGATGAGCGCTCTCCCTATTATTATCTGCCCGGCGGCCGGGTGAAACTGGGAGAGACGGCGGAGCAGGCTCTCCTTCGCGAGGTGAAGGAAGAACTGGGCGCTGCCGCCCGGATCGTGCGGCCGCTGTGGCTCAATCAGGCGTTTTTTACGGAGGATGTCGATCAGATTGCCTACCATGAGCTGTGCCTCTACTTTCTGGTGGATCTCTCCGGCTCGGATATTCTGCAAAGGGGCGAACGCTTCACCCTGCTCGAAGGCGCGTATCGGCACGAGTTTGCCTGGCTTCCCTTTGAAAACCTTGAAAAGGAATATTTCTACCCCCTGTTTTTGAAAAAGGAGATTTTTCATCTGCCGGGTCACCTGACCCTCCGGGTGGAGGACGAGCGGCCGGGAAAGGAGAACGAGATGCATTTGCGGCTGGTCAGACTGACGCCCGCCTACAAAGAGCAGCTGGTTGATATGCTGGAGGAATGGAAGAAGGATATCGATGAGCATCAGGGCAACCGCTCGCCCAGCTCCATTTTCAGAAATGACTGGCGCGATTTTGATCACTACCTTGAAAACCTTGAGGTCAAGCAGCGGACGCCGGAAGGGCGGGTGCCCGACAGCGTGCTGTTTTGCCTTGACACCGACAGAAATATATTCGTGGGCGCGGTCAATATCCGCCATGAGCTGAATGACGATCTACTGCAGACCGGTGGGCACATCGGCGACGGCATCAGGCCCAGTGAGCGGCGCAAGGGCTACGCGACCCAAATGATCGCGCTGGCGCTTCAGGAGTGCCGCAGGCTCGGCATCGGCCGGGTGCTGATGACCTGCGATAAAAACAACATCGGCTCCGTCAAGTCGATTGTGAGAAACGGCGGCGTGCTGGAAAACGAAGTGCCGGAAGACGGCGTGACCATGCAGCGCTACTGGATCGATCTTGAGAAGGGCTGACGAAGGCGGATGGCCGGTTCCCCTCCCGTTGACAAACGCAGCTTGTCAACGGCTTGAAGCAGACAGGGAATGCCTGCCATGCCGCGGCGCACCGGGCGGCGCTGATCCTCACCGGATACAGCTATTTGGCCGATGACCCGACCCTAGAAAGAGGAGGGAAAACGCGTGAATCCTGAAGCCCTGATGTTTTTCAGCGGGCATGAAGGGGCGCTGCCCCTGTACACGGCCTTTGAAAAGAAGCTGCTGAGCGCCTTTCCGGACTGCACGCTGCGGGTGTTTAAGACGCAGATTTCCTTTTACAACCGCCACCTGTTTGCCTGCGTGTCCTTCGCCCGGGTCAAACGAAAGGCGGAGCTGCCGGAGCCGTATCTGGTGGTGACGCTCGGCCTTCCCTACCGACTTGCGTCAAACAGGGTGGCCATAGCGACCGAGCCCTACCCCGGCCGATGGACCACCCACATCGTGGTTGGCAAGGCCACGGAAATCGATGAGGAACTGTTCGTCTGGGTCAAAGAGGCCTATGATTTCGCCCTGAGCAAAAAGTAAGATCGCTCGGAACGGAAGGAGGATTTTGATGAAGATGCTGACAAGGATGGATACAGGGAAAATGATCCCGCGCCTGCTGAGCCTGCTGTGCGCGCTGATGCTGCTGATCCCCTCCGCGCTGTCGCAGAGCGCGGAGAGCGACAAACTGTATGAAACCTCGCTTGCGCTGCTTTCGCATATTGAGAAGGGGGAGGAAGAAGCCGCGCTGGCCCTGATGGATGAAACTATGGTCAAGGCCCTGACGGGCAAGCTTGCCGGCATGTGGCAGCAGCTTGAGGCGGCGGGCGGCGCGTTTGAGGGCACTGGCGCGCATCGGCAGCTGCAAGAGGGAGGCTATGACATTGTGCTGCTGGAGCTCAGGTTCAAAAACCTCGGCCTTGTGCAGCGCGCGGTATTTGACGCCTCGGGCCGGGTGGCAGGCCTTTTCTTTGCCCCCGGCGCGCTGCCGGATGAGAAAAACAGGAAGCCGGAAGGGCAGATGCAGAGCGAAGGCACAGAAACCCCGCTCACCGTGGACGCGGGCGAAGGCTATCCGCTGGAAGGGCTGCTGACGCTGCCCGAGGGCGAGGTGAAGGCGGCCGCCGTGCTGGTGCAGGGCTCCGGCCCTTCCGACCGCGATGAAAGCATCGGCGCCAACGCGCCTTTCCATGACCTGGCGCAGGGGCTGGCGCGGCTGGGCATCGCGACGCTGCGCTACGACAAGCGCACCTACGTCTACGGCGCGAAGATGGTGGAAGAGCTCGGCGCTGAAAGCATCACGGCACGGGAAGAAACGGTGAACGACGCCGCGGCTGCCCTCCGCCTGCTGCGAGAGCGGCCGGAGACGGCGGGAAAGCCCGTCTACCTGATCGGGCACAGCCTGGGCGCGATGCTGGCCTCCTACATCGGCTCGGTCGGCGGCGCGCCGGACGGCTATGTGCTGCTGGCGGGCAGCCCGCGCAAGCTGTGGCAGCTGAGCGAGGCGCAGAACATCCTGATCTATTCCGAGTTGGCGGCGGGCTGCCGGAAGCTGGAGGCCGATCAGGCGCGCGAGATGATCGCGATGGAGCAGAAAAAGGCCTGGCATCTGGAAGACCTCAGCGCCGAGACCAAGACGGTGTTCGGCCTGCCCCTTGCCTACTTGCAGCAGCTGGAGGGCGTGGACGCCGCGGCCCTGCATCTTGACGACAAAAAGCCCGTCCTCGTGCTGCAGGGTGAGAAGGACAGGCAGGTGGGCATGGAAGATTTTGCGCTGTGGCAGGAAAAGCTGGTGGGCCACCCGGCGGCGAAATTTATCAGCTACCCCGGGCTCAACCACCTCTTCGGCCGCTATGAGGGCGAGGAAATCCCCTTCAGCAGGCTGATGGAGGAATACGCCGCGCGCACCCCGGTCGACCGGCAGGTCATCGACGATATCGCGGCCTTTATGCTGGCTGCGAGATGAAGCCGAGGCGCTCAAGCAGCGCCGCGCGCTTCTCCGGCTTGAGGTCAATCACCATGTCGTCAAGGGAGACGCCCTTTTCAAGCAGGGTATCGATGCAGCCCTTGATAAACGAGTCGCTGCCGACGATCAGGTAGAGGGCGCTGTTTTCAAAGGGCAGGCTCTCAAGCGCGTGTGCGAAGGCAGCGCGCCCGCTGCAGGCGCGGATCGCAAGGCCGGGGGCCCGCAAGCCCGCAAGCTCCTCCTCAAAGGGATAGCCCTCGCCTCTGGCAGCGAGGCAGGCGGTGAAGGAGGGGATGCCCTCCTGATTCTTAGCGTAGCGCAGCGCGAGGGGACGCAGCACGCCCGCGCCCACGCCCATGCTGAGCAGCACCACGGGCCGCCCGTCGCGCCGCAGGCGCAGGATGCTGCCGGGCTTGAATAGATAGACGCTGTCGCCGGTTTTCAGACCGGCCAGCGTTTTTTTGTATACCGAATCGCTGCTGTCGAGCCTTGTCAGAAAGCCTACGCGGCCCTCTTCCGACAGGGTGATGATGGAAAGATGGTGGATCAGCGCCTTGTTGCGCACGCCGCCCACGTCAAAGCCGGGCAGCGCCAGGTGCATGTGCGCCGCCTCGTCCCAGCTGAAGCCCTGCGGCTTCTCAAAATAAAAGGCGCGCGCCGCGCCGCCGAAATCCCGCGTTTCCAGCAGTTTCACCGGATAAATGATATAGTCCACAGCCCAGTCCTCCCCCTTGCGAATGACTGACATCAGTATACCCAAAATCTATGCGGGCACCCGGGGCGTTTTATATGTTACGCACAAAAGAATGTGGCCCGCCTTCACGCGAAGGCGGGCCGGGGTATGGGAACCGCAAGGGGCAGGGAAACCTTACTCAGGGATTGGCGGGCGCCTCGGCGGGGGTCTGCGCCTCGGTCATTTCCGTCTGTGTTTCGGCCACGGGGGCTTCGGGCTCCTTGGGGGCCTGGCTGCAGCCGGTCAGGGCCAACGCCAGCGCCAGAACAGACAGCATAACGCCCAGTTTCTTCATCATGGATTTCATCGTCAAATCCTCCTTTTTCAAGTACAGCCCTGCTGTATGGTGATATTTTACAAAAGAAATCTAAATATGTCAAAAGTATTACGAAAATAGTACAAAAAATTTACATAAAACAGCAAAAAATCGGAAGGTTCCGCGGAGCGCCTGAACGGGAAGAGACAGACGCAGGCGGGGAAAAGCGAGGCTGCGCCTGATGTTTCAGCCTTTTTCGGCATAGGAAGGCCGGGAAAGGCAATGCCGCGTCAGAGCCGTATGTGACAGGGGATAAACACTGGAACACAGGGCAAAATCGTTTCAAAAACAGGAATGCTGCCGGAGAGGCATGAGTAATTTTTGCTTTTTGTCTGTATTTTTATTGACAGTTGTACGGACGCTCAACTATAATAATAACGGTTGAACGAACGTTCAATTGTTATGCCAAGTGTGGGAGGATGAACCGCGATGAAAAAGAGCTATCCCATGGTGCTGGGCTGCGCTGCCTGCGCCGCCAAGATGGAAAAGAAGATCGCCGCCCTGCCGGGCGTGACCGCCTGCTCCATCAATTTTATGACTGCCCGCCTGAACATCGAAACGGACGAGGCCAGCCATGCCGAGATCATGAAGCAGGCGGCCCAGATCGTCAGGCGCATCGAGCCGCAGGCGGTCATCAAAGCGTGAAATCAAAAAGGCTGCGCATCCTCTCAAGCGCCCTGCTGTTTCTGGCGGGTCTTCTTTTGGCCGCGCCTTCCGTTTACAAGACCGGCCTGCTGCTCGCGGCCTATGCCCTCGTGGGCTATGACGTGCTGTGGTGGGCGCTGCAGGGGCTGCTGGGCGGCCAGCTGTTCAACGAAAACTTTCTGATGTCGCTGGCCACCATCGGGGCCGTTTTTGTGGGCGAATACCCCGAGGCGGTGGCCGTCATGCTGTTTTATCAGATCGGCGAGCTGTTTCAGGGCTACGCCGTGGATAAGTCGCGCCGCTCCATCGCGCAGCTGATGGACCTGCGCCCCGACGAGGCCCTGCTGCTTCGGGACGGCGAGCCCGTCAGCGTCAGCCCCGAAGAGGTCGCGGTAGGCGATGCCATCCTGGTGCGCCCGGGCGCGAAGGTGCCGCTGGACGGGCGGGTGCTTTCCGGCGCCTCCTCCCTCAACAGCGCCATGCTGACGGGCGAGGCGCTGCCCCGCGACGCGGGCCCCGGCGACAGCGTGTACAGCGGCAGCGTCAACCTGACTTCGCCCTTGACCATCGAGGTCACAAAGACCTACGGCGAATCCACCGTTTCCAAAATACTCGATCTGGTGGAAAACGCGGGCAGCCGCAAATCCAGATCCGAAAACTTCATCACGCGCTTCAGCCTCGTCTATACCCCCGTGGTGGTCATCGCCGCGGCGCTGCTGGCGGCCCTGCCCCCGTTGCTTTTCGGGCAGGCGTTCAAGCCCTGGCTCTACAGGGCCCTGCAGTTTCTGGTGGTCAGCTGCCCCTGCGCGCTGGTGGTCTCCATCCCGCTCAGCTTTTTCGGCGGGCTGGGCGGCGCCTCGCGGCAGGGCATCCTCATCAAGGGCAGCAACTATCTGGAGGCGCTGGCCGGCGCCGATACCTTTGTGTTTGACAAGACCGGCACGCTGACCGAGGGCAGCTTCCGCGTTTCGCGCGTTCTGCCCTTCGGCATGGAAAGCGCGGAGCTGCTGCGCCTCGCGGCGCACGCCGAGGCCCATTCCTCCCACCCCATCGCCCAGTCGCTGCGGGCGGCCTACGGGAAGCCGCTTGATCTGGCCCTCGTCAGTTCCGTGCGCGAGCAGGCGGGCCGCGGCCTTTCCGCTATGGTGAACGGCCGCTCCGTTTTGGTCGGCAACGCCGCCTGGATGCACGAAAACGGTATTTCGCCTCAAATCGACGAAGGCAGCCTGCCCGGCGCGCTCATCCATGCGGCGGCGGACGGGCGCTACGCGGGCGGCATCCTGATTTCGGACAGCCTGAAGCCGCAGTCGGCGCGGGCTCTTGCCCGGCTGAAGGCGCTGGGCGTTCAGCGGCTTGTGATGCTGTCGGGCGACAGCGCCGCCTCCGCGGAGAACGCGGCGAAAAAGCTTGGCATTGCCGAAGTCAGGAGCGGCCTCCTGCCGCAGGACAAGGTGGCCCTGATCGACAGCCTGCTGGATAGCGGCAGCCGCCTTGCTTTTGTGGGCGACGGCATCAACGACGCGCCCTCTCTCGCCCGCGCGGATGTGGGCATTGCCATGGGCGCGCTCGGCGCCGACGCCGCCATCGAGGCCGCTGACATCGTACTGATGGACGATAACCCCCTGAAGCTGCCCCTTGCCGTGCGCATCGCCCGCAAGACCCTGCGCATCGCCCGCCAGAACGCCTTTTTCGCCATCGCGGTCAAGCTGCTGGTGATGGCCCTCAGCCTGCTCGGCCTCGGCAGCCTGTGGTACGCCGTCTTCGCCGATGTCGGCGTGGCCGTGCTCGCTATCCTGAACGCCATGAGAACGCTGAAGAAGGAGAGGGTGGAGGAAGACGGGGTGGAGAATGGGACGGGGATTCTTGGGGCTTCCCCGAAGAATCCCCAAACCCAAGAACTTTAATGGGCAAACAGGGTAGTAATCAGGGCAAGACAAACGCTGCCCGAGAGAAATAGAAAATGGGGATGGCTCACAGGAGCGCATCCCCATTTCCTATTATAGCTTTATGGCTGATTCTTATTATTTCAGGTCGTGCAGGCCTTCGACCGCCTTGAAGCCGGTGTCGCGCAGCTTCATCACGGGCGCGGCGGGGGTGTAGCTGACCTCTTCGGTGCCGACCTGGATTGCATCCTGCGGGGCGGCCCAGAGCACGGCGTTCTTGATGACCTGCTGCACTTCCTTCTGGTGGTAGGTGGGGAAGGTCTCATGCCCGGGCTGGAAGTAGAAGATTTTGCCGCGGCCGCGGTGGAAGGTGCAGCCGGAGCGGAAGACTTCGCCGCCCTCGAACCAGCCGAGGAAAACCAGCTCGTCCGGCGCGGGGATGTTGAAGCGCTCGCCGTACATCTCCTCATGCTCCAGCACGAAGTTGGGGCCGAGGCCCCTGGCGATGGGGTGCGAGGGCTCGACCACCCACACAACTTCGCTCTCGCCCGCCTCGCGCCAGCGGAGGAAGCCGGAGGGCGTGCCGCAGACCTTGCGGAAGATCTTGCTGGCGTGGCCGGAGTGCAGCACGATCAGGCCCATGCCCGCGACCACGCGGCGCCAGACGCGCTCCACCACCTCGTCGCTCACCTTGTCGTGGGCCACGTGGCCCCACCAGACCAGCACGTCGGTCTTGTCCAGCACCTCCTGCGTCAGGCCGTGCTCAGGCTGCGACAGCACCGCTGTCTGCACCTCGTGGCCGGCGGCCTTCAAAAAATCGCGGATGCAGCCGTGAATGCCCTCCGGGTAAATGGCCCGGACGGCCTCATGCTCGTTTTCGTGAATAAACTCGTTCCATACCGTTACGCGGGGCAGACTCATGTGAAAAACCTCCTGTGTTCTTGCTGCCCTGATTATACCACCGGACGCAACGGAATCATATAGCAGGCTGCGACCGTCACGACCGGCAGTATCCTGACCGCGGCTTCCTGAAGCTCCGCCTCTGCCTTCACGCAAGCGCCTCTCCGCCTAACAGGGAAGATTCCGCCTTAAAAGGAGGGATTCACTTCTTGCTGTACACGGTGATGTATGATTTGGTAAACATCTTGACAGTTAAGTTGATGTATGCTAATCTGCTTGTCAGACAAGTTCACCAACAATCATCGTGAAGACAAATCACGAAGCAGGAGAAAAAGATGAAAAACTATCCAGGCGGAGTATGGCCCGTAATGCTGACCCCCTTTACGGCAAAGGGAGACGTTGATGAGCCCGCCCTGCGGGCGCTGGTCGACTGGTACATTCAAAACGGCGTGGACGGCCTGTTCGCCTCCTGCCAGTCCAGCGAGATATTCAACCTGAACTTTGAAGAGCGCATGCGCATCGCGCGCGTGACGGTGGAAGCGGCGGCGGGGCGCGTGCCCGTGGTGGCTTCCGGCTTCACCGACTACGGTCTGGAGGATCAGGTAAAGAGCATCCGCGCCATGGCGGATACCGGTGTGGACGCGGTCATCCTGCTCAGCAACCGCCTGGCCCTTGAGGATGAGGACGATTCGGTGCTGCTTGCGCGCATGCACGAGCTGCTGGAGCGCGTGCCTGACGAGATCCGCCTCGGCCTCTACGAATGCCCCCAGCCCTATAAGCGGCTGCTGTCGCTGCCGGTGCTCAGGGAGGCGGCGGCGACCGGGCGCTTCTACTTTCTGAAGGATACCTGCTGCGACGCCGAGACCATCCGCGCCCGTGTGCAGGCCATCAGGGGCAGCAGGCTCAAGCTGTACAACGCCAACACAACGACGCTTTTGCAGTCCCTGCGCGACGGAGCGCCTGGCTATTCCGGCATCATGGCCAATTTCCATCCGCGGCCCTATGTGTGGCTGACGCGCCACCCCGATCACCCCAACGCGGAGCTTGTGCAGAGCCTGCTCACCTGCGCTTCGCAGATCGAGCGGCAGTACTATCCCGTCAACGCCAAGTACCACCTGCAGGCCATCGAAGGGCTGCCCATGGATATTTTCACCCGAACGAAAGACGCGCGCGGCCTCTCCGAGACCTTCCGCGAGGAAGTACGGCAGATGGACCGGCTGGTTCGAAGCCTTTCCGACGAGCTGTGCGTATAAAAACGGAGATTTGGATTGACAGACACATTTAAGCACGAAAGCCTCACCACATCCCACCTGTATGAGCAGGTGGCCGATTTGATGGAGAGGGAAATCATTGCCCATCACATGGAGGGGGAGGAGCTGCCGGGCGAGCAGGCGCTGGCAAGCCGTTTTCAGGTGAGCCGCGCCAGCATCCGCGAGGGGCTGAAGCTGCTGCGGGAGCGCGGTTTGGTCGGCACCCGGCGCGGCAGCGTGAGCTTCGTCACCAAACCGGAGGCGGCGAACGTTTCCGGCATGCTGTCGCGCATCATCCTGATGGACGGCATCGACTACAACGATATCTACGATGTGCGCATCCTGATGGAAGTGGAGACGGCCCGCCTGGCCGCGCTGCGAGTGACGGCGGACGATCTTTCCGCCATGCGCGGGCAGCTGACGAGGCTGAAGGACCGCAGCATCCCCACCCACCTGCGCCGGGATACCGACTTCGCCTTCCACCTGCGCATCGCGCAGGCTGCGGGCAACCGGCTGCTGGTGCTGCTGGTGGAGACCATGTCCAACGTATTCAAAGAGATGATCAACGCGGGCATCTTCGTGCTGGGCGGCATCGACGACGCCATCGTGCGGCACGAGAAAATCTACCGGGCGCTGGAGAAACACAGCCCGGAGGAAGCCGTGACCGCGATGCTGGAGCATCTGGAGCAGTCGCGCAAGCATGTCGCGGCCTATACACAGCGGCTTGAGGCCGAAAACGAACAGACAATTTCCTCCGCCAATGAGCGGAGTGAATAAAATCAAGGAGGCATACCATGAAAAGAATCCTTTCCCTTATTCTGGCAGTCACCCTGCTTGTGAGCCTCGCCCCTCTGGCGCTGGCCTCGCAGGACCTCGGCCCCGAGACCAAACTGGTCGTCACCCTGACCGCCGTCTCCACCGACACCCATGCCAGGGCCATGCAGGTGTTCAAGGAGAAGGCTGAAGAGCTTTCAGGCGGCAACATCAAGGTGGATCTCTATACCGACGCCGTGCTCTTTACCCAGGAAGAGGAGCTGGTGGCTGTCGTGGGCGGCGACGCCGACATGACGCTGACCAGCGCGTCCTGGCTGACCACCGGCTCGCCCTGGATCTCCATGTTCACCGCGGGCTATGTCTTTAAGAACTACGCCCACATGACCAAGGTGCTCAACGGCGAGATCGGGCAGGAAGTGTTTGCCCGCGTCTCCAAGGAGCAGGGCCTGCTGCCGCTGGCCGCCTTCTACCTGGGCAGCCGTGAAATCTCCCTGTCTCAGGACAAGGCCATCAAAACCCCTGAGGATTTGAAGGGCATCAACCTGCGCATGCCCAACTCCGACGCCTGGCTGTTCCTGGGCCGCGCCCTGGGCGCCAACCCCACCCCCATCTCCTTCTCCGAGCTGTATCTGGCGCTGCAGACCGGCGTGGTCGACGGTCAGGATAACCCGCTGCCCACCGTGGAGAGCGCCAAGTTCTACGAGGTGCAGAAATCCATCACCCTCACCAACCACCTGGTCGACTCCGTGTGGCCGGCTATCAACACCCAGAAGTGGGAGAGCCTGACCCCCGCCCAGCAGGACATCATCCGCCAGGCGATCGAGGCCGCCCGCCAGTTCTGCGACGACACCAACAACCAGCGCGAGGCCGATCTGGTGGCTTCCTTCAAGGAAAAGGGCCTGAGCATCTATGAGGCCGACGTGGACGCCTTCTCAAAACACGTGACCGACTACTACCTGAACGACCCCATCTCCGACAGCTGGGATAAGGATTTGCTCAGCAGGATCCAGTCCATGGACTGATTCTTCCGGCTCTCCGGCGGCGCGCATGATCGGCGCGCCGCCGGAGGCCTCTTTGCGGACCGGCCTGAATAACGGAGGAATGATCGTGCCAAGCCTATCTGAACACAAAATGAACAAATGGATTGCGCTGCCGCGCGATCTGATCGAGCTGTATATCCCCGCTCTGAGCTTCGTGCTGATGTTCGTCACCTTTATCTGGCAGATCTTCTGCCGCTATGTGCTGCGCGCGCCGGCCCCCTGGGCCTACGAGGTGAC
Source organism: uncultured Christensenella sp. (assembly GCA_964481445.1). Taxonomy (GTDB): domain Bacteria; phylum Bacillota; class Clostridia; order Christensenellales; family Aristaeellaceae; genus UBA1038. The sequence continues at coordinate 1,869 of CAYZTQ010000027.1, read as the reverse complement.
CGTGGCCTGTTACCTGTGGATGGTGATCCTCGGCGCCTGCTATGCCCAGCGTGAGCGGAGCCACGTGACCTTCACCCTGGTGTACGACAAGCTGCAGCCCCGCGGCAAGGCGCTGGTCTCCTTCCTGGGCAACCTGCTGATCTTCATCGCCTTCGCCTATGCCTTTGTGCCCAGCGCCCAGTTCATCCTGTTTATGAAGATGCAGAAGACCAGCGTGCTGAAGATCGGGCTCGATATCATCTACCTGCCCTACATCCCCTTCATGGTCATCATCATGCTCTACGCCCTTCGGGATCTGTATCGCGATTTCCGCGTGTTTTCGGGGCTGGCCTCCAAGGAGGAGGTGCAGGCCATGCTGATACAGAACCGTTCCGAGGTGGAGGAAGCCATCGAGGAAGCCCAGAAGGAAGAAGCCAAGGAAGCGTCCGGGCAGGAGACCCGGAAGGAGGGAGAGGAATGAGCCTGGCGCTGATTGTATTTCTAATTGTTTTTGCTTTGGTGTTTGTGCTGCGCATGCCCATCCCCATGGGCCTGATGGTGGCCTGCATCTTTTATTTCATGGTCTCCGGCGACCCGGTGAAGATGGTCGCGCAGCAGACGCTGAAGACCTTTTATACCAATTACACCATCATTGCCGTGCCGCTGTTCGTGTTCGCGGCCAACGTGATGAACTCCGGCAAGGTGACCGACAAGGTCTTCGGCTTCGCCAAGGGCTTCGTGGGGCGTTTCAAGGGCGGCCTGGGCCATGTGAACGTGATGGCCTCGCTGGTGTTTTCCGGCATGACGGGCTCCGCCATCGCGGACGCCTCCGGCCTTGGCAAGATGGAGATCGACTCCATGCGCGCCGAGGGCTATGACGACGGTTTTTCCTGCGCCATCACCGCAGCTTCGGCTACCATTGGCCCCGTTTTCCCGCCCTCCATCCCCATGGTGATTTACTCCATGCTTTCCGGAGCGTCGGTGGGCGCCCTGTTCATGGGCGGCATGGTGCCGGGGGTGCTGCTGGCGGTGGCGCTGATGCTGTACGTGGCCTATATCGCCCACAAGCGCAACTATCCCCGCAGCGAGAAGGTGGGCTTCAAGGCCTTCCTGCGCTACACTGTGGCCGCTATCCCCGCCATCCTGACGCCCGTCATCCTGCTGGTGGGCATCTACACCGGCGTGATGACGCCCACTGAAGCGGGCGCCGTTGCCGGGCTCTACGCCATGCTGATCGCCATTTTCGCCTACCACATGCTCAGCTGGGAAGGGCTCAAAACCGTGCTGAAGGACACCGTGCGCTCCGTCGGCTCCGTTTCGCTGATGATCGGCGCGGCCACCTGCATCAGCTACATCGTGGCGAGGGAGCAGATTGCCGTCAGGCTCGGCGAGTTTATCCTCGGCCTGACAACGGATAAGTATCTCTTCCTCGTGATTGTCAATCTGGCCATCCTGCTGCTGGGCATGTTCATCGATACCTCGGTCATTCAGGTGGTTTTTATCCCCATCCTGATCCCGGTGGCCCGTCAGCTGGGCATTGACATGGTGCACTTTGGCCTGATCTGCGTGCTGAACATGATGATCGGCCTGTCCACGCCGCCCTTCGGCATGCTGCTGTTCATCACAAGCGGCATCTCCGGCACCCCGCTCAAGAACGTCATTAAGGAAATCTGGCTGCCCCTTGGCGTGATGCTCGCGGTGCTGATTGTCGTGACCTATGTGCCGGATGTGGTGCTCTTCCTGCCGAGGCTGCTGATCGGCTATCACGGGTAAGCGGGATATCAGAAATAAAGCGAAGCAAGGACAGCGGAGCTGTCTCAGGCAGGGGAGCTATGGCTTCCCTGCTTTTTCTTGACACTTCGAGGCGTCGGGCCTTATAGTCTGACATGT
>CAYZTQ010000026.1:0-22952 GCA_964481445.1 uncultured Christensenella sp. | reverse complement strand
GTTTCTTGGGCGCCGCCCGCGAGGTGACGGGCAGCCGCTACCTTCTGACCGCGGCAGGCAAACATATTCTGATCGACTGCGGCATGGAGCAGGGCGCGGACGTATACGAAAACCAGGAGCTGCCGGTTGCAGCCGGCAGCGTGGACTGCGTGGTGCTGACCCACGCGCACATTGACCACAGCGGCATGCTGCCGAGGCTGTATAAGGAGGGCTTCCGCGGCCCCATTTACGCGACGCCCGCCACCACCGCGCTGTGCGACATCATGCTGCGGGACTCCGCCCATATCCAGATGCAGGAGGCCCAGTGGCGCAACCGCAAGGCGGAGCGCGCGGGGCGGCCGATGTACGAGCCGATTTATGACATGGACGACGCGGAAGGGGCGCTCTCGCAGTTTCTCAGCGTGGAGTATTCAAAGCGGGCCGAAATCGCCCCCGGCGTCGCGCTGACGCTGACGGACGCGGGGCACCTGCTGGGCTCGGCCAGCGCTACGATTGAGATCAGCGAAGGCGGCATCAGCCGCCGCGTGGTCTTTTCGGGCGATATCGGCAATCTGGAGCAACCCATCATCAACAACCCGCAGTATCTGGAAAAGGCCGACTATGTGGTGATGGAATCCACCTACGGCGACCGCCTGCACGGCGAGCGGCCGGACTATATCGCCGACCTGACCGACGTGCTGCAGACCACCTTTGACCGCGGCGGCAAGGTGGTCATCCCCTCCTTCGCCGTCGGCCGCACGCAGGAAATCCTCTACTTTCTGCGCGAAATCAAGCAGCGCGGTCTGGTGCGCGGGCATGAAAACTTTCCCGTGTTTATGGACAGCCCTCTGGCCATCAAGGCCACCGAAATCTTTAACACCTGCTCCAACGACAACTTTGACGAGGAGATGCGCGCGCTGCTCAGAAGCGGCGAAAACCCCCTGAGCTTTGAGGGCCTGCGCCTGTGCGTAACCGCCGAGGAATCGCGGGAAATCAACTTCCATCAGGGCCCGGGCGTCATTATCTCCGCCTCCGGCATGGCCGAGGCCGGGCGCATCCGCCACCACCTGAAGCACAACCTCTGGCGCAGCGAGTGCACGGTGCTCTTTGTCGGCTACCAGAGCGTCGGCACGCTCGGCCGCGCCCTCTTTGAGGGGGCCAAGAAGGTGCGCCTGTTTGACGAAGACATCGAGGTGAAGGCCGAAATCCGCATGCTGCGCGCCATCAGCGGACATGCCGACAAGTCCGGCCTTGAGAAATGGGCGCACAGCTTCAGCCCCCGGCCCACGCGCTACTTTATCTGCCACGGCGAGGAAGCGGTGGCGGAGGGCTTCGCAAGTGAGCTCGCCAGTCAGGGGCTGATCACCTCTATCCCCTATAACGGCGACGTGTGGGATCTGGCGCTGAATGAGTTGGTGCGCGAGGGCAGGCCCAGGCTGGCCGTCAAGGCAAAGCGCGAGGAAGCGGCCGCCGTGCCCGCCCATGTGGCCGAAGCCGACAGCAAGCTGCAGTCTGCCTTTGACCGGCTGAAGAACCTGATTGCCGGGGCCTCGGGCTACAGCAACAGGCTGAAAATCAAGCTGGCCTCGCAGATCGAAAGCATCCTTGCGCGCTGGGAGGATTGAGCCATGGATTTTACCTCTCTTGCCGCCCCCCTGCCGCAGGATATTGAAAGCCACATCACCGCGGGCGAGTGGGAAACCGCAAAGCGCATGATCGAGGCGCACCTCCGGTTGGATCTGCCTCGCATGCTGCGCGAGCGGCTTGGGGCCGCGCTCTTTTTCATGGAGCGGCTGCCCGCCTTTTACCCCTATACCAAAGAAACGCTGCAAGCGGCCATTCAGAAGGAAATCCCCGGCTTCAACGGGGATGATTTTGACGCGCTGCGCAGCCTCGGCTGGCTGGACAGCAAGCTGATCGAAGGGCAGCGCAGGTACCATGAGGACACGGTGGCAAGCCTGCTCAAGGCCAACCCCGAGTTCGCCGCCCGGGCGGGCAAGCCCTTAAGCCCCTCCCGTCCGCTGCTGGACGAGGCGGTGCGCTACATGAAGCAAAACGGCGGCCTGCGCATGCAGATGGAGCTGGAAAGCACGCTGACCCTGAGCGACGCCGCTTTCAAAGCGGGCAGCGTGTACCGCGTGCATCTGCCCCTGCCGGCGCCCGCGCCCCAGCAGCGCGAGGTGCAGCTGCTGGACGCGCAGCCCAACCCAAGGCATATCGCGCGGGAGAGCGCGCCACAGCGCACCGTCTATTTTGAGGAAAAGCTGACGGAAAACAGGCCCTTCACCGTAAAAAGCAGCTATGTGCAGCAGCTTGTTTACTGCGACCCGGTAAACGACGGCAGCCCGCACGTGCTCTATCCCGACGTCAAGGCTCCCTCAAGGGAGGATCTGGAGCCCCAGGCGCCGCATATTCTGTTTACGCCCTATCTTGTATCGCTGTGCAAAGAGCTGATCGGCGATGAGATCGTGCCTGTGCGGCAGGCCAAACGTTTTTATGACTTTATCACGGGCAGGGTGCTGTACAGCTATGTGCGCCCCTACCAGCTGATCGAAAATGGCGCGGAGTACGCGGCGGTCAACCTGCGGGGCGACTGCGGGCTGCAGGCGCTGCTGTTCATCACGCTGTGCCGCATCGCGGGCATCCCCGCCCGCTGGCAAAGCGGCCTCTACGCCGCCCCGGGCGACGAGGGCAGCCACGACTGGGCCTGGTTCTACACCGGACAATGGGGCTGGCTGCCGGTTGACTGCAGCTTCGGCGGCGCGGGCAGGCGCGGCGGCAACATGGAAAGGCGCGAATTTTACTTCGGCAACCTGGACCCCTACCGCGCGGTCTTCAACAGCCGCTACATGGGCGAGCTGCAGCCGCCTAAACAGTTCCCCCGAAACGACCCCTACGACAACCAGTCGGGCGAAGCCGAAACGGATGAGGGCGCGCTGCCCCCTTCCGCCTGCCGTATCCGCCACCGGGTGAAGGCGACCTGGCTGCCACTGGAATAAGCATCTATTCTCCCACCGTGAGGTAGGGGCAGACTATTGACAAACCCATGGGTGGTGCAGGAGGGCCGCAGCCCTCCTGCTTTTCATCGGCCTCGGCGACATGCGCGGCGAGGCCGCAAGCCTTGCGTAGCAAGGCTTTCCTTGCCATCCGCCGCCCGGAGAGCGAAGCGAAAAGGCGGATGGCCGGTTCCCCTTCCGTTGACAAACTTGGTTTGTCAACGGGGTGCTCCCACCGTGATATAGGGGCGCAGCTGCTCCATCCTTCTGTCCCCGATCCCGGGGACATTTTTAATGTCTTCGATAAAATAAAAAGGATTCTTTTCCCGCGTCTCGATGATCTTTTCGGCCATGCCGCGGCCAATGCCGGGCAGGGTCATCAGCTCTTCCGCGGAGGCCGCATTGATGTTGATTTTACCCTCCGAACGCTCGGGAAGCACAGTTTGCGCCGTCTGGGTCAGAGGCGCAAAGCGCAGCGTTTCGGAGGGCTCCGGCGCGTCAAAAAGCCCCGCCGCTGTCAGAGCGCAGAGCAGGGCCGCAAGGGCGCACAGCGCGGTCAGAACAGCCGGCAGGGCTTTCTTCATAGAGCTTTTGAATTAAAGGGCCTTGGTGATCTTCTGGCCGGCGGGCGTATCCTCCACCGTATAGCCAAGCGCGGTGATTTCGGAGCGCAGGGCGTCCGACTGCTTCCAGTCCTTATCCTTCCTTGCCTGCGCGCGCTTTTCGGCAAGCGCCTGCACCTCGTCCGGCAGGCCGCCGGGCTGGCGCACCATCAGGCCCAGAATATCGGCAAGCTCTTTCAGCGTATCCAGCGCGTGGCGCACGGCCTCGGCCGAAGTCTCGCCGTTTGCCATGGTGTTGGCGGCGTAGACGATGTCAAACAGGGCGGCTACCGCCTCGGCGGTGTTGAGGTCGTCATCCATACCCTCTTCAAAGCGCTTCTTGCCCTCCTCCACCTGCTGCATGAAGGCGCGGTCGGCTTCGGAAAGCTCCTTCTCCTTCGCCCCCTTCAGGAGGAAGAGAAGATTATCCCTTGAGGTATACAGCCTGATCAGGCTGGCGTGCGCCTGCTCGATGCTGTCGCGGCTGAAGTTGAGCGGGCTGCGGTACTGCGCGGACAGGGTGAACATGCGCACATCCTCCGCCTCATACTGGCTAAGGATGTCGCGCACCGTAAAGAAATTGCCGCGCGATTTGGACATCTTTTCGTTGTCGATGTTGAGAAAGCCGTTGTGCATCCAGTAGTGCACGAAGGGATGCCCCGTCGCGCCCTCGGACTGGGCAATCTCGTTCTCATGGTGGGGGAAAATCAGATCGTGCCCGCCGGAGTGGATATCCAGCGTATCGCCGAGGTACTCGGTGCTCATCACGCTGCACTCGATGTGCCAGCCGGGGCGGCCGGGGCCCCAGGGGCTCTCCCACGAAGGCTCGCCGGGCTTGGCCGCCTTCCACAGCGCGAAGTCGGCGGGCGACTTCTTCTCGTCGTCCACGTCCACGCGGGCGCCGTCTTCCAGATCTTCGAGGTTCTGGCCGCTCAGCTTGCCGTACTCGGGGAAGGAGGCGGTGTGATAGTAGACGGTGCCGTTGCTCTCATAGGCGATGCCCTTGTCGACCAGCCTCTGCACCATGGCGATGATCTGCGGGATGTGCTCGGTCGCGCGCGGGTGCACGGTGGCGGGGCGGATGCCGAGGGCCTTGGCGTCCTTGTAATATTCCTCGATAAAGCGGTCGCCCAGCTCCTTCACCGTGACGCCCTCTTCGTTGGCGCGGCGGATCATCTTATCGTCGATATCCGTAAAGTTCTGCACAAAGGTGACCTTGTAGCCCCTGTACTCCAGATACCTTCTCAGCACGTCAAAAACAATGAAGGGACGCGCGTTGCCGATGTGGAAATAATCGTACACCGTCGGCCCGCAGGAGTAGATGCTGACCTCGCCCGGCTTAATCGGCACAAACTCTTCCTTTTTACGGCTTTGGCTGTTGTAGATCTGCATAAAATTACCTCTTCTCCTTGATTGCTCTTTGCGTGTGTTGTTTGATTTGTTCAAGTGTTAAGCAGCTCCTGCTGAATATCCACCTGCGGCTCTTCGGGCGTGAGGCGCTCGTAGCTGTCATCCTCCGTCAGACGCCAGGCGTGGGTGTTGTCTCCCCACATGCGGTCAAACAGGCGCATCACCTCGCCCGCGATGGCCGGGTCTTTCACGGGCGCAGTCAATTCTACCCGTTTATCGAGGTTTCTGGTCATCAGATCGGCCGAGGAAATGAAACACTGCGGGCTGCCGCCGTTTTCAAAAATATAGATGCGCGAATGCTCCAGAAAACGGCCGACGATGGAATGAACCTCGATGTTCTGATGGTGCAGAAGCCGCAGGCAGCAGATGCCGCGCACCAATAGCTGCACCTCGACCCCGCCCTCCGCCGCCTCGTAGATGGCGTCGATCATCTCCGGGTCGGACAGCGAGTTCATCTTCGCCCGCAGGCGCGCCGGCAGGCCGATGGCCGCGTTGTCCCGCTCGCGCCGCAGCTTTTCGATAAACTCCGGCTTGGTGGCATAGGGCGAGGCGATCAGCTCTTTCATCGGGTAGGTGTAGCTGTAGCCGGTGAGGATGTTGAAAAAGGCGCCCGCGTCCTCCCCCAGCTGCCTGTCACAGGTAAATATACCCATATCGGTATACTGCGTCGCCGTGACGGAATTATAGTTTCCCGTGCCGATGTGCAGGTAGTGGCGCAGCCCCTCGGACTCGCGCCGCACCACCATCGTGATTTTGGAATGAGTCTTCCACCGGGGCACGCCGTAGAGCACATGGCAGCCCGCGGCCTCGAGGATTTTGCACCAGTTGATGTTGTTTTCCTCGTCAAAGCGGGCGCGCACCTCCACCAGCACGGTCACCTGCTTGCCCAGCTGAGCCGCGCGGGCCAGCGACGGGACAAGGCTCGACTTCGCGTCCACGCGGTACAGGGTCTGCTTGATGGCCAGCACCCGCGGGTCTTCCGCCGCCTCGCGCACCAGGCGCAGCACCGGCTCAAAGCTGTCGTAGGGGTGGTGCATCAGGATGTCGCCCCCGCGGATGATGCGGAAGATGGACTGCCCGGGCGCGCTGAAGCGGGGATGCAGCCTCGGCGTGAAGGGCGCGTAGCGCAGACGGTCAAAGCCGGGCGCGGCGTACAGCTGCTTTAACAAAAAGCGCAGATCCAGCGGGCCGTCCACCGCGCAGAGGATGTCGTTTTTCGCTTCCAGCGCCTTCTTGATATGCGCCGCGATGCGGGGATGGGGCTTTGCGGGCCACTCCACGCGCACGATCTTGCCGTAGCTGCGCCGCTTCAGCGATTTGCGCATCTCGACGATCATGTTGTCGGCGCGGTCGATATCCATCACAAAGTCGGTATTGCGGGTGATGCGAAGCGGCATCGCGCCCAGCGGCTCCTGATAGGGAAAGAGCCTGTCCAGATGCAGGATGATGATATCCTCCAGCAGCATGGCGCTGAGCTGCCCGGATTTGGCCGGCAGAAAAACGAGGCGCTGCAGCTTGTCGGGCACGGGCACCAGGCACAGCTGGGGCAGGCCGCCCTTGTCGGACTGCAGGTGTACCGCGATGTAGATGCGCTTGGCCGCCAGCAGCGGGAAGGGGTAACCCGGGTTGATGACGCGCGGCGTCAGCACCGGCATCACCCTTGTATCAAAATAGCCGGACAGCCAGTCGCGCTGCTGCTGCGACAGCTCCTCCTCCGAAAGGATATGGATGCCGTTTTCCGCAAGCGCGGGCAGCAGAGCGTCGTTATACAGCTCATACTGCCGCCTCACCTGCTGCGCATAGGCGCGGCGGATGGCGCGCAGCTGCTGAACAGGCTTGAGCCCCGCGGGATCGGGCAGGTTGAGGCCGCTGTCGGCCTTGCGCTCCAGCTTGCCCACGCGCACCATGAAAAACTCATCCAGATTGGAGGAAACGATCGACAGGAACTTGGCCCGCTCCAACAGGGGCACATCCTCCCGCCCCGCTTCCTCCAGCACCCTCGCGTTGAAGCGGAGCCAGCTCAGCTCACGGTTTGCGTAGCGCACTTGGTCTTTCATACAGCCTCAGATGATGCGGTTGGTCAGTTCAAGCAGCGTGATCTGCGGCCGGTTGAGCAACCGCATGGGCATCCAGCGGGGGTAGGCGACGGAGGTGCCGAGGCCGGGGCTTGTGTACTGGGGGATGCCGTGCACGGCGCTCTGGCCGGCCACTTCTCGGCCGCCGGGCATCCAGTCGCCGAGGCCGCGCCCGGTCTTCGGCAGGTACACCGGGCCGATCACCGGCAGGCGCCACTGGCCGTTGTTCCAGTGGCCGGCCAGGATCAGGCTGACCCGGCCGGGGAAATTGATGGCGTGCCGCTCCTGCCGCTCGCCCTCCTGCAGGCCGGAAACCTCCTCCGAGTCCAGCGTGAAATGGCTGAGCAGCACATAGACATCGTCCGGCTTCATCTCTTTTTTGGCGTTTTCCGTCAGCGCCAGCGTTTCCAGCTGATAGTTGACGGCGCGCAGCGCGGCCTCATCCGCGGACGCCAGCGGGCTCCGCGCGGCCGCCGCGGTCAGCTCGTCCTTGCGCTGGTTCAGCGCGAAGGAGGCGGACTTGAGGTCGGTCATATATAAGGAAGCGGGGCTGAACCAGATGCGCCTGCCGGCGTGTTCCACCAGGCGGGGGCTGTCCAGATACACGGCGCCCTTCTCTTCGGCCAGGGCAATAAAATCGGCCTTTACGCCCTTTGAGAGATCGCGGCCGTTGAGGGGCTCGGGGTCTTCGTCGCCTGCCACAAAGAACACGGGCACATCGCCGGGCAGCCTGTCCAGCAGATCGAGCAGCGCCTGAGCGCCGCCCTCCCCGTCCGTCATATCGCCCGTCAGGCAGACGGCGTGAAAACGCTCAAGCCTGATCTGCTGATAAAGATTCTCCTGCTTCTCGCCGAACTCCTGCCCATCCAGATCGCTGATATGCAAAATGGTGAAGCCGTCCAGCGCCGCGTCCATGCCGGCGATATTGACCCGCTCCCTGACGAGCTGCACATAGCGGTTGTTGACCATATTGAGCGAAAACAGGATGCCCAGAACAAACAAAAAAAGCAGGACGGCGGTCAGGCGGCCGGGATGCCTCTTTCTACGCGGTGCGAACAGCAGCCCGCTCCTCTTAGCAGCCACGCGCTTACCCCTTTCCTGCAATCAGGATAAAATTATACCATAGCCCCTATCCAGATGCAATCAGGACCTTTTTCTCATTCCAGATTGACTTTGTACAATTTTTACTTAATCGCATAAGCCCCTGTGATATCTGATGCTTTTCTTTCCTAATAAGGAATTGTCAATAATGGACAAAAAACTATTGAATCCATCATGCTCTTGTGCTAATATTAAACATACGAGAAAGACAACCCCTGATAGTTTGTGTTTAGCACGCCGGATACGCTAGGGCGTGATAAATAAATTAAAGGAGGAACTGGATATGCGTAGACTCTTGTCCCTGCTGCTCGCGACGGTGATGCTGGTATCACTGTTCGGGCTGGCCTTCGCGGAGGAGATGACGGAAGTCGGAACCCCCAGAAGAGAAACCCTGATTATGGAAACCCAGATCCCGACCGACACCCCCGGTCAGTTCAACCCCTACATGCAAGGCACCTCGATGGGCTTTGGCAACCATCAGCTGATGCGCGCCATGATGTGGGAAATGGACACCGTCAAGGGTGAGCAGTTCGGTGAGTTGGCCGACGGCTTCCCCGAGTCCAACGAAGATTTCACCGAGCATATCGTCAAGATCCGCAAGGGCATCAAGTGGTCCGACGGCGTTGACCTGACGGCCAAGGACGTTGTCTTCACCATGAACATGATCAAGAACACCCCCGCTATCGGCGCGAGCGCCTATTACAACGTGGTGTTCAAGTCTGTTGAGCTGGTCGACGACTATACCCTCAAGATCGTGACCAACGAGTCCTTCCCCCGCCTGGCCCTGCGCTTCGGCGTGACCATCTGGGGCAACGACCTTCGCGTTGTGCCTGAGCACATCTTCTCCAAGGTGGAAGACGTGACCACGTTTAAGGAAGAAAACCCCGTGGTCGCCGGCCCCTACACCGTGAAGTCCTTTGACCCGCTGGGCAACTGGGTGCTCTACGAGCGCCGCGAAGACTGGCAGAACAGCTCTGTCGGCGTTGTGACCGGCAAGATGCCGCAGGCCAAGTACGTATTGGTCAAGGCCCTGGGCGATGACAGCACCCGCCAGATGATGATGAACTCCAACCAGGTCGACATCATGGTGGAAGTCACCCCCGAAGTGCTGGAATCCATGAAGGCCCAGAACCCCAACATCGCTGCCTGGTATAAGGAATTCCCCTACGCCACCAGTGACGACCCCTGCTCCAAGGGCATCAGCTTCATGATGGGCAAGGCCCCCTACAACAACAGAGATTTCCGCTGGGCCATCAGCTTCGCTCTGAACTTTGATGAGACCACCATGGATATCTTTGAGGGCGTGGGCCGCGCCAGCGCGGTGCCGATCCTGACCGCCACCAGCGCGATGCAGGAACTGTACCTGAAACCTTTGAAGGAATACATGGCCAACCTCGAAATCGACCTGGGCGACGGCACTAAGGCCAAGGCCTATGACATGGACTATGCCAAGCGCATGGGTGAGAAGCTGCGCGCCGAAGGCCGCGACATCCCCACCGACGAAGCCGCTCTGGAAGACATGTTCGGCATCGCCTGCTACGCCTACAATCCCGAAGCCGCTGAGAAGCTGCTGGTGAAGGCCGGCCTTGAGAAGAAGGATGGCAAGTGGTATTTTGAGGGCGAGCCCTTCAAGATCAACATGAGCTACCTGGCCAACACCGAAGCGCAGGCTGGCCGCGGCCTCATCTCCGCCTACAACCAGCTGATGAAGTTCGGCCTTGACTGCAACCTGGTCAGCGAATCCGCTGCCACCTGGGACAGCAACGCCGCGCTGGGCAACTACGACATCGGCGGCTACTGGCCGACCGGCGGTATCACCAAGGACCTGTACAGCGTCATCAACGGCTACGACGCCGATCTGATTGTGCCCATTGGCGAGCGTGGAAGCGGTCAGGCCTCCCGTTGGAACAACGCGCGTGCCACCGAGATCATCCACGAGCTGGCCAAGATTTCTCCGGATGATCCCAAGAGCTACGAGCTGGGCATGGAATTCATGAAGATCGCGATCGACGACATCCCCTTCATCGGCTTCCACTCCGGCGTGAAGTTCGTTCCCACCAACTCCACCTACTGGACCAACTACCCCAGCGCCGACAACCCCTACAACGGCCCCTGGTGGTGGTGGAGCTGCTTCAAGTACATCCTGACTGAAATCACTCCTGCTGCCATGTAATCACCGATAATCCCCGGGGGAGGCGCGCGCCACCTTGTGGTCTGGGCCTCCCCCTTTGCTTTATCATATTACGCGCAGGGCGCAAAGAAGGGGTAGCCTATGAAATTCCGCAAATACTTTGGCCTGCGTCTGGTCACCTGGGCGCTGACCATTCTGATCGGCGTCACTTTTATTTTCTTTATCCCCCGCATGTTCCCCACAGACCCTGTGGAAAACATGATCGGGCAGATTCAGAACCGTTCGGGCCAGATGGACCCGCAGGAAATGGCCGCGCTGCGCAAATCGCTGCGCGTGCAGTTCGGTCTGGAGGGCACGCTGTGGGAGCAGTACCTCGACTACCTGTGGCGGGGCCTTCTGCATTTTGATTTCGGGCCCTCGCTGGTCAGTTTCCCGACGCCTGCCGGCGAGATCATCTCGACCTATCTGCCCTATACGCTCTTCCTTTCTCTGATCAGCACGCTGCTTGCCTGGATCATCGGCAACACCATCGGCCTGCTGGCGGGTTTCCGCAAAAACAAGCGTTCATCCAAAATACTGGAAGGTATCGCCATCTGCATCTACCCCGTGCCCTATTTTCTGGTGGCGCTGATATTGCAGATCGTGTTCGCCTACCTGCTGGGCTGGTTCCCCCTGCAGTCAAACATCAACGCGATGGGCGGCACGCTGAAATACCTGGAATCCCTTTTCCGCGCCTCCTTCCTGCCGGCGATGTCGCAGCTGCTGGTCGGCACCGGCTGGTGGATCATCTCCATGAAGTCGCTCTCCGCCGCCACGGCTGAAGAGGACTTTGTGCAGTATTCGCGCTTCCGCGGCCTGAGCGAGCGGCGCATCGGCTCCAGCTATGTGATGCGCAACTCCATCCTGACCCAGATCACGGCCCTTGCCATGAGCCTGGGCGGCGCGTTCAACGGCGCCATCATGACTGAGATTATCTTCAGCTACCCCGGCGTGGGCACGCTGATTCAAAAGGCGATTCTGCAGTCCGACTATAATATGATACTGGGCTGCATCACCATTTCGATTGTCGCCATATCCACCGCCACCCTGATCGCGGATCTGATCTACCCCTTCATTGATCCGCGCATCCGTTACAGCTAAAGGGGGAGACAGCAAATGAAAAAGCTCTGGAAAAACGCCAACGGACGCCTGAAAACGGGAATGATCATCACCTTCATTTTCGTGTTCATCGGCTTTGTCATCTATTACATCCCGCATGTCGACCCCTTCTTTCAGAACACCTACCCCCGAAAGCTGGCCCCCAGCTGGGCGCATCCGCTGGGCACCACGAGCCTCGGGCAGGACATCATGTGGCTTTTGATTGAGGCCATCCACAACTCGCTGACCATCGGCCTGATCGTGGCCACCATCGGCACGGTCGCGGGCGTGCTGGTCGGCCTGGTCGCGGGCTTCTCGGGCGGTCTGGTCGACAGAACCCTGATGGTCGTTACCGACACCTTCGTTGTCATCCCCTCCCTGCCCATTCTGGTGCTGATGACCGCCCTGATGCGCGGCAGCGCGACCGTGGTCATCATGGCGCTGGTGCTGGCCATGTTCGCCTGGGCCTGGCCCAGCCGGCAGATCCGCTCCATGGCGCTGTCGATCAAGGAGCGCGATTTCATACAGACCGCCTGGTTCTCGGGCGAAGGCACCATGCAGGTGGTCGTGACCGAGATTCTGCCCTACGCGCTGACCTGGTCGCTGTCCAACTTTATGAACGCCACGCTGAACGCCATCGCCTCCGAGTCGTCGCTCGCGGTGCTGGGCCTTTCCCCGGGCAACCTGCTGTCGCTGGGCAATATGATCCAGTGGGCGCGCGACCGCAACGCGATTTTCGCGGGCCAGTGGTTCTGGATCGGCTCGCCCATCGTGGCCACGGTGCTTCTGTTCATCGGCCTTTTCCTTTTGATTACCGGCTACAACGATTATCTGCAGATGAAGAGGGGGCGCTGATATGTTAAGAATAGAGAACCTTTCGGCCTCCTACCAGACCATCGACGGCCCGGTACACGTGGTCAAAAACCTCAACTTCGACATCAAGGACAATGAGATTTTCGGCATCGCTGGCGAAAGCGGCTGCGGCAAGACCACGCTGCTGCGCGTGCTGTACGACATCATCCAGTATCCGCTGACCATCGACGAGGGTCGCGTGGTGCTGTCAGGCGAAAAGAAGGGCCAGCGCTACGAGCTGGCGACGGGCGACATCAGAAAAGCCTGGTGGAACTATATCTCCTATGTGCCGCAGGCCGCCCAGAGCGTGCTGAACCCCATCATGAAGCTCAAGGAGCAGTTTTTAGACAGCATCCCCAAGCAGGACAGGGGCGACGAAAGCAGGGAACAGACCCTGAACCGCGTCAAGGATTACTTAAAGGAGCTGGGCCTTTCCCCCGACGTGCTGGAAGCCTACCCCTTCCAGCTTTCGGGCGGCATGCGCCAGCGGGCCATCATCGCGCTGGCCACCTTCATGACCCCCGGCCTGATTCTGGCCGACGAGCCGACCACGGCGCTTGATGTGGTGGTGCAGCGCGGCATCCTGATGATGCTGACCAGGCTGCAGAAGCAGTACAAGAACACGCTGGTCATCGTCAGCCACGACATGGGCGTGCATTACCAGATCTGCGACCGCATCGGCATCATGTACTCCGGCTCTTTCGCGGAGCTGGGCCCGACGGCGGAGCTGTTCAAAGACCCGCTGCACCCCTACACCCGCATGCTGATCGGCGCGCTGCCGGTTGTGGGCGACAAGAGCTCACGCGAAGGCATCCCGGGCAGGCCGCCGAGCCTGAAAAACCCGCCGGCCGGCTGCCGTTTCGCCCCGCGCTGCCCGCACGCGGCCGACCGCTGCCGCAGCGAGGTACCGCAGTTTATTGAGGTCAGGCCCGGCCGCTTCGCCGCCTGCCATCTGCTTGAAAAGGAGGCGGCCAGGAATGTCTGAAGTGAAAACCGATAAGCTGCTCGATATCCGGAACGTCAGCAAGGTATTCCGCATCGGCAGCATCCTGTTTGGCAAGAAGATGACCGCCATCGATCGGGTGAACCTGTCCATCGACGCGGGCAAGCCAGTGATTCTGTCCATCGTGGGCGAATCCGGCTGCGGCAAATCGACGCTGTGCAAAATGATCCTCCGGGTGTACAAGCCCGACCGGGGCGATATCTATCTGGACGGGCACAACTACTCTGACCATAAGCACTACAACGCTGACCGCTTCCGCCTGAACGTGCAGCCCATCTTCCAGAACCCCTATGAAAGCTTCTCCTCCCGCAAGGCGGTCGACAGCTATCTGTACAACACGGCGCTGCGCCTGGGTATCGCCAAAACGCGCGAAGAAGCCGACAAGGTGGTCGATCAGGCGCTCAAGGATGTGGGCCTGTCCCTTGCCACGGTCAAGGGCAAGTATTCCGCCCAGTTCTCCGGCGGCGAGCTGCAGCGCGTCTCTATCGCGCGCGCCCTGATCACCAAGCCCAAGCTGATCATCGCCGACGAGCCGGTGGCCGCCATCGACGCCAGCATGAAGATGAACATCGTCAACCTCTTCAAAGATCTGAAGGACAAGTACCAGGTATCGTTCATCTATATCACGCACGACCTGTCGACGGCCTACTATGTATCTGACTACATCGCCACCCTTTACCGCGGCGTGCTGGTGGAATACGGCCCGGCCAAGGAGATCATGGACGCCCCGGCCCACCCCTACACAGAGCTGCTGATGAACGCCATCCCCCGCGTGGGCGACAAGTGGCGCGAGGACATTGCCCTGCCCGACATCGAGAGCAAAGAGTTTATGCAGACCGCCTGCAAGTTTGCCAACCGCTGCTCCTACGCGACAGAGGAATGCCGCAGGGAAACCCCGCCCTTTGAAGACCTCGGCGGCGAGCGGAAGGTGCTGTGCTTCCACCCGCTGATTCAGCCCCTGCAGGAAAAAGCAAAAACAGAATAGTTTGGTATCTTAGGTATATGGCGTCAGCCATTTGAACATGATACGATGTGAGAAGAGCCGGAAAGGCTGAACGAAGCGGCCTTTCCGGGCACACATGACGCGGAGGATAGAAACCATGAAATACATGCACTCTGAATGGCGCGAGCGCTTGGAGCACTGGTATAACACCCTGAGCCAGGATGTCTACCGCCCGATGGAGGAGATCCGCTTTGAAGGCTGCCTCACCATGGATCACCTGAGCCTTGAGGAAGCCAGGAAGCTCAAATACAAGCCCATGCCCGAAGGCACCAAATGGGGCAAGACCTACGAATACTGCTGGCTGCGGGCCGAGATCAGGCTGCCGAAGGAAGCCAAAGGCAAGCGCATCGCAATGAACCTGCCCACCGGCGGCGAGGCCACGCTGTTTGTCAATGACAAGGAGTTCGGCACCTACCGCGCGCACTGGGTCACCGACAAGCTGCACTTTATTGTGGATAACTACCTGACCCGCGAGGCCAAGGGCGGCGAAAGCTTCACCCTGTATGTGGAAGCCTACGCCGGGCACTACTTCCCCGAGAGCAGTCTCGGCGGCTGCGCCACCGGCCCGGTGCTGCCCGGCGCTTATCAGGACCCCAAAAAAGAAGGCGAGCGCGCCGTCATGGGCAAGTGCAGCTTCGGCGAGTGGAGCGAGGACGCCTACCAGCTGATGGTTGACGCGCGCGTGCTGGCCCTGCTGATGGATCAGCTTGACCCGGAGAGCCTGCGCGCCGACAAGATCGCGGAAGCGCTTGAAAAGTTTACGCTGACGGCTGACTTTGAACAGCCCCAGCAGGACAGGGACGCGAGCTACCGCGCCGCGCGCGAGGTGCTGAAGCCCGCTTTGGCCGCCGTCAACGGCACGACCGTGCCCGAGTTTTACGCCGTGGGCAACGCGCACCTTGACCTCGCCTGGCTGTGGCCGATGCAGGAGACCCACCGCAAGGTGGCCCGCACCTTCGCCGCGCAGCTGCGCCATCTGGAAGAATATAAAGATTACATGTTCCTGCAGAGCCAGCCCGCCTCCTACGAGATGTGCGAAAAGTATTACCCCGAGCTGTTCAGGGAGATCAAGAAAGCCGCCAAAGGCGGCCGCTGGATCGCCGACGGCGCCATGTATGTGGAGCCCGACACCAACATGACCAGCGGCGAGTCGCTGATCCGTCAGGTGCTGCACGGCAAGCGCTATTTCAAAGATACCTTTGATGTGGACAGCGAGCTTTTGTGGCTGCCCGACACCTTCGGCTATTCCGCCGCCCTGCCGCAGATTCTGCGGGGCTGCGGCGTCAAATACCTGGTGACCCAGAAGATCTTCTGGTCGTACAACGAGGGCGACCAGTTCCCCTACCACTACTTCACCTGGCAGGGCGCGGACGGCTCCAAGATCGACACCTTCCTGCCCACCAGCTACACCTACCGCACCGACCCCAAGGAAATCGTGGAGACCTGGAAAAAGCGCGTGCAGAAGCGCGGCCTCGATGCCTTCCTGCTGCCCTACGGCTACGGCGACGGCGGCGCCGGCCCCTGCCGCGACTACATTGAGGAAGTGGAGCGCGAGAAGAACCTCGAAGGCATGCCGAAGCTGCGCCACGCCTCTCCCTTGACCTTCTTCCACGATATGGAAAAGGCGGGCGGCCCGCGGCATACCTATGTGGGCGAGCTGTATTTCTCGGCCCACCGCGGCGTGTACACCACGCAGGCCGCCATCAAGCGCGGCAACCGCAAGAGCGAGCTGGCGCTGCGCGAGGCCGAGGTCTGGGGCGCGCTGGCAGCCGCCCGCGGCTTCAGCTACCCGCTTGAAAAGATGAACGACAGCTGGAAGCTGCTGCTGCTCAACCAGTTCCACGACATCCTGCCCGGCTCTTCCATCGCGAGGGTCTATGTGGAAGCGCGCGCCCAGCATAAGGAGATCATCAAATTCGCCGACGGCGTGTGCATGGACGCGGCCAAGTCGCTGGTCAAGCGCGGCAAGGGCGTAACGATCTTCAACTCCCTCTCCTTCCCGCGCGGCGTGGTCGTCAGCCTGCCGGACGAGTTCAGGGAAGGCGCGGGCACCAGAGACGGTCAGGCTGTGCCTACGCAGGCCACTGAAAACGGCGTGCTTGCCTATGTGGTGCTGCCGCCCGTCGGCAGCCTGACGCTGGTCCCCCAGAAGGCCCAGAGCGCCTACAAGGCCGTGAAGGCCAAGCTGAACAAAAAGACCGCCGTGCTGGAAAACGAGCTGGTCAGGGCCACGCTGAACGAGAAGGGCGAGGTCGTTTCCTTCATCAACAAGCTGGATGGCCGCGACTACGCGGGCGGCAGCATGAACCGTTTCCTGATGTACAAGGATGTGCCGCGCAAGTTCGACGCCTGGGATATCGACTCCAACTACGAGCTGCAGCCGGTCGATATCGATGAGCCCGTGAAGCTGACCGTCAAGGAAGCGGGCGGCCTGCGCGCCGTGATCCATCTGGAGCGCAAACTGCTGCACAGCACCCTGTCTCAGGATATCGTGCTGGATTATGGCAGCGCGCGGCTTGACTTTGTCACCCACTGCGAATGGGCCGAGACCCACCGCCTGCTCAAGGTGGCCTTCCCCGTCAACGTGCAGGCCACGGAGGGCATCAACGAGATTCAGTTCGGCTACATGACAAGGCCCACCCACCGCTCAAGGCTCTACGACTCCGACCGCTTCGAAGTGTGCAACCAGCGCTACAGCGCCCTGTGCGATCAGGGCAAGGGCGCGGCTCTGCTCAACGACTGCAAGTTCGGCATCAGCATGCATGACAGCGAGCTGCGGCTCACCCTGCTGCGCGGCGGCGCCAGCCCCGAAATGAGCAGCGATCAGGGCCCGCACGATTTCACCTACTCCTTCCTCGCCTGGGACGGCAGCTTCCTCGATTCGCCCGTGGTGCGCTGCGCCTACGAGGTCAACGTGGCCCCCGTCAGCGTGAAGGGTCTGGCCGAAGATTTCAGCGCCTTTGAGCTGGACGCCGGCAACGTGTTCATCGACACCCTCAAGCCCGCGCAGGATGGCTCGGGCGACCTGATCGTGCGCCTGTACGAGAGCAAGAAGGCCGATACAGCTTGCCGTCTCAGCGTCAAGCTGCCCGCCGTCTCCGTCTCATTGTGCGACATGCTGGAAAACGTGAAGGAAGAGCTGCCCATGAAGGACGGTCAGGTCGACCTGCGCTTTGGCACCTTCGAGGTCAAGACCCTGCGGATCAAGCTGAAGTAAGCCCCAACGTTTACCCTATCAACCCCGTGCCCCCTGGGTTCTGCCGCAGGGGGCATTCGCATGCTCAAAAAATTTTTAGGAACTATACAATTCCTATTGACGAACGAGCGCATCAGGTTTATGATATCCATGGTTAGTGTACGCTAACTTATGGAGCGGGAAAGCAGCCGCCGTCGTTTATCACAGCATGATTCGCCCGGTCGCGCTGCCCGCAGGCTCAAGGAGGAAATGAAAGCATGAGCAAAGTCGCTGTCGTATACTGGAGCGGTACCGGCAATACCGAGGCCATGGCAAATGCCGTCGCGAAAGGCGCTGAAGGCGCCGGGGCGCAGGTGGATGTATACACCGCGGCCGATTTTGACGCAGGCAAGGCCCAGCAGTATGAGGCCATCGCCTTCGGCTGCCCCGCGATGGGCGCTGAAGAGCTGGAAGACGGCGAGTTTGAGCCGATGTTCTCCGCCTGCAAGGGCAGCCTGACGGGCAAACAGATCGGCCTGTTCGGCTCCTACGACTGGGGCGACGGCGAATGGATGCGCACCTGGCAGGAAAACTGCCGCTCTGAAGGCATCTCTCTGGTGTCGGACGGCGTCATCGCCAACAACGCGCCGGATGCCGAGGCGCTGGCCGCCTGCGAGGCGCTTGGCGCTTCCCTGGCCTGACCTCGCTCTGATTCCACCCCCTGATTGAACCTCCCCTGATTTTTCGCCCAATTTCCTACTCTCCCCCAAACAAGAAGGCGCCGCAAAGCGCCTTTTTGTTTGGCGTTCTGCAGGGTCAGGCCTCCCGCCTTCATGTCTCCCGCTCTTCTGGCTGCATTCTTCACCTTTTCGTCCCACGCTTCCCCTCCATCTGCACGTCACCGTTCTCCAGTCTGCATTTTGTGATAATATTGATAAACTCTTGTCAAAATTGCCCCAACTCCGCTATAATACTCATGGTGGCTGCCGTATCCCAAGGGGCACGGAAAGGCAGAATACAAGGCGCATTGGGGCTGACGCGTCCTTCCTTTTTCTGGCGGTGTTCCATCCTCAGTCGTTCCTTCTTCCGCCCATATGGGTCTCTTGTGTCAACAGGCAGCAGTTTATTACTTACCATAAGGAGGATCCCCAACAATGATGAAGAGAATCATCGCGCTGATTCTGAGCCTGATGATGATCTGTGTCCTGGCCCTCGTCGCGGCCGAGGAAAAGACCGTCACCGCCAAGGGCGACAGCGCCATCGGCGGCAAAGAATCCCTCGTAGCGGACGTTACCTTTGACGCCGAAGGCAAAATTACAGCCATCAAGATTGTGGAAAACATGGAGACCGCCGGCATTGCCGACCCGGCGCTTGAGAAAATCCCCGCCGCCATCATCGCCGATCAGAGCGTGGCGGTGGACAGCGTGAGCGGCGCCACCATGACCTCCGAAGCCATCAAAATGGCCGTTTCAAACGCCATCACCATGGCGGGCTACGACCTTGCGGCCTACCAGAACAAGGTGGAGCACGAGGTTGTGAAGGCCGAAGATGAAACCCTGACCGCTGACGTCGTCGTCATCGGCGCGGGCGGCGCGGGCCTTGCGGCCGCCGTGCAGGCGCACCAAAACGGCGCGAGCGTGCTGGTGATCGAAAAGATGGACAAGGTCGGCGGCAATACCATTCTGGCCGGCGGCGCGCTCAACGCCGTGGACGACCGCAGCGAAACCGCCATCGCCAACAACGACTCGGTCGAATGGCACTATCAGCAGACGCTGGCCGGCGGCGACTATCAGGGCGACCCTGACCTTGTGCATGTGCTGGTCAGCAAGGCCTGGGAAGGCGTCAAGTGGCTGAAGGACATGGGCATGGAATTCAAGCCCGGCACCTTCACCGTGCTGGGCGGCCTGTGGCCCCGCGCGCACAAGCCCGTTGAGCCCGTGGGCACCGGCTTCTTCAAGACCTACATGGCCTACATCGACAGCCATGAAGGCATCACCCTCAAGTTCAACACCAAGGCCGAGCACTTTATCACCGATGAGAGCGGCCGCGTGGTCGGCGTGCAGTGCAAGGGTGAGACCGGCAACACCGTGACCGCCATGGCAAACAAGGGCGTTGTCTGCGCGATGGGCGGCTTCGGGCGCAACATCGAAATGCGTCAGGCCTTCAACACGCAGTGGGCGACGCTGGATGCCTCCATCCCCTCCACCAACCACCCCGGCGCCACCGGCGACGCGGTCAAGATGCTGATGGAGCTGGGCGCCGACATGGTGCAGATGGGCAACATCCAGCTGCTGCCGCTGGGCGACCCGGAGACGGGCTCCCTGTCCGGAAACATCGAGTTCGGCGTGGAAAGCCGCATCTTTGTCAACAAGGAAGGCAAACGCTTTGTGGATGAGGGCGGCCGCCGCGACCAGATGACCGCCGCGCTCTTTGAGCAGCCTGACAGCAGCCTGTGGATCATCATGGACAGCGACAACTACCCCACCGGCGAAGAAAAGAACAACTTCAACGAATCCGTCAACTCGCTGATTGCCGCGGGCCGCGCCTACAAGGGCGAGACGCTGGAAGACCTGGCCCGGCAGATCGGCGTCAACTACGACAACCTGAAGGCCGCGCTGGATGACTACAACGCGCACTGCCTGAGCAAGGAAGCCGACGCCTTCGGACGCACCCTTTACGGCACGCCCATCGATAACGGCCCCTTCTACGCGGCTGCCCGCGTGCCCACCGTGCACCACACCATGGGCGGCGTGCGCATCACCACCGAAGCGAAGGTCGTGAACGAGCGCGGCGACGTCATCCCCGGCCTCTACGCCGCGGGCGAAGTGGTCGGCGGCATCCACGGCACCAACCGGCTGGGCGGCAACGCGCTGACGGATATCCTGGTGTTCGGCCGCATCGCGGGCGAGAACGCCGCGGCCGGCAAATAATTCCCTGATATAAGCTGACAGGCGGCCCTTTCTCGGTTCAGAAAGGGCCGCCTTTTCAAAACGGGAGTTCATCCCTGTTTACTGTTCCCGGCTGAAATTGAGAAAGAATCTCAAATTCCCTTCGGAAAGGGCGCCGCAGAGGCGCTGTCTCCCTTGTGAATCGCGTGAAGCTTATGCTATACTTAATTCAGGTAAACACATCTCCAAACAGGGTATCCGCCGCCGAGAGGAGTTGTTATGCGCTACATACCGCCGGACGACATACAAAGACAGGCCTTTCATCAGGGCAGCAGCCGAACCGCCTATGAAATGCTTGGCGCCCATCCCGTGACGCAGAACAGAAAAAAATACTGGCATTTTGCCGTGTGGGCGCCCAACGCGCGCGCGGTCAATCTGACGGGCGAGTTCTGCGGATGGGATCCCCTCAGCTACCCGATGGAAAAACAGTTTGACGGTATCTGGGAGTTGCGCCTGCCCGCCCGGCTCTTCACGGTCAAAAGCGACCCGCAGCGCTTCAGCTACGAGAACGCCGCCGAAAAGCTGCTGGGCTATAAGTACGCGGTCTACGATTATGACGGCGGTATGCACCTGAAGGCCGACCCCTACGCCTTTTCAAGCGAACTGCGGCCCAATACGGCCAGCCGCCTGTGCGACCTGTCCGGCTATGTCTGGAAGGACAGGGCCTGGATGAACAGGCGCAGCCGCTGGAACGCCTACAAAAGCCCCGTCAACATCTACGAGATGCATCTGGGCAGCTGGCGGCGGGGCGAAGACGGCGAGATGCTGAGCTATGCCGAAATTGCCAGGCAGCTGATCCCCTATATCAAGGAGATGGGCTACACGCACGTGGAGCTGCTGCCGGTGATGGAACACCCGCTCGATATGTCCTGGGGCTATCAGGTGACCGGCTATTTCGCGCCCACCGCCCGCCACGGCAGCCCAAAGGACTTCATGCGTTTTGTGGATCTGCTGCATCAGGCGGAGATCGGGGTCATTTTAGACTGGGTGCCGGCTCACTTCCCGCGGGATGAAATCGGCCTGCGCCGCTTTGACGGCAGCCCCTGCTACGAGCATGCCGACCAGCACCGCAGCGAGATGCCGCAGTGGGGCACCATGCTGTTTGACTACGCAAGAGGCGAGGTCGCGAGTTTTCTCATCTCCAACGCCTGCTTCTGGCTTGAATATTACCACGCGGACGGGCTGCGCTGCGACGCCGTGAGCGCCATGCTGTATCACGATTTTGGGCGCGAGGGCAACTGGGCGCCCAACCAGTGGGGCGGCAACGAGAATCTGGACGCCATCGCCTTTTTGAAGCGCCTGAACGAGACGGTGTACCGCGATTTTCCGGGCGTGATGACCATCGCGGAAGAATCCACCGCCTTTCCCGCCGTGACCCAGCCGACCTATCTGGGCGGGCTCGGCTTTGGCTTCAAGTGGAACATGGGCTGGATGAACGACATGCTCAGTTACGTCAAGCTCGACCCCGTCTACCGCAAGTACCACCACGACAAGCTGACCTTCTCGCTACACTACGCCTTCAGCGAAAACTATATCCTGCCCTACTCGCACGATGAGGTGGTGCACGGCAAGCACTCGATGCTGGACAAGAACCCCGGCGACCTGTGGCGCAAGTTCGCCGGCCTGCGCGCGCTGTACGGCTATACCATGGCGCATCCGGGCAAGAAGCTGCTGTTCATGGGCGGCGAGTTCGCCCACTTTATCGAGTGGAAGTACGACGATCAGCTCGACTGGTTCCTATTGGTATACGACCGGCACCCGCAGGTGCAGGCCTATGTGAAAAAGCTGAACCATACCTACCTTGAACACCCTTCCCTCTGGGAGGTGGAGGACAGCTGGGCGGGCTTCCAGTGGCTGCAGGCCGACGATAAGGATAACAGCCTGATTGTTTTCGCCCGCTACAGCGCGCAGGGCAAGGCCCTGATCTGCATGACCAACTTTACCCCGCAGTTTCTTCCCAGCTACCGCTTCGGCCTGCCGCGGCCCGGCACAGTGAGGGAGCTGCTCAACTCCGACCTTGAAATCTACGGCGGCTCCGGCAAGCAAAACCCCGAGCCCCTTGTATCGCAGCCCATCGCGCAAAGCGGCTTTGCGGACTCGGTTGAGGTCTGCGTGCCGCCGCTTGCCAGCGTTTATTTTGAATTTGAACCTGAGGACAATCAAACCACACTGGAGGAGGACTAACACATGGTCAACAAGAAGAGCTGTGTCGCGATGCTCCTTGCAGGCGGCCAGGGCAGCCGTCTGGGGGTGCTGACACACCAAACGGCCAAACCGGCCATCCCTTTCGGGGGAAAATACCGCATCATCGATTTCCCCCTGAGCAACTGCGCCAACTCCGGCATCGACGTGGTCGGCGTGCTGACGCAGTGGCAGCCGCTTGAGCTGAACGCCTACATCGGCTCCGGCAGCCCCTGGGACCTGGACCTGTCCAGCGGCGGCGTCTTCGTGCTGCCGCCCTATATGAAGCAGGAGGCCTCCGAGTGGTATTCCGGCACCGCCAACGCCATCTATCAGAACCTCGCCTTTATCGAGCAGTA
>CAYZTQ010000025.1:0-23179 GCA_964481445.1 uncultured Christensenella sp. | reverse complement strand
GCTTTCGCTCCTAGCCTCAAACCAAAATCCCTCACCGCTTTGGATGCAGGAACAAGTTTCATTGGTATTAGTTGGCATCGACCGATAGATGAAGAAAAAACGGAGGAGTCCTTGCGAACTCCTCCTCAAGCCGTTGACAAACCAAGTTTGTCAACGGGAGGGGCACCGGCCATCCGCCTTTTCGCTACGCTCTCCGGGCGGCGGATGGCAAGGAAACCCTTGCTACGCAAGGCTCACGGCCTCGCCGCACATGTCGCCGAGGCCGATTGACAGCAGGAGGACTGCGGCCCTCCTGCACCACCCATGGGGTTTGTCAATAGTCTGCGGAGGAGTCCTTGCGAACTCCTCCTTTTTTGCGTCATGCCTTTGGGTCTGTTATTGCAGGTTCCAGAAGATGGCCGTGTTGCCCAGCGTGATCATCGTGAACAGAATGGTGTTCAGGAAGGCGGGCAGCCACATGTTGTTGGTCTTCTCGCTCAGGCGGTTGGCGTAGATGCCGGCAAGGGCCAGGCAGGGAATCAGCGCGAAGAGCAGGATGCCGTTGAGCGCCTGATCAGGCTCCAGCGAGATGCCGCGGGCGAACAGCAGGCCGTACTGCAGGGCCACCCAGATGACCAGACCCAGCACGTTCATGGCCGCGCCCAGCAGCCAGCCGCACTTTCTGCCGCGGGTATTGGCCCCGATAGCCACCGCGTTGGCGAAGTAGTAGATAAAGAAGAAGGGCAGGTAGCGCAGCGCGGCGATGACGTTTTCCGTCTTTACCGTGCGCACCGCCAGCGTCCAGACGCGGAAGTCCACCCCGAAGAGGGCCTGCATCAGGAAGAGCAGCGCGTAGCCAATCAGCACCGCCAGCAGCGCCGTCAAAAGCGAGGCGAGGATGACGGCCGGGCTCTTTTGGATACCGTAGGCCGCGAACACGGTGCCGTCCGGCTTTTTCATGCAGGCGTAGACGCCCGTGGTGATTACCGCGGTCAACAGGCCGCTCACGATGCCCCAGAAGAGGATCTGGTTGGCGGTGGCAGAGACGAAGTAGCTGCCGAAGATAATCAGGCTTTTGGCGAAGTAGAGCACCCCGGCCAATATCAGCGCAAACAGCGACATGTACAGCAGACTCTTTGATTTCTTCATCGCAAAGACGGCAATCACGCCGAGCAACGCTGCGGCCAGCGATACATAGGCCAGAATCGCAAGCACCGGCTTTTTATCCATGAAGCTGCCGAAGAAGATGGCGGGGATGAAGGTGCCCAGCGCCACGGCCGCAAGCACGATCCAGCCCTGTCCCTTCTTGGCGGGCGTGATGGCCGGGCGTTCTTCCGCCACAGCCTTCTTTAAGAAGGGCAGGCGCGCAAGCAGCAGACAGAGCGGCACCATCAGCAGGAAGAAGCCGACCAGCGCCACGCAGTTGAAAAACTCCTTCCACACCCAGATCTGGCTGCCGGCGGGGATATCCGAGCCCGCGGGGGCCACATCCCTGAAGGCGTGGTTATAAAAGTCGATCATATTGCCTGTAGTTTCCTTGGAGAAGTGGTTCCACGGGTGGGTCTCGTAGGGCGTGTAGATGACGTGCTCGCCTTCTTCGGAGGCGCGGGCGACTGCGTCCTGTACCTTCAGCTCGCCTGAGGCGACGGTGTAGAACCTGCCCGGCTCTCCGGCTTCGCCGTCCGGCGGGAGGCCCAGGAAGGTCTTGCCCGCGTTGATGGCGGCATAGTCCTTATAGACGACGGTGCCGCTGATCTTCTTCTCTTCCTCGCTCATTTCCTCGGCGGTCTTGTTGAAGAAGAACTCGTCGAAGTGGCCGCCGATAAAGCCGATGGTGCGGCTGCCCATGGCGGCCATCAGCTGGTCCGCGGGCGCGATCAGCGAGGCGAAGAAGTGTGCGTAGTCGGCGCCGACCGGCAGGGCGGCCGCGATGTTGCGCGTGCCGCGCTCCAGCGCGGCCAGCTCGTCAAAGTACACGGCGGCGATGGAGGAGAAGCCGCCCATCGAGTGGCCGGAGACGGCGATGTAGGCGTTGCCCTTTTCATCCTTCAGGGTGTAGGGCTGCTGGGCCATGTAGTTGGCCGCGTCCTTTTGCGAGTGCACCCAGAAGGTGCCGAAGAAGCCGCCCTGCGGGATCGGGTTCTTCCATCTGGAATCACCGTGGTCGTACATGTCCAGCGCCAGCACGATGTAGCCGCGGCGCGACAGCTCAATGGCCGGCGCATCCTGCATTTCCTTGGTGTTCAGGTAGCCGTGCGTGGTCACGATCACGGGGCGGGGGTCGTTTTCGCCCGCGCCCTCGGGCATGTATAGCAGGCCGTTTAACAGCCCCTGCTCGGTCTCAAACTCGATTTCCGTGATCTTCACCTTGGAAAACGAGCTGTGGAACATGCCGCCCAGCAGGCTGCCTGCCAGGATCAATACCAGCGCGCAGGCCAGCCATGCCTCCGGTCTTGAGAAGAGGGATTTCTTCCTGCCTTCCATAAAGGCACCTCCGTCTTTGATATTCAGCGCCCGCCTGGCGGGAACGCTTTGTGGGGACGCGCCGCGCGCTTCCCTTGCTGGCTAAACTATACTACAGCCTGCATAGCTATGCAAGGAAGAACGGGAGAAATGACTAATCAGGCGAAAATCAGGACGGATAACAGGGTATAATGCATAGCGAACCGAATTTGTATGAAGGAGAGGTGCCTATGCTCAAACAGGAAGACAATCGCTTCTATCTGGGGGATCCGCAGCGGCCCGACGCCGAGATCAGGTTTGAGGAGATCCGGGAGGGCGTTTTATCGGTCGACCATACCTATGTGTCGGAGAGCCTGCGCGGGCAGGGTATCGCGGGGCGGCTTCTGGACGCGGTGGTCGAGCTTGCGAGAAGCGAGGGCAAGAAGCTGTCCGCGACCTGCAGCTACGCCAGGCAGAAGCTGGAAACGGACGAAAAATACGCGGATATCGCGCTCTGAGGCTTCCGCGCGGGCGGGAACCTGTTTTTTCCTGCCAAAAAATGGACGGAAACTTGTGCAATCTGCGAAGTATGCTATAATGTCCGCGTATAGATGAGGAGGGCACGCGATGTACAGACTATTGCTTGTGACCGACCGCGACGAGGTGATCGATACCTTTTTGAAGGTGCCGAACCTCGAAGAATTCAAACTGGCGCCCATCACCATCATCCGGGATGTTCAGCAGGGCATTGAGTATCTGGAAAGCAATGCTGTGGACGCTGTGGGTTATTCGATGCGCAAGGCCGATCCCTCCCCGCTGCACAGCTATCTGACCGATGTGCGGCCGAGCCTGCCCATCTTCCAGACCCACCATCATGATGATACGCTGCGGGCCGAGCTTGTCCGCGTGCGCACCTTTCTGGACCGCATGCGCATGGACGATTCCGAAGACGATATGGATGAGGCGCAGGTGCTGCAGTACCTGCGCGACGAGCTGATGCACCAGCTGCTGGCGAGGGAAATCCCCGGCGCGGCCGAGCTGAAAAGCCGCCTCAAGCTGGTGCGCGCGCAGGATATCAGCGTGGAGAAGCCCGCCTTTCTGTTTGACTACGATATGCCGCAGGGCGACCTGTACCTCGACGGGCGCTGGCGCTACGGCCGCGAGCGGCTTGAAAGCGCGCTGCGCAACAACTTTTTCGGCCGCTTTGCCGAGGGCATCTACTATGGCGTGGCCATGCTGTCGCCCCGCCATATCCGCATCATCGCCTGCCAGAGCAGGCTGGGCGGCGCGCCGGAAGAGGACTGCGAGGCCCGCGTGCGCGCCTATGTGGAAGACAAGGTGCGGACCATCAAAGAGTATATGGACCTGGAGCTGGAGCTTGAGCAGTTCAACGTGCTCAGCAGCATGAACGAGCTGGCCGACAACCAGCCCGCCGAGAGCATCCCGCACCGGGTATAATCTACTGGTGAACAAATCAGGCTATTTTTCGTGAGGAGGACAGGCGCATGGGCATCTTCAAAATGATCAAAGGGCAACTGATCGATGTGATCGAGTGGAAGGATTCTTCCAACAACACCATGGTGTACCGCTATGAATCGGATGGCAAGGAGATCATGATGGGGGCGCAGCTGACCGTGCGCGAGAGCCAGGTCGCCGTCTTTGTCAACGAGGGCAAGATTGCCGATGTCTTCCAGCCCGGCCGCTATGAGCTGAGCACCCAGAACATGCCCATCATGACCGCGCTTAAGAGCTGGAAGTACGGCTTCAACAGCCCCTTCAAGGCCGAGGTGTATTTTATCAACACCCGCCAGTTCCTTGACCTTAAGTGGGGCACCAGCAACCCCGTCATGATGCGCGACACCGATTTCGGCATGATCCGCCTGCGCGCCTTCGGTATCTACAGCTTCCGCGTGCAGGATCCGGTGGCCTTCCTGCGCGAGGTGTTCGGCACCTCCGAGCTGTTTACCACCGAGGGCGTCGAGGGCCAGGTGAAGCGCACCATCGTCTCTTCGCTGAGCGACGCGCTGGCCCAGTCCAAGATCCCCGCGCTGGATCTGGCGGCCAACTACGATGAGCTGGGCCAGTTCATGCTGAACGCCATCACGCCCAAGATCGCGCCGCTGGGCCTGAAGCTTGACAGCTTTGTCATCGAGAACATCAGCCTGCCCGAAGAGGTGGAAAAGGCCATGGACCGCCGCACCAGCATGGGCGTGGTCGGCGATATGAACCGCTACGCGCAGTTCCAGAGCGCGGAAGCCATCCGCGAGGCGGCTAACAACCCCGCGGGCGGCGGGGCGAGCCTCGGTGCCGGTATGGGCGCGGGCATGGCCATGGGCCAGATGATGCAGAACGCCTTCCAGCAGCCGCAGCAGCCCGCTCAGCAGCAGGCGACGGTGCCCTGCGTCAGCTGCGCGCAGCCCATCGCCCCCGGCAGCCGCTTCTGCCCGCAGTGCGGCGCGCCTCAGCAGAAGGCCGAGCCCACCTGCAAGGAGTGCCATCAGCCCATTGCCGCAGGGGCCAAATTCTGCCCCAACTGCGGCGCGCAGCAGTAAGCTTTAACCGTTATCTTTGCCCCTGCTGAAAGGTGGCGTTCGGAAGATAGCAAACCTCATGGGTGGTGCAGGAGGGCAGCGGCCCTCCTGCTTTCAATCGGCCTCGGCGGTCTCAATTCGCAATGGTCAAGCGCTTCGCGGTGCAGGTACCGCTCTCGCTTTCCCTTGCTTATTGGGCTGACGGTTCGCTTTACCCCGCACAGCGGGCGCTCACCTCTGCCCTTGTGCGGCGAGGCCGTAAGCCTTGCGTAGCAAGGGTTTCCTTGCCATCCGCCGCCCGGAGAGCGCAGCGAAAAGGCGGATGGCCAGTTTTCTTCCCGTTGACAAACTTGGTTTGTCAACGGTTTCAGTTTCATTGAATAAGGAGGGTTGCTCAAATGTTTCAGGCAGCTTTGATTTCCGGCTGGCATGTGCACGCGGACGGGTACGCGCGCGAGTTTGCCGCTATTCCGGGCTGTAAAATCGCCGCGGTGTATGATGAGGACGCGGCAAGGGGCAGGTCGCTGGCTCAGAAACTGGACTGTCCCTATTATGACGCGCCTGAGGCGGCGCTGTCCGCGCCCGGCGTGCGGGGCGGCATTCTGACCGCGCCCACCAACGAGCACCCGCGGCTGCTGGCGCTGATGGCGAAGTCCGGCAAGCACATTTTTACCGAGAAGGTGCTGACCACCCGCTGCAGCGAGGCGCTGGAGGCTAAGGCGGCCATCGAAAAGTCCGGCGTCACCTTCGCCATCTCCTTCCCGCACCTCAGCCGCGCCGCGCTGCGCGCCGCCAAGGAGATTGTGGATGCCGGCCGTCTGGGCCGCGTCACCTATGCCCGCGTGCGCAATGTGCACGACGGGGCGGTCGCGGGCTGGCTGCCCGCCCACTTTTACGATCGGGATGCCTGCGGCGGCGGCGCGATGATTGACCTGGGCGCCCACCCCATGTACACGCTCAGCTGGCTGCTGGGCAGCCCGGTCGGCGTGCAGTCGCTGTTTACCTCCGTGACCGAAAAGCCGGTGGAGGATAACGCCGTCTGCCTGCTCAGCTTCGAAAACGGCGCCATCGGCGTCAGCGAGACGGGCTTTGTCTCCAGAGGCAACCCCTACACGCTTGAGGTCTCGGGCACCGAGGGCAGCCTGCTGGTGCGCGGCAGCCAGCTGAGCGTCTGCGACAAAAGCACGGGCATGGAATGGCAGAGTGTGGATGATTTGCCCGCCGACCGCCCCTCGCCGCTGCGCCTGTGGGCCGAGGCGGTGCAAAGCGGTAGCGCCGTGCCTGAGGAGCTGGGCATCGACGCCGCCGTGCGCCTGAGCGCCATCATGGACGCCGCCTACACCGCCCACCGCTCCGCGCGGGAGGAAAAGGTACAGCGATAACCGCGGCCGGATACCAAAGCAAAGACCCGGGGAAGCCGTTCCAAGGCCCTTCCCCGGGTTTCTTATTTCCTGATAAAGCTCAAGGTACCGGTTTGATACTTTCTACAGCGCGAACCCCAGCTCAAACAGCCTGCGCATATCGGTCCAGGCCTGATTGCGGGTGCGGTCGTTCATCACGACGGCCAGCAGCAGGCGGCCGTTTTTTTCGGCGCAGCCCACATAGCAGAAGCCTGCGGCGCGGGTAAAGCCGCTCTTCACGCCGAAGGCGGCGGGGTAGTAAAAGGGGGAGGAAGGGTCGAGCAGCTCGGTGCTGACGCGGATGGGCAGCTCCGCGCGCAGGCTGGTCTTTTGCAGGGTGTATTCGCTGCGGCGGATAATCTGGCGGAAGGTCTCGTTCTTGAGGGCTTCGAGGGTCAGACGGGCCAAATCCTCGGCGGTGGTGTAGTGCTCCGGGTCGTGGTAGCCGTGCGGGTTGACGAAGTGGCTGCCCGTCATGCCCAGCTGCCGCGCTTTTTCGTTCATCTGCCGCGCGAATTGCTCAATGCTGCCCGAGTGCAGCACGGCGACCGCGTTGGCCGCGTCGTTGCCGCTTCTGAGCATCAGACCGTACAGAAGATCCATCAGCGGCATTTCTTCGCCGTAGAAGACGGGCACCTGCGAGCTGTCGGGCGGTATCTCGCGCGCTTCGGGCGGGATGGCGACCTGCCGCGACAGGTCCATGCCCTCCAGCGCCAATAGCAGGGTCAGAATCTTGGTGGTGCTGGCGGGGTACATACGCGCCTCCGCCGCTTTGCGCAGCAGGGGCCTGCCCGTGCCCGCGTCGATCAGGATGGCGGCTCTTGCGTAGAGGTCGTCCGCCGTCAGGCTCTCAGGCTTTCCATCGTCAAAGTTCTGCGGCACGCGGATTTTCAGCCCTTTCATGTCGCCTGCGAGGTACTTGCGCGTCAGCGGGTCGGCAAGGCCGCTTTCCCTCGCACCGGGTATTCCGCTTTCGAGGAGGATGCTTTGAAATTTCCGCACGGCCTGCGCGGTGTTCGCGCCGTAACGTCCGTCCGGCTTGTCGGAGAGCAGGCGCAGGTCGTAAAGCGTGCCCTGCAGCTGGCTCACCCGCGCCCCGCGGTCGCCGATCTTGAGGTCGAGCAGGCTGCCCGCCGCCTCGTCGTCATAGATGAGGCGCAGGGTTTCTTCGCCCGCGGCGCCGTCCGCCGCCGCGGCATAGCCGCTTGCCGCCAGATGCTCTTGAAAGCGCTTCACGGCCAGCGAAGTTCTGGGCCCGTAGATGCCGTCGGCCTTGCCGTCCAGCAGCTTCAGCTCAATCAAGCGCTGCTGCAGAGCCTTGACCTCCGGCCCTCTGCTGCCCACGGGCAGCGCCGTCAGGGCCTGCGCCTGCCGCGCGGCGGCAGGGAGGACGGCCAACAGGCAGAGGGCGAGCAGCAACAGGCAGAATCGGCGCATCGGGGCTCCTTTCAAAGGGAATGATCTATGGATACAACGAATCAGCGCGCCGTTTCCCTGCAAATGCTTCAGCCGTTTGCACGGCTCTCGGCTGTGACGATCTCGCCGGTGACGGCGTTGACGACCACCTTGAAGATGGGCCCGGCCATCTCGCCCTGCACATCCATGAAGGTGATGTGCCAGCTGCGGCTGCCCTTACCCTCGCTGTCGTAGTAGAAGCTGAAGGCGGGCTTGATCATCTTTTGAAGCTCCTCGCTTCTTGTTTCGGTACTGCCCTTTTGAAAGGCCTCCTCGGCCAGCTGCAGCGCCTGCTCCTGCGTCAGATCGCCTTCAAGCGGCACGCCGCGATAGCCCTGCGAGCGGTCAACACGGTTGTACAGGTCGACAAAGGCCTGCATGTCAAGCGGCCAGAAGCGCTCGTCCTCGCCGTAGTCGCGCACGGGCTCGCCCCATACGCGCCCGGCGCGGTTGCTGGTATAGTTGAGCGCGAGGATGGCCTGCCAGTAGGTATCGTTGCCGAAGCTGTCGTCGCGCCGGATGAGCGGCTCGTTGCCTTTCTGCTCGAGCTCTTCGGGCGATATCTCCCTGAGCTTCGGCGCTTTGGTGGCAAAGGCGCGCCGCTCGGGGGCAATCAGCGTATCGCGCACATAGCGCCGATAATGATCGTTGCCGGGGGAATACTGATCGGCCACCAGCACCTCGCCCGTTTTCGCGTCGATTTCGGCCAGCCAGTCGCGCCCGAAGGAGACCTTCCACACCGGCTGCGTATCGCCGTCCAGCCCCAGCGCGTAGAGGTATTTGCCGCGGCCGGAAAAATCCTCGGGCTCCTTCAGCAGCTTCTCCGCGTCCAGAGCGAATTTTTCGGCCAGCGCCTTCGCCGCGATGCGCGAAGCCTCCTCCCTGCTCAGGGTATCCGGCCCGAAGGGGGCGTAGCTCTGTTTGAGCGCATACAGCAGGTTGCGGTAGTTTTCGCCGGGCTCGCCCTTTTTGTACAGTTCCTTCAGCCCGAGGTGCAGGGCCTGCCAGGCCTCCTGCGGCCAGTCGGTCGCGCCGTAGTTGTCGTCGTAGATCAGCCCAAGGCGATAGCTCAGGTATTGCGCCTGCCCGTCGACGTCCCAATCCGCGAGCAGGGTCTGGGTATCCTGCCAGTTGAGGACCTCGCCCTGCGGCGTCAGCTCGATATTGAATTCGGGCAGGTCGAGGCGGAGGGGAAAATAGTGCAGGCTCCATTTTCTGGTATGGCGGTAGGGGTTGTTCTTGATGTCGATGAAGGAGCGTTCCAGCCGGTAGAGGCTGCGGTCTGAGAGGGGATAATCCTGCCCGTGACGCTCTCTGATCAGTCTCGCGGCGGTTTCCTCGATCTGCTGCTGGCTCAGCTCACCCTCCTGCGGAACCGTCCTTGAGGTGTAAAGGAAGCTGTCGTCGATGCGCATCCAGAACTCTTCAAACCACAGCTGGTCCGCCACATCCCAGGTGTAGAAGTTGCCTCCGAAGGCCTCGCGGGAGAAGGCCATAGCCAGCTCCTCCTTGAAATAGTTCCCGCTTTGGCGGATCTTTTTGAGCACATCTTCCTTGAGGGTCACGCCGTGCTCCTCGGCTTTCTTGATGACCTCTTCCACCTCTTCGCGGGTGAACAGCAGGGTATCCGTCTTTTTCATGGCCAGAGGCTCGATGATCTCGTTGACCACCTCGCGCCCGCCCAGCAGCACGGCCGCGAGGGCGGCGGCGCTGAGCAGCACCAGCACGATGGTCAATACCAGGGCCAGGGATACTTTCTTTTTCACGATGGTCTCTCCTTGCATTTTCTGCCTGACGGCTTCAAAGTCCGAGCGGCGCGCGGTCAGGGCGGAGAGATTGCTGTCGATCGCCGGTTTGATTCTGCTGTTCATGCTTTCTCTCCTTCCAGCGCCTTTTTCAGCGCTTCTTCCGCCTTTTTCAGGCGGTAGCGGGCCGCGGAAACGGAGAGGCGCAGCGCCTCCGCCGTTTCCTTCAGGGTGAGGGAATTGTAGTGGTACAGGATGAGCACCTGCCTGTGCCTGAGGGGCAGCTGCATCACGGATAAAAACAGCGTCCTGTCTTCATCCGAAACGGCCAGCATAGCGGGCGTCAGGTCTTCCGGGGCGAGGCTCCTGTCCACATGGCGGAACCAGCCGCTGCGCTGCATGTCGCGGCAGGTGTTGGCGGCGATGCGCATCAGCCAGCCCTTCTCGCTGGCGCCGCCGCGGTTTTCAAAGCGGTCAAGGTTCTGCCAGGCTTTAAGGAAGGTTTCCTGCATGGCGTCCTGCGCGAGCGACCGGTCGCGCAGCAGCACATAGCAGCTGCGCAGCACGGCGCTGCCGTAGCGCTCAAACCAGGCTTCGATCAGGCCCTCCCGATTGCTTTCCCGCTGCGTGTCCATCGCCTCACCCCCTCAGTGATATAAACGGTTCAGACAGGCAAAAATGACGAAAGAAAAATGAAAATTTCAAAATTTCCTGTATTTTAGACAAAACGGGTGGAAATATTGCCGTTTTATAGGTTGACGCTGCCGCTTTTCTTTCCTACAATGCGCACAAGTGCATAGTTCCTTGAAAGGATAGAGGCGTGGGTACATCAGTACCCGGAGAGGAGCCGACGGACGGCGACGATCCTCCGGAGAAAGGGGAACCACCGAAAGGCAGAGCGCGCCGGCGCGAACCCTTGGATAAGTGGAGAATATCCACTTGTCTGTCACAGCACGATGCTGTGGAGCGCTATCGTCAGCTGCTTTCATCATACCATGGGCGGCGAAGCATAGCGACTTCGCCGCCCATGATATTTGATGGAGGTCAAGTCACATGAAAAAGTTTCTGGCACTCACCCTGACTCTGGTACTGGCCCTTTCGGGCCTTGCGGTCTTCGCGCAGGCGGAGGCTGCCCCCGTGCTGCGCGTGGGCATGGAATGCGCCTACGCCCCCTATAACTGGACGCAGATGGAGGCGAGCGACTACGCGGTGCCCCTGGCGGGCGGCGGCTATGCCGACGGCTACGACGTGCAGGTGGCCCGCTATCTTGCCGAGCAGCTGGGTATGCAACTGGAGATTGTCAAGACCGAGTGGGACGGCCTGATCCCCGCGCTGACCAGCGGCCAGGGCAAGATCGACGCCATCATCGCCGGTATGAGCCCCACGCAGGAGCGCGCCATGGTGGTCGACTTCAGCGCCCCCTACTATGAGAGCCAGCTGGTGGTGGTCGTGCGTGCGGACGGCGCCTACGCCGGGGCGAAGAGCCTGAAAGAGCTGTCCGGCGCCAAGATCACGGGCCAGCTCAACACCTTCCACTACGACATCATCGATCAGATCGAGGGCGTGCAGCGCCAGGTGGCGATGAGCGACTTCCCCTCCATGGTTGCCGCCCTGTCCAGCGGCCGCATCGACGGCTACATCAGCGAGCTGCCGGGCGCGCTGTCCGCTGTTTCCTCTAACCCCGCCCTCACCTACCTTGAGTTTGAAGAGGGCATGGGCTTCAAGGCCGACCCTGAGGAGACCATGATCTCCATCGCCGTGCGCAAGGGCAGCCCGCTGCTGGAGCAGATGAACACCGCGCTGGCCGGCCTGAGCGAAGAAGCGAGGCTGGAATTGATGACGGGCGCCCTGTCCCGCCAGCCGGCAGCAAACTAATCCGTTGACAAACTGCGTTTGTCAACGGGAAGGGAACCGGCCATCCGCCTTTTCGCTACGCTCTCCGGGCGGCGGATGGCAAGGAAACCCTTGCTACGCAAGGCTGCGGCCTCGCCGCGCATGTCGCCGAGGCCGACCCCCAGCAGGAGGGCCACAGCCCTCCTGCACCTCCTGTGGAGCTTTCACCGCCTGATGATGAGATTTTGGGCACTAACGCATTGAATAGAGGGAAATTTCTTGCCAAGCACGTTTTTTGAATGGGTCAGTTTTCTGGTGGATAAGTACGGCGCGCTCTTTCTGCAGGGCGCGGGCGTCACGCTGCTGATCGCGCTGGTCGGCACGGGTCTGGGCTTTCTGATTGGCCTGGGCGTCGCGATCGTGCGCACGGCCGAGCTTCGTGCCGAGGCGGGCGTGCTGCCCCAAGCGCTGCTTCACGCGGCCAAGGGGCTTCTCACCGCCTATATCGAAATCTTCCGCGGCACGCCGATGATCGTGCAGGCCATGGTGGTCTACTACGGCGCGCTGGAATACCTGGGGCTGGATATCCCCGCCATGAGCGCGGCCTTTCTGGTGGTGTCAGTCAATACCGGCGCCTATATGGCGGAGATCCTGCGCGGCGGCATCCTGTCGGTCGATCCCGGGCAGAAGGAGGCGGCCATCGCTGTGGGCATGACCCACTGGCAGACCATGACCAGCGTCATCCTGCCGCAGGCGGTGCGCAACACCCTGCCCTCGGTGGGCAACGAGTTCGTCGTCAATATCAAGGATTCGAGCGTGCTCAACGTCATCTCGGTGACGGAGCTCTACTTCATGTCCAAATCCGCCGCCGGTACCTATTTCAAGTACTTCGAGGTGTTCTTCATCACCTCGGTCATCTACTTTGCGCTCACCTTCGCGGTCACGCGCCTGCTGCGGATGCTTGAGAAAAAGCTGAGCGGCAGCGACAGCTACACCATCTACGGCTCGCAGAGCAGCTCGAAGGCCGAGATCAAAGTGACAGGGGAGGGCTGAGCATGGCGGAGATCATCAGAGCCGAAGGCATCAAAAAGAATTTCGGCAGCCAGGAAGTCTTAAAAGGCATCGACTTTTCGGTCGAGGAGGGCGAGGCGGTCTGCCTGATCGGCCCCTCCGGCTCAGGCAAGAGCACGCTGCTGCGCTGCATCAATCTGCTGGAGCGGCCCACCGAGGGGCGCGTGCTGCTTCGCGGGCAGGATGTCACCACCCTGCCGGCGGCCACCCTGCACGCCAAGGTGGGCATGGTGTTTCAGCAGTTCAACCTGTTCAGCAACATGACCGCCTTTGAAAACTGCGTGGCGGGCCAGCGCAGGGCGCTGGGCCGCAGCCAGAAGGAAAGTACCGATAAGGCCGCCTATTATCTGGAGCAGGTGGGCATGCTGCCTTATCGCAACGCGCGGCCAGCGCAGCTGTCGGGCGGGCAGAAGCAGCGCGTGGGCATCGCCCGCGCCCTGTGCATGGACCCGGACGTGCTGCTGTTTGACGAGCCGACCAGCGCCCTCGACCCCGAGATGGTGGACGAGGTGCTGCGCGTGATGGCGGGCCTCAAAAAAGGCGGCCTCACCATGCTGATCGTCACCCACGAGATGGCCTTCGCCCGGGACGCGGCCGACCGCGTCATCTTTATGGACGAGGGCCGCATCGTGGAGGACGGCCGCCCGCAGGAGATTTTCGGCGCGCCCAAACACGAGCGCACCGCCGCCTTCCTGAGGCGCAGCATGCGCAGCGTACTATCCCGTTGACAAACAAAGTT
This sequence comes from uncultured Christensenella sp., assembly GCA_964481445.1. Lineage (GTDB taxonomy): Bacteria > Bacillota > Clostridia > Christensenellales > Aristaeellaceae > UBA1038. The sequence goes on along the minus strand of CAYZTQ010000025.1, from coordinate 9,984 downwards.
TGTCAACGGGAGGGGGAACCGGCCATCCGCCTTTTCGCTGCGCTCTCCGGGCGGCGGAAGGGGCAAAACTGAACGCCGCCTGTGGCGGAGCAAGTGAAGTGAAGCCCCAATGAGCAAAGGAACCTTCAAGCGCGTAAGCGCGAAGAAGGCGACTATTGCGAATTGAGACAAGGAAACCCTTGCTACGCAAGGCTTACGGCCTCGCCGCGCATGTCGCCGAGGCCGATTGAAAACAGGAGGGCTGCGGCCCTCCTGTACCACCCATAGGTTCACAAATACTTGGCGGGAGAGGCTTCTTTCAAGAAGCCTCCCCCGTCTCGCTTCCGTATTCTCTTTTGTGCTTCCCGCTACTCCAGCCACACGTCCACGCGGGTGATCCTTCCCTCGCGCAGGGCCCGGGCCTCGCGCAGGGTACCGCCGCTTTCGGTGATTTCCCGCCCGTCCAGCAGATATCGCAGGCGCGCGGGGCGCACGCCCCCTTCGCCCCAGGTATCCTTTTTGCTGTCGTTGTGGTAGCAGACCTCGCAGCGGCTCATCAGGCGGAAGGAAGCTTCCCCCTTCTCGTCAAACATGGCCGCCGGCAGCATCGGCGCGAAGGTGAGCGACAGATGGCCGTCTCCGCTTTCCCGGATGCCCTCCTTGCCCAGAAAGACTGTCAGCCAGATGTTCAGCATCTCGGCCGTGGAGCCGCTGAGGCGGCTGACAAAGCCGCGGCCGCGCACGGCAGGGTCCGGGTTGCGGGAGGAGGCGATGAAGCTGCTGTTTTCAAGCGGGCTGCGGCCGTAGATGTCGGGATTGAGGAAGGGGATGAGCCCCGTTTCCGCCGCCTGCCAGAAGGCCGCGGGCTGGTTTGATTTCAGCATGGCGAGCAGGTATTTGTAGGCCATGTGCAAAAAGACGCTCTCCCGCTCCAACCAGCCCGGCGTGAAGGCGCGGATGCGCCCGTACTCCATGCTCATGTCATCCAGCTTGACGCTGGTCAGGTACATCTCAAGGCCGCGGTCATACAGATCGCTTGCCCGCACCTTCGAAATGGCTTCCTTCGCCGCGCCCTCATCCTCAAGCTGCGCCAGATACCGCGCGGGACCCTCGAGGAAGAGGGGAAGCTCTTCGCGCTCGAAGGCCGTCACCCTCGCCAGCGGCAGCCCCGCAGCGGAAAGGCGCGGCGCGCCGCTTTCATCCTTCAGCGTTTCCCAGCCGGTCGCCCGGTAGCTGAAGTAGGTGGGCATGATGCCGCCACCGATTTTCAGCGCCTTGTCGATACCCTCCTGCGCCCGCTGCCTATACAGCGAGAGGAGGGGCCGCAGCGCCTCGAGGCGCAGGTTTTCAAGGCTGCCGCAGAGGCCCCCGGTAAGCTGCGCGCGGTAGGCTTCCAGCGCGTCGTTTGCCTTCTCCCAGCGCGTGAAGGCCTCCTGCTGCCGCAGCGCCTTTTCCAGCGCGCGCAGGAAGGCGGCAAGCTCTGCCGGCAGCTCGGTCTCGCCGTCCGGGAGGCTGAGCACAAAGTCCAGCAGCCGCTTCAGCTCCAGCGTTTCCGGCATGCCGCTGCCGAAGAGGCCCGGCAGGCCGTTCATCGCGTCGTTCCAGCCGGGACGGCCGCCGTCCATCGAAAGGCCCAGGCCCTCGGGGTCGAGCAGCGCGGTCTTGTTGGCGCAGAGCGTCAGCAGCTTGCCCAGGAGGTTGGTTTTGATTTCCCTGCCCTGCCGGTCCTTGAGCCAGCAGGTGTTTTTGTGCGCATGGGAAACATCCAGCGAGTCCCAGCGGCGAAGGCCCTTTTCCGACATCTGCGTCGTCTCGTCCCGCGTGCGTAGCTTCGCCCCGCTGTCAAAGAAGCGGTAATCCTTCCGCTCAAACAGCAGCTCCCGCTTTTTATCGGGATAGACGGCCAGATAGTCCTCAATCAGGTCGAGCAGATAATCCCAGTGGTCGCTCCAGTAGCCCTCGCCGAAGCCGGCCTCTACGCGCTGCTCGCTGAGGGCCAGCAGGCCTTCGATCAGCCTCTCCTCGTCGCCCCTGAGGGTAAGGCCCCTCGCCGCGATGGCGGAAGACAAAAGCCCCGGCGTAAACGCGCCCTCCAGAATATCCGAAAGCCTGTCCGCATCCTCCGTGTATTCCGCCAGCAGCCGAAGCGCCGCGTCCCTGTCCCGGATGACAAAAGTCGCCGGGCGGATCTCCAGCGGGTTATAGCCGTCCGCCTGCACCAGCGAATAGAAGCTCCACACGTTGCAGTCGCCGATTTCGGGGTGCAGGCGCACATCCATGCGGCGGTTCTGGCACACGTCGCGGAAGTTACCGTTGCCCTGCGAGTAATACTGCCCCGCGATGGCAAACCAGTTATAATCGCGCTCCGGGTCGCCGTGCTTGCGGCTGAACAGGTGCACCACCTTGCCGCCGATCAGCCGGGGATAGCCGCCGCGCAGAAAGTTATCCAGATAGTTCTGCCGCACATAGGCGTCAAACAGCGGCCGACCGCTTTGGGTAGCGACATCCGCCAGCAGATTGTCCGCCAGCGCTTCCGCCTCCTTGCGCTTCTCCTGCGCGAAGCCGGGGCTGCGCAGCTTTTTCAGCTCCGCCCGCAGCAGCGTCGCTGTCTCGCAAAAACCGGCATAGCTGTCGATCACCCGCTCTTCGCCCGCTTCAAGCCTGCAGCGGAGCGCGGAAAAGCCGCAGGCCAGGCGGTTGACGCCCAGCTGCTGCCTTTCAAGCAGCGCGTCAAGGCCGCCCTCCACAAAGGGATCGGGCCGCAGCAGACTGCTCCCCTCCCCGAAGACGAGCGCCGGGTCGTAAAGGATGGGCAGCGCCTTTCCCTCAGACAAACTGTAGAAAAAGCAGGCGCCCACGGATTCGCTGACGCGGCTGCCATCCTCGGTGGAGGAGCGCAGCAGGTACATCGGGGCGTTCTCCTCACAGAGCCGCACCTCGGCCCAGCTTTTGAACAGGTTGCCCATGTCCTGATACTGAGGCAGGCTCATGCCGAAGGGGATGACGCGCGGCAGGCCGTCCAGAAGCTCGACGCGCTTCGCGGCCTTTGAAATATTCTTTATCCGCAGGCTGCGCATCAGCGCGCCGATAGGCCGCCCGGGCAGCGTGTGGTAGCTGACATGGAAGGAAAGGCCCGCCGCCTCGTTGACCTCCTCGATTTCCAGCGCGTTTGAGCGGATCAGCATGCTGCGCTTCGCGCTGCGCTCCAAGGGGCTGAAGGGCTCCACAAACTGCCCGTCCGCCCGCACAAAGGTGCGGAAGCCCTCGACCGGCGTTTTCTCGTAGGCCAGCACCGCGGGGTGAAAGGGGATCATGGCCTTGCCCTTGTCGTGGATGCCCAGGCTCGCTATCCCCTGCCCGCGGTTGCAGTAAAAGGCCCACAGCGGGATGCCCCGCACGCCCGACAGGCCGGGCAGAAAGCTGGTGAAGGGGGCGATGCGGTCAAAATTTTCCACGCGCACCGCGCCGCCCTGCAGGGTGAAGTTGGATGGCCGGTTCATGTTGATGCTCCTTGTCTTTGAAAGAGAGATTATGTCAGCAGATAATACAGCGCGACGCCCGCCGCGGCAAGTCCCGCCAGCGCGAAAAGAAGCTCGAAGGCGTGGCGCAGGCAGAACTCTTTCAGCGTGCTCGCGGCGGCCTTCAGCAGCCAGAGGGATTTCTGAAGCTTTGGCAAGAGGCCGCCCTCCGCCCGGCGCAGGGCTTGCGTGGCCTTTCCGCCTGCCGCCTTCGCCGCGGCTTTGACGCGGGGGTCAGGTTCCTCCAGATAGGGCTCCGCGCGGCGGCCCAGCGCCAGACGGCGCAGCAGATAGACCGTGCCTTCCAGCACGCCGTTCAGCGTTTTGGCGAGGCCCGAGCCGCCTTCATACATCAGGGGGATGAAAAAGCCGTCCATCTGTGCGTCCAGCGGCGCGCAGATGAGGAAGCCCAGCTTTTTGAGCCCGCTGACCAGCGGGCGGTAGAGCAGGTTTTCCATATCGAGCCAGTCCGGCCAGCGGTTCAGGCTGGTGAGGGCATGCGTCTGCCTGACCTGCGCGGTCAACACATGCCGAACGACCGTCAGATACAGCGCAAGGCCGATGACCAGCGATTTGAGCGCGCCCGAGATGTTGACCCAGGTGAGAAAACGCACCGCATGCTCGGGCCGGTGGGCCAGCATGAAGGACAGGGTGCTGTCCGCGATGGGGATCATCAGCTTTTCGGGCGCGAGGCCCAGCACCAGCACCACGGCCGCGGACACGCTGAGCGCCAGCGCTGACAGCGGCGTCATGCTGCTGCCCGCGGCATCGTACGCCATCTGCCGGGTGGGGTGCTTTTCCACGAAAATGGTGATAAAGAGCTTGAGCATATAGCAGAAGGTCATCCCGCCCGACACGATGAACACCCACTCCGCCGCCTGGTACCAGAACATCGGCAGGCCGTGTTCGGACAGATGCACGATATATTCCACGATGCTCTCGTGCAGCAGGGTTTTGCTGTCGTAGCCAGAAAACAGGGGGATGCCGCTCAGCGAGCAGGCGCCGATCAAAAACAGCAGCTTCAGCCCGTGATGCCTGCGTCCCCAGCCGCGGATATCGTTGAGGCTGAGGGAATGCGCGTTCACATACACCACGCCCGCGGCCATGAACAGCAGCAGCTTGATCAGGCTGTGGTTGAGCATGTGGAGGATCGTGCCCTCCGCCGCCAGCGAGTTGTGCGGGCCCAGCAGGTTCTGCATGCCGATGCCGACCAGGATGAAGCCGATCTGGCTCATGGACGAGCAGGCCAGCGTGCGCTTGAGGTCGACCGACATCAGCGCCAGCAGCGCGCCCAAAAACATGTTGACAAGACCGATCACCAGCAGCACATTTCCCCAGGCTGCGTTTGCGTGGAACACACGGGTCGAGAGGACGAGGATGCCGAAAACGCCTACCTTGGTCAGCACGCCGCTGAGCAGCGCGCTGGCCGGCGCGGGGGCTACGGGGTGCGCTTTGGGCAGCCAGATATGCAAAGGATACATGCCGGCTTTCGCGCCGAAGCCCGCCAGAATCAGCGCGCCGGGCAGGTAGAGCTGTGAGGGGGAAACCTTGGCCGCGGCGGCGGCCAGCTCCTCAAAGCGCAGGGTGCCCAGCTGCTTTTCCAGCAGCCACAGGCCCATCAGCATCGCCATGCCGCCGGAGACGGCGACGGCCAGATAAGTCTCGCCCGCCCGCATGGCGGCGGGCGTCTCCTCGTGCACCACCCAGCAGTAGCTGGTGAAGCCCACGATCTCAAAAAAGAAAAAGCAGGTGATGAGGTCGTCCGATAAAAAGACCCCCACCGTCGCGCCCAGCGTCAGCAGGGTAAAGAAAGCGTAGCGCGCCTGCCTGTGCCCGTGGCTCAGATACTGGGGCGAAAACAGCGAGGTCATCAGCCACATCAGGCAGGCGACCGCGGCGTACAGCATGCGGAAGCCGTCCGCGTAAAAGGAGATGCCAAGCCCCATGAAGGAGGGGACTTGCAGCTGCAGCGGCCCGGGGCTTAAAAAGATGGCAAGGCAGAGCAGCGCTTCCATGGCCGTGGCCGCGATCAGCGCGTAAAGGCCGCGCCGGGGCCTGTTTTTGCCAAGCGCGTAGACGGGCGCCGCGGCCGCCATGGGAAAGGCGGCCATCAGCGGGAGCAGGATGTCGTATCGCATCAGAACGGGGCCGGGTCAGAGCAGGGTTTCGGCCAGGCGGCTGAAGGCGGTGATGATGGGGCCGGGGTTGATGCCGAAATAGATGATGGCCGCGGTCAGGATCATGACGGGCACCAACATCACGCGGCTGGGCTCGGCCTTGGGCAGGGCGGCCTCCCCCTCCTGCGCCGCGCCGAAGAAGGCGGAGACGCTCGGCGGCAGCAGGTAGGCGGCCGTCAGCAGGGCGGAGATCAAAAGCACCGTGGGTACCAGCCAGTTGAAGACGGGCACCGGGTTTTCCGCGATGATCGCGCCCTGCGCGATGTACCACTTGGAGATAAAGCCGCCCAGCGGCGGGATGCCCACCAGCGAGATGCTGCAGATGGTAAACAGCCACAGGGTGACGGGCATGCGGTGGCCGAGGCCGTGCATATCCTCCACCCTGGTGATGCCGGTCTTGAAGATGATGGCGCCGGCACAGAGGAAGAGCGCGTCCTTGGTGAGGGCATGGAACACAATCTGCAAGAGCGCCCCGTTAAAGGCCGTGGCGTTCAGGAGAAACAGGCCGCACAGCACATAGCTGACCTGCGACACGCTGGAATAAGCCAGCCGCTTTTTCAGTAGCCTGGCGCGCAGCGCCAGCATGCTGCCCATGAACACGGTCAGCGTCGCGCAGCCCAGCAGCGCCAGCTGCACCCAGGTGCTGCGGATGAAATCCGGCCCGATCACGTAGAAAATCATGCGGAAGATGGCCAGCACGCCAGCCTTGGTGATCACGCCCGACAGCACGGCGGAGGCGGGGGCGGGGGCCACGGGGTGGGCCGTCGGCAGCCAGCCGTGCATGGGAAACATACCGGCCTTGGTGCCAAAACCGATGATGGTGACGAGGATGACCGCCAGCATGCCCTGATGCGAGAGCGTCATGCCCTCGGTGACAAGGCTGCCGCCCGGCGCGAAGTAGGGGGAGGAGAGGTTGGGCGTCAGCATGAAGATGCCCAGCAGGCCCATCGTCGCTCCGGCGACGGAATAAATCAGGTACTTGATGCCCGCGGCCACCGCCTCCTTGCTGCGGGTGTGCAGCACCATGGGCATGGAGATGAAGGTCATCACCTCAAAGAAGAGGTACATCGTGACCATGGTGGCCGACAGCGTCAGCGCCATCAGAGAGCCGAGCGTCAGCAGATAGAAGGCGTAGTAGGTTTTCTCGTTCTTCTCGTGCTGCATGTAGCTGAAGGAGAAAAAGCCGGAGATCGTCCACATCAGGGCCATCACCAGCGAGAAGACGCGCGAGGTGCCGTCCGATCTGAGGGCGATGGGCAGCTGCGGGGTCATGTTGAACAGCACGGCCGTGTGCTCGCCCGTGAAGGCGATCAGGCCCACCAGCAGGCATTCCAGCACCAGAACGGCGCCGACGAAGGCGCAGCGGTTTTCTCTCTTATTATTGAGCCAGGGCGCAAACAGCACCGTAAACCCGGCCGCCGCCGGCAGCAGTACAGCCATGATGAGCAGCAGACCATCCATTGAGCTTTCCTCCACACGTTCCCTATATATCGTCGCCTTGTCCAGCGGCTATTCGCAGACAAGTCATTATAGCATGCCGCGGGGTAATGTCAAAAACAAAAAGCGCGGAAAAGAAGCCGCCCGGGCAGCAAAAAGCGGAACCCGGGGGCTCCGCTTCCATTAGAAAATATTCAAGCCGCCTGTCAGGCCTTCAGCAGATCCTTCGCCAGCAGCGCGCCGCCGATCAGGCCGCTGTCGGGCCAGAGGGCGGGGGGCACGATGAAGGCCTCCATCTCCTCGGGGGTGGGGCTGGCCAGATAGCCGCCCAGCAGCTGGTTGGCCTTCTCGCGCACCATGGGGTAGAGCGAGCTGCGGCCCATCACGCCGCCGCCCAGCACGATGCGCTCGGGCGACACGGTCATCATCGCGGTGATGCACAGCTGAGCCAGATAATAGGCCTCCAGCTCCCAGGCGAAGTGGCCCTCCGGCAGCTCCTGCGCCGGCACGCCCCAGCGCGCCTGCATGGAGGGGCCGGCCGCCAGGCCCTCGGCGCAGTTTTCGTGATAGGGGCAGATGCCGCGGGTCAGCGGGTCTTCCGGGTGGCGGGCGATCGGCGTGTGGCCCCATTCGGGGTGGATCATGCCGTGCACAAGGCGGCCGTCAGACAAAACGCCGCCGCCGATGCCGGTGCCGACGGTGAAATACACGCAGTTTTCAAGGCCCTTCACCGCACCCATGCGCGCCTCGGCCAGCGCCGCGCCGTTGACGTCGGTATCGATGGCGCAGGGCACCTGAAGCGCCTCTTTCAGCCGCCGGTACAGCGGGAAATTGCGCCAGGCCAGCTTGGGCGTGTTGATGATGCTGCCGAAGCTTGCGGACGAGGGGCGCAGATCCACGGGGCCGAAGGTGGCGATGCCGAGGGCGTCGATTTTGTGCGGCTCAAAAAAGGCGATAATATCCGCGAGGGTCTCCTCGGGCAGCCGGGTGGGGCAGCTTTCGCGCTTGATGATATGACAGTCGGCGTCCGCGAGCCCCATCACCATTTTGGTGCCGCCGGCCTCCAAAGTACCCAGTAGCATTAGAACAGATCCGTTTCTAAAATGTCGTTTTGGTCTTTCAGCATGGACTGGAAGCGGCGGCGGAAGCCTTCGGCCTCTTTCTTGAGCTTCTCAATCTCCTCGCGCACCTGCTCGCGCTGGCTCTCCAAATCTTCCAGCTCGGGGTCGGGCAGCTGATCCTCGGCCTCTTTGATGATCTCGTCCGCGCGCTTTCTGGCCTCGGCCAGCACCTCGTCGCAGGCGCGCTGCGTTTTTTCCAGCAGCAGCTTGGCGCTGGTCAGATCGGCGGGCAGCTTCTCTTCTTCCGGCTCGGCCTTTTCAAGGGGCAGCGGGGCCAGCGAGGCAAGGGGCGCCTGCGGCGCGATGGGCAGCGGGGCAAAGGAAGAGCCGCTCATCTCGGCGCTCTTTTGCTTCAGCTGCTCCCGCAGCGTCTGGATGGTGCCCTGCATATCCACCATTTCGTCGCAGATTTCATCCAGGAACTCGTCAACCTCTACAGGGTCGTAGCCCCGCACCTTGGTTTTGAATTCTTTTTCTTCGATCATCGTTACTGTAATGGCCATGCGGGTTCTCCTCTCGCTTGTCTATGCTTATAAAAGGGCTTACTGCGCGTAGCGCTGCGCCGCTTCTTCCTGATAGGCGTTCTGAGTGTTCTGATAATTTTCCTGCTGGGCGTTGACCGGCTCGCGGTAGCTTTCCTGCGAGGGGGCGGCGTAAGCGCCCGGGCGGTAAGACTGCTCGGGGGCAGCCTGCCTCGGCTCGGTCTGGTGGGCGGCGAAGCTCATCTGCGGCGCCGCGCCGTAGGTCTGGGCCGAGAAATCAAGGCCGGTGCGGGCGCTGCCCGCGTCAGCGGCGCCAAAGCCCGCGGCCTGCGCCGCGGGGCGGGCCGAGTTGGCGTTGGATGTGGTGGGGTCGGTATAGACGGTCATGCCCGCGGGGGCCATGATATAAAAACCGATTTTGGAGGACAACCGGGTCATCGTGCCGTTCAGCGCGTAGCAGGCGCCGGTCAGCATGTCCACATAGCGGCGGATCTCCGCCTTGTCAAACAGCTGATCCATCACGATCAGGGTGCACTGGCCGCGCCGGAGGCAGCTCATGGCCTGGCGGCAGCTGTTCAGGTTGAATACGTTGATCACATAGGCGTCGATGGCGGCGGGGGCGCCGCTTTGCTGCTGCGCCTGCGCGCTGCCCGGAAACTGCACCAGATTCTCCGCCTGGGGCTGGTTCCACGCGGGCGCTTCGCTCTGCTGCTCGCGGTGGCGGCCGCCGCGGCGGTTCCGCTCCTGCCCGAAGGGGTCGATCTGGGTCTGAAAGGAGGGCTGCCGCTGCGGCTGCTGCCAGGCGTTCTGCTGCGGGGCGCTCTGCTGATATACCGGTTGCTGGGGCTGCTGATAGAAGCCCTGCTGCGGCTGCTGGTATATATTCTGCTGCGGCGCCTGATAGGGCGCCTGCTGCGGGGCGCTCTGCTGGTACGCGCTCTGCTGGGGCTGCTGCCAGGGGCTCTGCTGCGGCTGCTGATACATGCCCTGCTGCGGCGATTGGAACATGGGGTCGCCCTGATAGGGGGCGGCCTGCTGCTGATAAGGCGCCTGATAGCCCGCGGCGTAGCTCTGCTCGGGCGCAGACGCCTGCTGCGGCTCATAATAGTCCTGTGTCTGCTGCCGCTCAGGCTGGCCGCCGTGCAGGAAAGAGTTGCCTTTCCCGATCACAAAAGCCGATTTTACCTGATCGAGCATCGAGCGAAAATCCATGAAAGTCCTCCTCCACTCCGAAAGAGCAGACGCCGGGCGGCGCTACACAAATTGTTAG